>CAYNBQ010000001.1:0-54469 GCA_964395275.1 uncultured Verrucomicrobiota bacterium
GTCGCGTTCGTACAGGTTCACGTAGGTGGACTGGCTGAGTTCCTCCAGCGGTTCTTCGATGCGATACGGGTCGGCACCGGCCGTGCCGAGGCCGGCGTACGTCACCTCGGCGTATCCGAGCATCGACCGGGCGTCGAACGATGCCTGCCAGCGGTCTCCGAGTTCGTTGTATTCGAGGCCTCGCCGGTAGTTCCCGATCTCGGCGTCGATGTAGGCCTTCGTCGCGTTCCACCAGGGCAGGAAGGTGTGCACGTACCAGATGTGCGTCTGGATCATCCCGTACAGGGCGCCCCAGGACCCCAGGTAGATCAGCAGATCGTACTCGTAGAGCGACTGGTGGCATCCGTTCTCCATCACGCCGATCGATTCCCCGGTCTCGGCGTCGATCCGGTACCAGCCGATCGCCGGTCGGCCGTCGATCTCCACCATCCGCAGCGGCACGTTCACCGAATCGCCGCCGGCCAGCGTCGCGGCGATCCTGGCCCGGGCGTCGCCGGACAGGTCCATGCCCTCCAGCCGGGGGATATCGCCGGGGCCGGAAAGCAGCACGATCGGGATTCCCTGCCGTTCGGCCGCCTCGAAGACGGTGATCGTCGAAAGGATGTCCTGTCCGGCGCGGCGGCCGAGGAACGGGGTGAGCTGCTCCAGCACCGCCCGTTCGACCAAGTTCTCCTCGTAACCCCGCCGCAGGGCGAACAGGGATGCGGCCCGCACGGATTGTCCCGGATAGGGAACCGCCCGGAGGGCGTCGTGACGAAGGTCGATACGGAAACGGAACGTCCCGGCCTCTTCGTCGGGCACGAAATCGCAGAGCACGATCAGCGGATGATCCGGATAGGCCCGAACGAGGAAGGTGTCCGCCACATCCCGCCCGTGCCGGAACGATTCGAGAAGGAATTTCTCCCCGAGAATCCGCAGTTCCAGCGGCAGTTCCCTTCGCAGCAGGGCGGACAGCTCGCCCGCAACGACCCGGTCCTCCTCCGTCCATTCCTCCACCGGCGTATCCGCCAGCCTCGCGATCGCATCGATCCGGGCGGCGGCCTTTTCCGCGGCGGCCTCGCGCGCCGCCGCCCGGACCTCCAGCACCGAACGATCGATCGGACCGCAGACCACGTGCAGCGCCATGAGCTGCAGCTCGTCCAGGGCCGGTTCCCCGCCGCTCACCGCGGCGGGCTTTCCCAGCCCGTGCCGCGCGCCGAAGCCGATGCGATCGAGCATGTCGCGACGATGCGTCCGGGTCGTTCCGTCCGGTTCCGTCGTCTCGATCTCGAGCCGGAGCCGTGTCAAGGTGGTGTTCACCAGGTTCAGGAACCCGAACATCTCTTCGAACGGCTCCCCGGAGATCCGGAGATCGTCGGAGGGATCGTCGTTCAAGTCGTCAAGGATCAAATACGGCACATAATTGAACTTCTCGATCCCCAGGGCCCCGATCAGAGTCGGCGACCGGTCGCGGTCGACCTGGAACCCGAGCACCGGCGGTTTCCCGCACAACGCGGGCGCGGGGAAGGTCTCTTCCAGGGGGATCTCTTCGCTCGAGAGGGAGAAAAGGGCGTTCTGGAACTCGGCGATCAACCGGAGGGTGACGCGGTGCCGCATCGCCCCGGGGATCTCGAAAAGCGATTCGGAGGCGGCCGTCCGTGGCAGACCGTCGGCGAACGACGGGTCGATCTGCGTGCCGTCCCCGAGTTCGACCCACCAGTGGTCCCGGGTCCTGCGGAGGAGTTCGGGGTCGTTTTCCGGGTCCGCAAGCCCGTACTCCGGCGGGATGTAGCCGACGGCCTGGGCCGCCAACCGGGGATCGAACATCGATCGGATCAGTTCCGCGGCGTCGCCGTCGCTCAGCGCTCCCCGGGCGTAACGCGCCGGAATCCCCTGGGCGCGCAACAGCGCGATCAGGAGACTCGCCTGGTCCGCGGAGTTTCCCGCGCCGGCCCAGAGCGTGCCGCGCGCCCCGCGCAACGATCCCTCGTAGACCTCGTACCGGATCCCGTCGCGGACGAACGCCAGGGCCGCGTCGGGCCCGGGACCGATCTCGTCCAGCTTCGCCCGGACGAAGGCGTCGTCCGCGTCGGCGTCGACCGTTCCCAGCAGCCATCCCGGATCCGGAGGTTCGGCGGCGCGGACGCAAACCGCGCCCTGCATCAGCAGAAACCCCGCTCCCGCCAGCAGAACCGCCCGGGGATTTCGAAACAACGATCCTCGCCGCGCCATGTCCCCTCCTCCCCCCGACACCGTTGCCGGCCCGGCGGGAATCCGCCCTCGGACTCCCCCCACGCACCTTCCTCCGGCAGCCTTCCCCTCCCCGGACGATCGCGCGATCGGGGCCCTCGCGTCAAGTGCAAACTATCCCTCCACGGGACGGTCCGGCCGGCCCCAGCCCGCCCGGACCGCAATCGATCCGCCCCGGTTCCGCCTCCTCCGTTTGACGCGGCCCCCTTCCGGTGCGATGGTACGATTGCACGGGGGTCCGAGAAACACGGTGGAATCGGGACGCCACAACCCCGCCGCCTGTGCGGACATCCCCGTACCTCCACAGCGCTGTTCTCAGCGCCACCACCACCGCGGCCGGATCCGGGTCTTCCGGGTCCGGCCGCCTCTTTGTCGCCGCAAACGCCGGGGACCGCCTTCGTCTCCCGCAAACATGCCCTTTCCCCCGTTTCCGAACCCCCGGTTCCGGCCTTCGTGAGGAATCCGGGCTACGCAGCCGGCGGCAGAATCGCTATGTTCCCCGGCGATCGGCCGGGAACCGCCGTGCGCCCGGACGGGCGGTTCCCTCTCCCGAAGGAGAAATCATGCATTCCGTACACTCTCCGGATCCCGCGCGAATTCTCCGGTTTCTCGCCGTCGGCGCGGCCCTGCTCGCGGCCGCGGCCGTCGTTTCCGCCGAAAACCTCCTGTCCAACGCCGATTTCGAATCGGGGTTCGGCCCGGACGGCGTGGCCCGGGAATGGGTCGGATCGAGCACCGGGATCGACGGCGTCTTCAAGCCCAACCCGCGGCTCGGCCGGATCGGCGGCGGCATCTACGGCGCGGCCCACTGGAACGAGGCCGAGAACGCCTGGAACGACGATCTCGCCACGATCCGTCTCAACGGCAAAGCGCATCTCGTCGACGCAAGCCGGTTCGACATGGTCACCACCCTGCAGAACACCGTCGGCCCCGAGGTCGTCACCGTCGCCAAGCTCGGCGCGGAGGCGTATTTCGAGCAACGGCACCGCAACCCCCTGCAGGGGGACGTCGAGGCGAACGGCGCCGAGTTCGCCGACTACTGTTACGAACGAAGCCTGGCCGACAACCACTGGGCGCACTGTTACTACGGGCTGAACGAACCGAACGTGAACGACGCCGACGACATGCGCAGGATCGCGCGGTTCGAAAAGGCCTTCACCGAGCGTCTTCACGAGTACGGGATGCGTTCCTGCGTCCTGAACAACTCCACCGGCACCCCCGGCGACATGAACAACATGATCCTGCCGGAGGTGAAGGCCCTCCTGGAGGTGGCCGACTACGTCGGATACCACTGCTACGGCGGTCCCGCCGGCTTCTTCATGTGCGCGCCGCAGAGCCTCACCTACCACTCGCTGCGCTGGCGTTTCTACGCGGACATGTACGAGGAACGCGAATGGCGTTTCCCCCCGGTCATCTACACCGAGGGCACCACCTGGTGGGGCTGGCACGACGATCATCCCGCAAGCGCCGTTCGCGACGATCTGCTCTGTTTCTCCGAGAAGATGAAGGAGGACGAATGGGCGGTCGGCCTCAACATCTTCGTCACCGGACACTGGCCGGGGACCGCGTGGGAAAAGTGGTGCGTGACCGATTACCCCGGGATGCGCGGCGAGAACATCATCATCGAGGCCTGCCGCACGCAGAACATGGACAACCCGGTCGACGCCCACGGCGGCACCGCCGCCCAGGAGATCCTCGGCACCGGCGGCGTCCTCGACATGGCGATCGGCCAGGCCGCCCGGACGGTTCCGGGAAAGACCTACACCCTTTCCGCCTGGTTCCGCCACGAGTACACGAAGACCTGGCCCTGCCCGACCTCGATCCGGATCGGAATCGATCCGACCGGCCAGACCGAGGGACACAACCGCCGGTCGGTGAAGTTCGGGCCCGAACTGATCGCCGAAAACGGCTGGGAAACCGACGTCTGGTACCCCTGTCGGACGACCTTCACCGCCGAGGGCACTTCGGTTTCCGTCTGGTTCCGCGCGAGCCAGTCCGATCCGGACGCGGGCATCCGCGTCTACATCGACGACGTCGTTCTCGAGGAAGGCGCCGCGCCGTCGAACAGCGCCGTCAGCCTGGAGACCTTCTGAACGGGGGTGCGGAACGCGGATCCGCCGGGGATCCCCGCGGAACGCCTCCGCGGTCCGCGCGGGAGCGTCTCGGCCGGCCCCCCTTGGCAGGGACCGATTCCGGCCGTACGTTGGAATCATGAGAAGGGTTTCCCAGGGAACCGAAGGGTGCATCGGGATTGCGATCCTGATCCTCTGCGCGACGTTCCCGGGGGCGCCCGTCGATTCCGGGGCCCAACCGATTTCCGTCGTCCCGCGCGCCCCCGCGGGGCCGACGCCGACGGGATCCCTTCCGGAGACGACCGTTCCGATCGCAGGGTTCCTCCTGCACGCGGTTGCGGTCCTCACCGACGCCCGCGCCTCGGACGACCTCGACTGGCTGGCCGTTTCCGAGTCCGGCGGCCTGTCCGGCACGCCGCTGAGCGGGGATCCCTCGACGAACTGGGTCCCGGTGCTGCTGGACAGCGGCGCGGCGACCGATCTGCTCGGATACGAGGATTCCCTGGTCCTCGGCCTGGACGCCGCGTACCTGACCGACAACCCGTTCCCGGCGGCGGGCGTCTGCGGCGAGGTCGAACTGCTGACGTCCGAACCCCTCGGCCTCTTCGTCGCCGGCCCCCAGGAGGTGGACGGCGCGGGAGTGCTGGACACGGCCGCCCTCGTCGGTCATTCGAACTTTTCCCTCGGGGCCAATACGGCCGACAACGCCGGGGCGGGCCTGGAAATCCCCAGCGTCGTCGGCGCCGGCCTGTTCGCCCAGCACGTCGTTTCCGTGCGGAACGATCTGCCCGCGCTCCTCGCGGCGGGCACCAATTCCTTCTGCGGCCCCGCCGTCGGGTTCTTCGCCTCCGCGGCCGACCCGGGAGCACCGTCGTACCCGCACAAGTTCTTCCTGGAGATCCTTCCCGCCGGAGACGGAACCGTTTCGTACTTCGGATTCCCCGATCTCGAGACGGGGGCCTTCCATCCCCTGATTCCCAGCACGCTCGGCGGTTCCGGCGCCCTCTATTTCACCGCCAACGACGTCACGGTCACCCACAACGGCTTCTCGGAATCGGACCAGTTCGTCGTCGACACCGGCGCCCAGGCGACGATCATCAGCAGCATCATCGCCGCCGGTCTCGACCTGGATCCGAGCGCGCCGGAGTTCACCGTCGAGGTCCAGGGGTTCGGCTGCGTCGTCGAAGCCCCGGGATTCGTGATCGACGCCCTGCGGATCCCGGCCATCGGCGGGGCGCTGGAATGGACGGAGATCCCGGTCCTCGTCCTCGACATCGATTCCCCGGAAGGGGGCGTCGTTCCCGGGATCCTCGGGACTAACCTTTTCCACGACCGCAACCTTCTCTACGTCGGCACCGTCAACCCGCCCTACGTCCTGGTCTCGGATCCCCTCGATCGGGCCTGGTTCCGGTCGGTCTCCCGCGGCCCGGGCGGCGTGATCCTCGAATGGGGCGCGCTCCCCGCCCTCGCCGAAAGGGACGTCGTCCTGCAGACCGCCGACGATCCGGGATCCCCTGAGTGGACGAACGCGGCGACCAACACCGCCGGCGCGTGCCTGGGAACCTTCGAGGTCGATCCCGGCGTTTCCCCGCGGGCGTTCTACCGGCTCTCCGTCCCCTGAGAAGGGACCGCCCGACGACGACCCCCGGACGGCGTCCGCTCGACAGCGCCGCCGTATCCGGTCCGGACGGCAACCCGCCTCCCGATCTTCCCCGCCGCACGGAACCCTCTCAGTACAGGAACCGGATCCGGTATTCGCGGCGATCGAAATTCGTCGCCTTGACGACCTCCCCGGGCATCGGGGGGAAGGGCGAGCTGTCCCGAACGGCCTTCAGACAGAAGCCGGAGAGGGCTTCGCCGCTGGTTTCCTCGACGACTTCGAGGTCGAGAAGATCGCCGTCCAGACCCACCACGAACCGCACGACGACCTCGCCGGAACGTTCCCCGTAGAAATAGGGGCGGACCAGGGCGATCCAGCGGTTCCCGATCCGTTCGAAGAGTTCCTGGTCATACGCGCCGAAGGCGCTCTTCATGGTGTCGTGCGACAGCGTTCCGCGCCGGGAAACCGTTGCTTCCGCAACCCGTCCCGCCACCTGGGGCAACCGGGTGTGCGGCCCCGGCCGCCCCCTCCCCTGCGCCTCGACCGACGTCTCCGACGGCGGTTCCTGCGCGGTGAGCGGTTCCGCCGGCGGACGCGGCAGGGGCTCCGCCGCGAGTTTCACCCCCGGCGAATCCAGCGGTTCGGAGACAAGTTCGCCCCGATCGCCCGCCGGACGGTTTTCCGCCGGCGACTCCCGGGAAGCGGCTTGCGCGGCTTCGGCCGGCGAAGGGGTCGTCTCCTGGACCGGGACGGGCGGCGCCGGGGCCGCCGGCGCGGGAGGGGCGCCCGCATCGGGACTGCCCGTCTCCAGGGCGATCGTGCGGGAATCCTCCCCGTCGATCTCCGGAATCTTCTCCGGAGAATCCGCCGGGGACGGCTCGGGTTGCGCCGCGGCGGTCGCATGATCCGAGTACGTCCGGGCGTCCTGCGGAGATTCTTCCACGGCCTGCTCGGGGGACGTCGGCACGAAGGTGAGCACCGGCTCGCTCGGACGTTGCCGGACCTTCTCGGGAACCGCAAAGAAACCGCGCGCGGGGCCGCCCTGTTCCACCCAGAGCAGGACCAGGCCGTGCAGGAGCAGGGAGATCGACAGGTACAGGATCAGCGGCGGTTCTCTCCATGCGAACGGAGAAGGAACCGTCGCTCCGCCGGATTCAGTCCCCGGGTTCCGGAGCATGATCCACCAACTCCCGCAACGCCGAACGTAGGACGTCGATTCCGCGCCGTTCGAGTGCCGAAATCGGGATCGGGGGGCGGTCCGCAACCTGCGCGAGGCGTTTCATTCCCTCTTCGGCCCCGGGCAGATCCATCTTGTTCGCCACGATCAGCCGCGGCCGGTCGAGCAGGGCCTCGTTGTACAACCGCAGTTCCTCGAGCAGGTGAACGTAGTCTTCCTCGGGTTTGCGGCCGTCGACGCCCGCGCAATCGATCACGAAGACCAGGCATTTCGTCCGTTCGATGTGCCGCAGGAAATCGTGCCCCAGTCCCACGTTCCGATGGGCGCCGTCCACCAGGCCCGGGATGTCCGCCACCGTAATCGTTGAATAGTCGTCGTACTCGATCACGCCGATCACCGGATCCCGGGTCGTGAACGGATAGGCGGCGACCTTCGGATGGGCGCGGCTCAGGCGGGTGATCAGCGTGGATTTCCCGGCGTTGGGATACCCGACCAGGCCGGCGTCGGCGATCAGCTTCAGTTCGAGCAGGACCCTGCGTTCCTCCCCCGGTTGCCCCGGTTCGCATTCGCGAGGCGCCCGGCGGGCCGGAGTCACGAAATGCACGTTGCCGCGCCCCCCGCGCCCCCCGCGGGCGATCACCGCTTCCTGCCCCGGCTCGGTCAGATCGAAGAGAAGCTCGCCGGTCTCCGGATCCCGGACCTGCGTCCCGCAGGGAACCGCGATCCGGCAGTCCCGGCCCCGGGAACCGTGGCGTTTCTTGCCCTGTCCGTGGCCGCCGCGCCCGGCCTTGCGGATCGGTTTGAAGCGAAGATCGACCAGGCTGTTCAGATGGGGATCGGCCGCCAGGATCACGCTGCCCCCGTCCCCGCCGTCGCCCCCGTCCGGGCCCCCGTAGGGGACAAACTTCTCCCGGCGGAAGCTCGCGCAGCCGTTCCCGCCGTCGCCGGCGATCGCGTGGATCTCGACCTTGTCGACAAAGAGCCTCACGATCTCTCCCCCGATCCCGCGCCGACATGGAAAAGGGCGCGCCTGCGGCGGCGCGCCCTCAACGTCGTCGGAATCCCGTGGGATTCGCCGTTCAGCCTTCCTGCGGAACGACTTCCACCCGCCGATGGGGCCCGTCGAATTTCACGATCCCGTCGGTCAGGGCGAAAAGCGTGTAGTCCCGTCCCAGGCCCACGTTGCGGCCCGGGTGGAACCGGGTTCCGCGCTGGCGCATGATGATGTTGCCGGCGCGAACGCGCTCGCCGCCGAACTTTTTCACGCCCAACCGCTTCGAGACGCTGTCGCGCCCGTTGCGGGAACTGCCCATGCCCTTCTTGTGCGCCATGGCCGCGTCCTCCCTCGCCGGACCGAACCGGGATCAGACCTCGATCCGATCGATCCGCAGGGCCGTCTGCTCCTGCCGATGCCCCTGCTTCCGATGGTAATTCTTCCGCCGTTTCTTCTTGAAGACGATCAGCTTCGGACCCCGGAAATGGTTGAGAACGGTCGCCCGCACCCGGGCGTCGGCCACCTTCGGAGTGCCGACCTTCACGTCGGCGCCCTCGCCGACCAACAGGACGTCCTCGAGCACCACCTCGGCGCCCGGTTCGACGTCGAGCTTCTCGACGTCGAGCCGCTGCCCTTCTTCCACGCGGTACTGTTTTCCGCCCGTCTGGATAATCGCGTACATTCTCCGGTCCTCGAAATTGGGAGCCGCAAACCATAGTCACGACGCCGGGGGGTGTCAATCGCCGGGAATCAGGAACCGCCGGCCCCGGCCCCGCCCCCGGCGGCCGCCGATTCCGGGGCCGTTTCCCCCGATGCTTCCCCGGCGGGGCCGGGGGCCGCCTCATCCGGCGGGGAGGGTTCTTGTTCGGATCCAGCCGCGGCCGCATCCTCCTGCGGGGAAGCGGGCCCCGCCGACGCCTCGCCCGGGGATTCCGGGGCGGCGGCGGCCGAGGCGGCGTCTCCGGGACCTCGATCCAGCCGCTCGATCAGGGCCGCATACCGGGGATCGGCCCGGAGATCGCTGAACTTCGGGTCCTGCAACCAACCCTTGACCTGCTCGGGGTTGGCGTGCGGCAACCCGAGGTCGATCCATGCAAAGGCGGAATCCAGATCGTTGTGGCCCGCGTGCAGCATCGCGATGCTGAAATAGATCGATCCCCGGCGCGGATCGATCTTCACCACCTGCTCGAGCTGCTTCAGGGCCTCCTCGTCCCGTCCGAGCTGGGTCAACACGTAGGCAAGATTCGTGCGGGCGCTCACGTTCGACGGATCCTGCGTGATGCAGACCTCCAGTTGTTCCGCCGCGGACTCGTACTCGTGCATCGACACGTAGAGCAACGCGAGATTCAATCTCGCCTTCAGGTAGTTCGGATCGATGTCGAGAGCCGCCTTGAAATACCTCTCCGCCTGCTTGTTCTCGTCGAGCTGCATCAGGCAGAAGGCCGCGTTGTTATAGTTCTCCACGACCGTCGGATCCTGTTTCAACGCCTCGTCGAACATGCGCAGGGCGTTGCGGTAGTCCTCCCTGCGCACGTAGATCACCCCCAGGGCGCGATGGGCCGCCGCAATGCGGGGCCAGATCTTCACCGAGGTCTCGAGGGCCTTCATGGCCGCGTCGTCGTCGCCCTTCTCCAGCAACCGCTTGCCCTGGTCGTAGTACATCACCGCCTGGGTCAACGGCGTCAGGTTCAGCGCGTCGCCTCTCGCCGTCGAACCCGGTCCCGCCCCCGGCGCGGCCGTCTCCGCGCCGGGAAGCCCGGCGGCGGGGGCCGCCGGAACCGCCGTCGTCCCGATGATCTGTTCGACGATCCCCGTCGCCTCCCCGATCCCCTGCCCGGCGGCCGCGGCCGCCGGTTCGACCGCCGTCTCCTCTTCCCCCTCTTCCTTCCAGGGGTTCTTGCTCAGGAAGACGGCCAGGGCCACAGCCGCGACGATGAAGATCAGATAAAGGGCGCTGAGGAGGTTGTGCCCGATTCTCCGTCCCCGGAAGGGGTCGCGCACGGAACGCAGAGGGCGGTCCGACACCTCGTTGGGATCGATCAGATCCTCCTCGGAGATCTCGGGAAAGTGAGACCTTTCCTTCTTCTCCTTCTCGTCGGCTTCCTTGCCCATTGCCGCCCGTCCCTCCGCAGACGGAACCCGCCGCCTGCCGTATCCGAATCACGCAGCCGCCGTCCCGACCGGTCCGCGCCGACCGGGCGTTCTCGATCGATTTCCGACCGTCGCTCCGCGGACGTGAAGCGAGGGTTCGTCGATCCCGGGAATCAGGAGGAACTCGAGATCTCGTTCCTCTTCTCGATCAATTCCTGGCGGAACTGCTGCGCCAGGGCCTTGACCTCCTGCATCGCCTTGCGGACGCGGGTGATCGCCGCCTTGTTGTTCTTCTCGTAGACGGCTTCGACGTCCTTGCGGCATCCCTCGAGAACCTCAAAAATCTTCAGGTACGTTTCCATCGGCTTGCTCCGTTTTGTGGGTGGACCTCCCTTCTACCAATGTTTTCTCCCGGCGGCAAGGGACCGCCGGAGGAAAAACCCGTTGCGGTTGCCCCGGAAAGCCCGCCGGGAGTATGCTCCGGAAGGTCGGTTCCGGGCCGGCTCCGGAGGGGTCCGTCATGGAGGATACGCGCCGACATCGTCCGTCGCCCGGGAAGGGCGGGTTCTTCTCCCCGGCACGTTCCCGGGGCCGGGGGAGACCGGTGCTGCTTCTGCTGGCCGCCGTCCTTTCCGCCGGATCCGCGGCCGCCGCCGTCCGGTCCCCCGCCGTCGCCGGGGCGTTTTACCCGGCCGACCGCGCCGAACTCGAGCGGACCCTCGAAGAGCTGTTCGAACGGGCGGCGGAGCCGCCTTCCGCGCCGGGGATTCCCGTCGGCGCGATCGTTCCCCACGCGGGATACGTCTTCTCCGGCAAGACCGCCGCCGGGGTTTTCCGGGCGCTGGGGACCCGGAACGACGTCGAACGGATCGTGCTGCTCGGACCGAGCCATTACGGGGCGTTCCGCGGAGTCGCCCTGCCGGCCGACGAGGGGTGGGAAACACCCCTGGGCGTCTACCGCGTCGACACCGCGTTCGTCGCCCGACTCCGGGAATCGGGCGTCTTCCTGGAACCCCGGGCCGAGGCCCGCCCCGAACATTCGATCGAGGTCGAGGTGCCCTTCCTCCAGAAGACCTTTCCCGGGGCCCGGTTCGTGCCGCTGCTCGTCGGTTCGCCCTCCCGGGAGACCATGCGGCGCGTCGCCCGGACCCTCGCGGAGATGATCGACGACCGGACCCTGCTCATCGCCAGTTCCGATTTCACCCACTTCGGACCGCGCTACGGGTACGTTCCGTTCCGGGAAGACGTCCCGAACCGCCTGGAGGAACTCGACGCGGGCGCCGCCGACCGGATCGTCGAACTGAAACCCGACGCCTTCCTCGACTACCAGGAAGAAACCGGCGCAACGATCTGCGGCCGGTTTCCCATCTACATCCTGCTCCACACGATTCGGGACCGATGGCCGACCGGCATCCGGGGACGGCTCCTGGAACGGACCACCTCGGGCGACGCCACGGGCGATTTCAGAAACTGCGTGACGTATCTGGGAATCCTCTTCCGGCGGACATCTCCGGAACACCGGTCGACCCCGGTTCCGGACCTCGCCGCGAACACCGTATCCGCCCCCGGTTCCACGGAGTCCAAGACCATGAACGAGAACGAAGACGCGACCCTTCTTTCCGAAGAAGAACAGAAACAACTCCTCCGCCTGGCCCGGCGCACGATCGAACGCGCGGTGCGGGAACACGACGTCCGGGTCGAACCCCCGCCCGAAGGCGTCTCCGACCGGCTCCGGGCGCCCGGCAAGGTCTTCGTGACCCTGAAGGAGCGGGGCATGCTGCGGGGTTGCATCGGTACGCTCGAGCCGATCGAATCGCTGTGGGAATCCGTGGAGCGGAACGCCGTGAACGCCGCCCTGAAGGACTGGCGGTTTCCCCCGGTGCGCCCGGAGGAGATCGACGAACTCGAAATCGAGATCAGCGTCATGTCCCCCAATCGTCCGATCCCCGGACCGGAGGCGTTCGAGGTCGGCATCCACGGCATCATCCTGCAGAAGAACGGCCGAAGCGCCGTCTTCCTCCCCCAGGTCGCCCCGGAACAGGGTTGGGACCGCGAGACCACGCTGAGACATCTCAGCATCAAGGCCGGTCTTCCCGAAGACGCATGGAAGACCGGCGCGTCGTTCGAGGTCTTCACGGCGCAGGTCTTTTCCGAAAGCGAACTGGGCCTGCGCTGAACCGGATCCGGGACGCCGTCAACGATCCGGAGAATCGGATCCGTCCATGTCGCTGCTCTTCACCGCGGTTTTCCTCCTCGGTTCGGCCGCCGCGGCGGCCCAGGTCCTGTACCTGCGCGAGTTCCTCGTCGTCTTCCACGGCAACGAGATGGCGATCGGCCTGGTCTTCGCCGCATGGTTTCTCGGGATCGCCTGCGGCGCCGCCGCCGCGGCGATCCCGGCCCGGCGATTCAGGACGGGGGCGACGGCGCCGTTCGTCGGCTCGCTGCTGCCCCTTCCCGTCGCCGTTCCGGCGGGGATCCTGATCGCGCGGTCCTGGGGAAGAATCGCGGGACTCGCCCCCGGCGGATATCCGCCCGCCGCCACGATCGCCGCCGGGGCGTTCGCGAGCGTTCTGCCCCTGGCCGGCGTCGTCGGGTTCTCCTTTGCGGCGGCCTGCAACGCGGCCCGGGCGAGCGAGGATCGGCTGGCCGTGGGCCGCGTCTACCTGGCGGAATCCCTGGGCAGCGTCGCCGGCGGCCTCCTCATCACCTACGCACTCCTTCCCCGTCTCGCACCGGCCACCATCGTCCTGATCCTGGTCGGCGGGAGCCTCATGGCCTGCGCTTCGGCGGCGCTCCACGGCCGGCCCTCCGGGCTCCGCCGCCCCGGGCCGGTCCCGATTCTGTGCGCCGCGGGGATGCTGCTCCTCCTGCTGATCGGGCTCCTCGGCGGACATCGGCGGCTCGACGCCTGGGCGTCTTCGATCCGGTGGAGAACCCTCCTGGGCCCCGGGTTCGCGGAAGACCTCGTGGAGGAAACCGACACCCCCTATCAGAACCTGGCCGTCTTCGAACGCGACGGCCAGTTCTCCGTACTCGCCGACGGCCGCTACCTCTGCGTCTTCCCGGACGACCTCGCCTATGAAACGGCGGCCCATACGATCCTGACCCAGCATTCCGATCCGAAACGCGTTCTCGTCCTCGGCGGCGTGCCCGCCGTCCTCCGCCCCCTTCTCGAAGAACCGCTGGAGCGGGTGGACTGGGTGCAGATCGATCCGGGACTGCTCCGCACGCTTCGGCCCTACCTGCCGGAGGAAGACCGCCGGACCCTTCGGGATCCCCGCCTCCGCCTCGTCCGCGCCGACGCCGCCGCCTACCTTCGCAACCCCGTGGGTCCCTACGACGTCGTCCTCCTGGAAACATCCGGGCCGACGACGATCTCCGCCAACCGCTTTTTCACCTTGGAGTTCTATCGCCGCGTGCGGCGGGCCCTGTCGCCGGGGGGCGTTTTCGGGTTCCGCCTGTCGACCTCCGTCCATCTCGAAGAGGAATCGGCCGAACTGCTCGCCTGCATCCGGCGCACCCTCCGCGAGGTCTTCGACCGGGTCCTCGTCGGCGGCGGCGCCGAGCGATGGTTCTTCGCCGGAGACGCCCGGAGCTCCGCGACCCTGGACGGCGAAACCCTTTTCGACCGCTTCCGGGAACGCCCGGTGCGGACCCGGGCCTTCAGCCCCTACTTCTTCCTCGGTTCGGAAACGTTCGATCCGGAAAAGGTCGATCACGCGCGGCGACGGATCGACGGCGTGGAATCCCCGCGGCTCAACAGCGATCTGCATCCCGTGGCGCCGCTGTACGCGCTCCGGATCTGGGGACGGTACGCGGGAAGCTCCCTCGCCTCCCTGCCGCTGAACGCGGCGCGCCGCCCCGCCCGGCTCTGGATCGCCGCTGCGTGGGCGGCGGCGGGCCTCGTCGTCCTGGTGCGCCGGGTCCGCGGACGCCGGGCGGACGCGCGGCTGCCCGGGGTCGCGCTCATCGGCGCCATCGGCTTCTCCGCCTTCGCCCTGCATCTCGTCCACCTGACCCTCTGCCAGGATCTCCTGGGCTACGTCTACGAGAAGATCGGGGCCGTCAACGCGATCTTCATGGCGGGCCTCGCCCTCGGCGCGTGGATCGTCCAATCCGCCATCCGCACCCGGAACCGTCCGCCCGCGGCTTCCGCGGCGGTTCCCGCCCTCGCCTGCGCCGGCTGGGGCGTCGTCACCGCCGCCGCGGCTTGGGTCCTGGTGCGCGCCGCCCCCGGCTCGCCCCTCGGCGGACCGGCCGCGGCGCAGTTCGCCGTCGGCCTGCTCGCCCTGGGCAACGGCGTCCTCACGGGCGCGGCCTTCCCCTGGGTGAACCACTGGATGCGGACCCGGGGCGCCTCGCCGGTCCGGACGGCCGCATGGACCGATGCAGCCGATCATCTCGGCGCCGTCGCCGGCGCCCTGCTGGTCGGCATCGTCTGGCTGCCGGCCTTCGGCATCGTCGGCGCCTCCCTGCTCGGCGCCGCCGTCGAACTCGCCGTCCTTCCCCTGGTGATGACGGTCCGGACACGATGATGCTTGCGCCCGGAACCGTCCGGGGGTAAGGGAAGACGCTTCGTCGGAAGCGTTCCGGTCGTCCTGCGATCGAGATCGGGACGCCCCCGGCCCGGGTCCGCCGGGAAAACGCCCCGCAGGAGGACGGCGGATCCGGGAGAGGCCTCCCGGCGGCGGGAGCGGAACCGGACCAAGCGGAAGCCAATCGTCATGAACGCCTACGACATCCTGGAAGAGCGCGGGTTCGTCCAACAGGTGACGGACCGCGACGCGGTGCGGAATCTCTTCGAATCGGGCAGGGTCACCTACTACATCGGGTTCGACCCGACCGCCCCGAGTCTGCACGCCGGTTCCCTGATGCCCATCATGGCGATGGCCCACGTCCAGAGGCAGGGACACCGCCCGATCGCCATCCTCGGCGGCGGCACGGCCATGATCGGCGACCCGAGCGGCAAGACCGACATGCGGCGCATGCTCTCGCCCGAGGAGATCCGGGACAACGCGCGCAAGATCGGCGAACAGATCGGGCGGTTCGTCGATTTCTCCGACGAAGACAGGGGCCTGGTCGTCGACAACGCCGACTGGCTCCTGGAACTGAAGTACATCGATTTCCTCCGGGACGTCGGACGCCATTTCAGCGTAAACCGGATGCTCGCCTCGGAGGCCTACCGGCTGCGGTTGCAGAGCGGGCTGTCGTTCCTGGAGTTCAACTACCAGCTGCTGCAGGCCTTCGATTTCCTCGAACTCTACCGGCGATACGGATGCACCGTTCAGATGGGCGGCGACGACCAGTGGGGCAACATCCTCGCGGGGACGGATCTCATCCGGCGCGTCGAAGGCGCGGACGTCCACGCGGTCACCTTCCCCCTGTTGACGACCGCCGCCGGCGCGAAGATGGGCAAGACGGCTTCCGGCGCCGTCTGGCTCGATGCCGGCCGCCTTTCCCCCTACGGATATTTCCAGTACTGGGTGAACACCGACGATCGGGACGTGGCCCGGTTCCTGGCCTTCTTCACCTTCCTTCCGATGGAAGAGATCCGGCGCGTGAGCGAGCTGGAAGGCGCCGAGCTGAACGCCGCCAAGCGCGTCCTGGCCTTCGAAACCACCCGGCTCAACCACGGGGACGAGGCGGCGCGGAACGCCCTCGCCGCCGCCGCCGCCGCGTTCGGCGGCGGGCCGATCCCCCCGGATCTGCTGCCGTCCAGCACCGTTCCGCGCGACACCGGGAAGGCGGCCCTGGAGGCGGTGCCGACCACGGCCGTCCCGCGCGAACGTCTCCGGGACGGCGTCGGCATCCTCGAACTGATGGCCGATATCACCGGCCTGACGTCGTCCCGGGGCGAGGCCCGCCGGCTCATCCGGCAGGGCGGCGCGTACCTGAACGACCGGCGGATCGACTCCCACGAGAGGATCGTCACCGTCGAGGATCTGCAAAACGACGCCCTGATGCTCCGCGCCGGCAAGAAACGACACCACCGAGTCACCGTCGGCTGATCCGCGCCGGGCGTCAGCCGCCGCGCAGGTGGAAGACCAGGATCCGCAGCCCGATCAGGATCAGCAGGACGCCTCCGGCGATCTCCATGCGGGACCCGAGCGCCCTGCCCAGCCGCCGGCCGAGGCGCACGCCGAGAAACGACAATCCCGCCGTCACCACCCCGATCACCGCGCTCGGATACCAGATGCCCACCTGGAGCATGGCCAGGCTCAATCCCACCGCCAACGCATCGATGCTCGTCGCCACGCTCAGGGAGATCAGCGACCATCCCCGCGAGGGATCGCGGTCGTAACGCCGCTCTTCCCCGGAAACCGCCTCGCGGACCATCCGGATTCCGACGAAGGAGAGGAGGCCGAAGGCCAGCCAGTGATCGAACGCGTCGATCCGGTTCGCCACGCCCGCCCCGATCGACCAGCCGATCACCGGCATCAGGAACTGGAACAACCCGAAGTGAAAGGCCAGCCGGAACGTGGCCCGCGACCCGCGGGCCAGCCCGGAGCCGCCCGCCGCCAGCGACACGGCGAAGGCGTCCATCGCCAGTCCGACGGCGATCAGGAGAATGGTCGGGGTTCCCACGGGTTGCGGTTCCGCGGCGCGTCGGCGCCGTCCCCTTTTCCTACGTCCGGGACGCCCTTCCGTCGAGCCGCGGCCGGGACCGCCCGCCCGGATTCCGGGCCGGCGCCTGCCGCGCGGGCGGACGGCGCGGGAGTCAAGGAGTCAAGATCTACAAAATGGACCCGTCCCCTTTTTGGGGGCGAGTTGCGCCATCAGGTGCGATTCGCGCTTGAAAAAGCCCTCGGTGTGGAAGGAGTGCGGCAGATCCAGCCGTTCGACGTCGAGATGATGCACCATCTCGTGCAGAAAGGTCCGCAGGAAGGTTCGGAACCGTACCACCCGCGCGTGGCGCGCCGTGCGCATCCAGACCTCGATCAGGCGGCCGCCGTCGCCGTAGGTGTACATGCCGTGCAGCTCGCCGTCGCCCCGCCGCAGGGCCGGCCGCACGCCCCGGACCCGGACGCGGACCTTCGGAACGCGCAACCGGCGGCAGAGTTCGTCGGCAAGGATCGCCAGGAGCCGCTCGGTCGCCTCGCGGTTCTCCTTCTCCAGCGCGAGACGCAGCTTGGCCACCACCGGGCGCAGTTCTTCCGCGCCGGGGATCGGAAGAAGGGCGATCGCATCGCTGCGGCGGTACTCGGCCTGCTGCGCCCGCGACAGTCGGCTGTAATAGGCGAACGGCATCGACCCCGGACTAGAGCGCTTCGACCCCGGCGCCGGCGGCGATCCGGCAGACGATCCTCTCCGGTTCGCGGTGAACCAGGTGCGTGTATTCCCCCGCGAGCCGTTCCGCAACCCTCCCGGCGTCCTCCGCCCGGACCAGGGTCACCGTGCAGCCGCCGAATCCCCCTCCGGAAAGCTTCGATCCGATCACCCCGTCGGTGCCCCGGGCCAGTTCCACGAGCAGATCGAGTTCCGGGCAACTGTTCTCGAAGAGCGTCCGGCTGCTCTCGTGGGACGCGAACATCAGCGCGCCCAGGGTTTCCAGATCCCCTCTCCGGGCCGCGTCCGCTCCCCGGAGAACCCGTTCGTTTTCCTCGACGACATGCCGGGCCCGTCTCAGGGCGACCGGATCCAGGGCCCCGCCTTCCGCTTCCGCGAGCCACTCCGGACGCACGTCCCGCAGCGCCTCCACCTCGGGATGGCGGCGCCGGAAGAACGCGGCCGCTTCCTCGCATTGCGCGCGCCGGGCGTTGTACTCGGATTCCACCAGCGTGTGTTTCACGCCCGTGTTCACCACGACGACCGCCGCGTCGTCCCCCAGAGGAACGTTTTCCACATCGAGCGTGCGGCAGTCGATGAAGATCCCGTGACCCTCCCGGCCGAAGAGGCTCGAGATCTGGTCGAGGATCCCGCATTTCACCCCGACGAACTCGTTTTCCGCGGCCTGCGCGAGCCGGGCCCTCTCGAGCATCGGCAGTTCCCGTCCGGCGATCCGCAGGGCCGCCAGCAGATGGGAGATCTCCAGGGCCGCCGAACTGCTCAATCCCGCCGCCACCGGCACCGTGCTCGAACAGAAGGATTCGAAGGGGACCGGGGGAATCCCCCGGGCCGAGAGTTGGACCAGCACCCCCTTCACGTAATCCGCCCAGCGGTCCTCCGGGGTCTTCCGGATCGTTTCCTCGGAGAAGGGAGCGGCCCGCCCGAAAGAATCGCTGGCAAGGTGAAAGAGACCGTCGCCGGAAGGGGCCGCGACGACGTCGATCCGCCGATCGATCGCCGCGCTCAACACGAACCCGTCGTTGTAATCCGTGTGGTTCCCCAGGATCTCCACCCGCCCCGGCGCCCACGCATGGACCGCCGGATCCGCGGCGTATTCCTCCCGAAAGGATCGGATCAGATGCTCGTCCCTGGACATGAACCCGCTCTTTCCCTCAGTCCCGGGCCGTTCCCATCGCCTTCTGCAGGGCGGCGATCTGCCTGTCGCGCCCGATGACCAGCATCAGGTCGCCGGCCTCCAGGCGCGTGCCCGGTCCGGCGATCTCCAGCGCGTCTTCCGGCACCAGCCCCTCCTGGGTCCGTTTCACGGCGATCACCCCGACGTCGAATCGTTTCCGCAGATCGAGTTCCTGCAGCGTCTTTCCCGAGAACCCCGGGCCCACTTCGATCTCGACCATCGCCACGCCGGCCGCCACCTCGATGTAATCGAGCACCCGGGGCGCCTCGACGATGTGCGCCACGCGGATGCCGACCTCCTGCTCGGGAAAGATCACCCTGTCGGCGCCGCAGCGTTTCAACACCTTGCCGTGGACCTCCGAGTTCGCCTTGGAGACCACCAGTTCGATCCCGAAATCCTTCAGCAGCATCGTCGCCAGGACGCTGGCGTCGATCTCGTCGCCGATGGCCACCACCGCCGCATCGACGTTGTCCAGCCCGGCCGCCTTGAGGGCCTCCTCGTCCATCGCGTCGATCTGCACCACGCGCGAAACCACGTCGGACGCCTCGCGGACCTTCTCCGGATCCCGGTCCGCCACCACGACGTCGCACCCGATCTCCACCAGACACCGGGCGACGCTCATTCCGAAGGTTCCCGCCCCTATGACGCCGACCTTGCGCATGATCGTTTCCTCCCGTTCGCAGCGGGCTCATCCTACCATGATCGCCTCGTCCGGGTAGCGCACGCGCGGACGCCGTTCGCGCCGTCCGACGAGCATCGCCACGGTCAGGGGACCCAGGCGTCCCACCAGCATGGCGATCATCAGGCAGACCTTCGCCGCCGCGCCGAGTCCGCCCGTGATTCCCGTGCTCAACCCCACCGTGCCCAGCGCCGAGATCGTCTCGAACAACAGGCGTTCGCCCGCGCCCTGGATGTCCGATCGAAGGCTGTTCCCCTCGATCGCCATCAACGCCAGGCCGATCGCGAACATCAGCAGCAGCATGCTCATGAAGACCGCAATCGCCTTGCGGACCGCCTCCTCCGGCACGGCGCGGCCCGCCACCGTCACCTCCGAACGGCCCCGGATGGTCGCCGTCCCCAGCAGCAACAGGATCACGAAGGTCGTCACCTTCACGCCCCCGGCCGTCCCCCCCGGCCCCCCGCCGATGAACATCAACCCCGAGACCAGCAGCAGCGTCGCCGGACGCGCCGCGGCGTAGTCGGCCGTGCTGAACCCCGCCGTGCGCGGCGTGATCGATTCGAACAGGGCGCCCGTCACGCGGTCGCGAAACGGCAGATCGGCCAGCATCCCGTCGGATTCCAGCAGGTAGATCCCGGCGGCCCCCACCAGCACCAGGCCGAGGCTGCCCCAGAGCATGATCCGCGTCTGGAGGGTCAACCGCCGTCCCTCCCGCGTGCGGCGGAAACGGGATCCCGCGGACTGCGACAGGTTGAAGAGCACCGGGAATCCCAGCCCCCCCAGGACGATCAGGGTTCCCACGGCGCCCAGGACCACGGGGTCCCGCCGGAAGGCGGCCAGGCTGTCGGAGTAGGTGGAAAACCCCGCGTTGCAGAAGGCGCTGACCGAATGGAAGGCCGCCGACCCCAGCGCCGTGGCCGTGTCGTAATGATACGGGAAACTCGACAACCGTCCGTAGAGGACGAGGGTGCCCACGAACTCGCTGCTCAGGGTGAACAGGACCGCGTACTTGAGCACCACCAGCAACCCGTTGCCGTAGCGCCGGCCGTAGGTATCCGTCAGGGCGATCTCCCCGGAAAAGCTGGGGCGCCGGCCCACCGCCAGCAGAATCACCGTGCCGAGGGTCATGATCCCGATCCCGCCGCACTGGATCAGCAGGGCGATCACCGTGCGTCCGACCGTCGAGAAATGGCTTCCCGTATCCACGACCACCAGGCCCGTCACGCAGACGGCGCTGACCGCCGTGAAGACCGCATCCAGGAAATTCGTCCACTGCCCCGATGCGGAACAGACCGGCAGCATCAGGACCAGCCCCCCCAGCAGGGCGGCGCCCACGAAGCCCAGGACGACCGTCCGCTCCGGGTTGAGCCGGTCGCGTCTATCCCTCGATCTCGCCAACGACTTCCTCGAGAATGTCTTCAATGGTCACCAGCCCCAGGAACCGTCCCCGCCGGTCCACCACCGACGCCAGCGGCTGACGCCACTCCTTCAGCGACGCCAGCACCCGGTCGAGCGTCTGCTCGGCCGTCACGACGTGCGCGTCGCGCATGACCTCCCGCGCCAGATTCCCGCGATGCTTCTCCGGTTCGAAGAGAAGATCGTAGATGATCACCAGCCCCAGGGGACGCCGCGAGCGGGGTTCCACCACCGGCAGCCGGGAGACGTTTCGTTCGCTCACGATGCGCCGGACGATCCGGACCGGATCGTTCGGTTCGATCGTCACCGCCCGGCCGGCCGGAACCATCACGTCCGCCGCGCGGGTCTTGCAAGCCTCCAGAGCGCCCCGGATCATCGCCTCTTCCTCGTCGCTGATCCGTCCTTCCCGGACGCTTTCGTAGGCCAGGTGCAGGAGATCCTCGCGCGTGACCTCCGCCGGGTGTCCCGCGGGCGCGGCGTGAAAGATCAGCTCGGTCAGGTAGGTCAGCCCCCGGGAGAGCATCACCAGGGGCCACAACACCCGGTAGCCGACCTCCAGCAGCCGGGCGAACTGGGCCGAACGCGCGGCCGGCGCCTGCCGGAACCAGGCCTTGGGCAGCATCTCGCCCAGCACCAGGATGACGAGCGTCATCGTCGCGGCGCTGATCCATTCGCCGTACTGCGGCCACCATCGGGCGGCAAGACTGGCCGCGAGCACCGAGGCGCCCACGTTGCACAGGTTCGTTCCGACCAGGGTCGTCCCCAGCAGGCGCTCGGGGTGGTCCAGGAAACGCCGGATCCGGCGCGCCCCGCGGACGCCCTGCTCGGTCATGTGCTGGAGCCGCAGCCGGTTCACCGAGATCACGCCGGTTTCGATCCCGCTGAAGAAGGCGGTGAAGACCAGGCAGAAGAGGATTCCGAGCGCCTCGATCATCGCCGGTCCTCCCCCCCGCGAGACCGATGCCGGCGCCTGCGGACCAGGTCCACCGTCTCCACGCGGTTGCCGTCGACCCTGCGCACCACGATCCGCGCCTTCTCGTCCTCGACGACGTCGCCGCCCTTCGGCACCCGCCCCAGGCGCGCGGTCACGAATCCGCCGACCGTGTCGACGCCCTCTTCCTCGAGCCGGATTCCGAGCCGATCCTCCAGGTCGTCGAGATGAAGCCGTCCGCTCACCCGGAATCTTTCCGGCCCGATCTTCCGGATCGGCATCTCCGGTTTCTCGAATTCGTCGTGAATCTCCCCGAAGATCTTCTCGACGATGTCCTCGATCGTGATCAGTCCTTCGACGCCCCCGTACTCGTCGATCACGATCGCCAGTTGTTCCCGGGCGTTCTGCATCTGCCGGAGCACCTTGCTCAGCGACGCCGCCGAGGGGACGAACATCGGCTTGCGCATGCACGCCTCGATGCCGCGCGAAGGCTCCAGGAGGTAGTCGCGCACCCGGAGAACCCCCAGCACCTCGTCGACGCCGCCCCGGCAGACCGGCACCAGGCGGTGGCGACCCTCCCGCAATCGTTTCCCGTAGCCGGAGGGATCGTCCTCGAGATCCAGGTAGACCACGTCGACCCGCGGGGTCATCACGTCGGCCGCGTTGGCGGCGTCCAGATCCAGGATGCCCGCGATCATCCGTTCTTCCCCGGGCAGCAGCACCCCCCGGCGCCGCCCGATCCGGATCGTCGTGCGATACTCCTCCTCGGTCAGCGCGCCCCCGGGGATCTCCGGCGCCGTCCTCGACAGGACCGCGCCCGTGATCTTCTCCAGGGTGATGCGCAGCGGCGCCAGCAGGCGGGCCGTCCCCTCGAGCAACGGCGCGTTGATCGAGGAAATCAGCGCGGCCTTCCGGATCGCCAGGATCTTCGGCACCACTTCCCCGAAGGTCAGCAGCAACAGGGTCACCCCCGCGATCGCCGCGGCCTCGGGCCGGGGCAACCCGATCCGCCGCGCCATCTCGTAGCCCAGCGACGAACAGGCGACGTTCACCGCCGTGTTTCCGATCAGGATCGTGCTCAGGATCCGGTGCGGATCCGCCAGCAACCGGTCGACCCGCTCGGCCGCGCGGGGGCGGCGCTGGCGCAGGTTGCGCCGACGCAACGGGCCCATGGAAAAGAGGGCCGTCTCGGAACCGGAAAAGAAGGCCGAAGCGGCGAGCAGGACCGCCAGGATGATTCCTTCGCTCAGAAGCACGGGATCCATGGGCCGGAGCGCCGCCGGCGGACGGACGCTCCCCTGCCGTCACCTCCCTCGCCGTCTTCGTCCTTCATCGTTTCGCCTTCCTCCGCGGCTCCCAGTCCGCCGCGTTCAGGACGTCGGCGGCGGTCAGCCATCCCTTGCGCGCGATTCCCACCCCGTAGGCGACGTCTTCCAGTCCTTCGGCCGAATGCGCGTCCGGATTGATGCTGATCTTCACCCCCGCATCCCGCGCCCGGCGGCACCAGCGCCAGTCCAGATCGAGCCGGTGCGGGTTCGCGTTCAACTCCAGCGCCACGCCGCGTTCGGCCGCCCGTTCGATCAGGGTCCCGAGGTCCACCTCGTACCCTTCCCGGGCCAGGAGAAGCCGTCCCGTCGGATGCGCCACGATGTCCACCGCGGGATGGTCCATCGCCCGCAGGATCCGCCGGGTCTGTTCCTCCCTGCCCAATCCGAAGCGACTGTGCACCGCTGCGATCACGAAGTCGAACTCCGACAGGACCGCGTCGTCGTAGTCGAGGGATCCGTCGGGCAGGATGTCGCATTCGATCCCCCAGAGAATCCGGATCCCCCGGATCTTCCGGCGCAGCGCGTCGATCTCCTTCTTCTGCGCCCGCAGACGATCCACGTCGAGCCCGTGCGCGTAGCCGCTGGACCGGCTGTGATCGCTGATCCCGATGTACCGGTACCCGAGTTCCCCGGCGCGCCGCGCCATCGTCTCGATCGTGTCCGCCCCGTCGCTCCACGTCGTGTGCACGTGGATCACCCCGACCAGGTCCTCCCGGCGGACCAGCGCCGGCAGCTCGCGTTCGGCCGCCCATTCGATCTCGCCCATGTCCTCCCGCAGCTCCGGCGGGATGAAACGCAGCCCGAGGCGCCGGAAAATCTCCTCCTCGTCCGCGCAGGCGATCCTCCGCTTCGCCCGCCCCTTCTGCGGCCAGAGCCCGTATTCGTTCATCTTCAGACCGCGCTTCTGCGCCCAGGCCCGCAGGGCGATGTTGTGATCCCGGCTGCCGGTGAAATGATGCAGCGCGAACGGGAACTCCGCGTCGTCCACGACCCGCAGATCGACCTGGATCCCGCTGTGCAGGATGACCGTCGATTTCGTCTCCCCGCGGCTCTCGACCGATTCGACCCGGTCTCCGGAGACGAAGGCCCGCATCACCGGCCCCGGATCGGACGACGCCGCCACCAGGTCCAGATCCCCGACGGTTTCCCTGCAGCGGCGGAGGCTTCCCGCCGCCTCGATGCGCCGCACCTGCTTCAACGACGCCAGGGCGTCCCGGATCGCGTAGGCCTCGGGCGCCGCCCGGCTCCAGAGGAAACGATCGCTGTACCTCCGCAACCGTTCCAGCCCCTCGAGGATCTTCTCCTGCGACCGCGCGCCGAACCCTTCCAGGGAAACCAGGCGGTTCTCGCGGCAGGCGTATTCGAGTTCGCCCGGACTGGTCACGCCGAGCTTCTTCCACAGCAGGGCGATGCGCTTCGGCCCCAGCCCGGGAACCTTCAGCATCTCCACCACGCCGCCGGGAACCGCCGCCCGCAACTCCTCGAGCTGCGGAAAACTCCCGGTCGCGGTCAGAAGCGCGACCTTCTCCGCCAGCGAACGGCCGATCCCCTTCAGCTCGTGCAGGCGATCCTCGCGCACGAGGGTCTCCAGATCCTCGTCGAGTCCCTCGATCACCCGCGCCGCATTCCGGTAGGCCCGGGTCTTGAAGGGATTCTCGCCCTGCAACTCCAGCAGGTCCGCTGTCTCCTCCAGGGCGGCGGCTACCTCTTTGCGGTTCATGACCTCCCCATTATCCCCGATTCTCCGGCAACGTCGACCCCCCCTCGAAGGCTTGCGCATGATCCGCAAAGACGGGACGCTTGGCGACAAACGGAATCATGCCGGAAAGCCGCCACCAGGAAACCGTCATCATCGGCGCCGGTCCCGCGGGGCTGGCCGCCGCGCTCGAACTCGTCCGGAGCGGGGCCGTCGGCCCTCATCACGGGGTCACCGTCCTGGAAAAGGATTCCCTCGTCGGCGGGATCGCCCGCACGGTGAACCACAAGGGTTTCCGTTTCGACATCGGCGGGCACCGATTCTTCACCAAGAACGAACGGATCCGCGCCCTCTGGCGCGAGATCCTCGGCGACCGCATGCTCAGCGTCCCGCGAATCTCCCGGATCCATTACCGCGGGAAATTCTTCCAGTACCCCCTGCGCCCCTTCGAGGCCGCCCGGAAACTCGGTCCTTTCACCAGTCTCGCCGTCGCCGCCAGCTACGCGCGCGCCCGCATCGCCCCGCGCCGACCCGAACGCAGTTTCGAGGACTGGGTCGTGAACCGCTTCGGAGAACGTCTCTTCGACATCTTCTTCCGCACCTACACCGAAAAGGTCTGGGGGATTCCCACCGACCAGATCAGCGCCGACTGGGCCGCCCAGCGCATCCGCGGGCTCTCCCTGCGCAAGGCCGTGCTCGACGCCTTCCGCCGGTCGAACGATCCCCGCCGCGCGAAAACCCTGATCCACCGGTTCCAGTACCCGGAACTCGGCCCCGGCCAGATGTGGGAAGAGATCGCCCGAATCGTCTCGGAACACGGCGTCCGGCTCCTCACCGAACGCCGCGTCGTCCGGATCCGGCATGACGGGGAACGGATCCGCTCCCTCGTGGTCCGCGACGACGCCGGCGTGGAAGACGAATTCGAGGGATCCTCGTTCCTGTCGAGCATGCCGATGCGCGACCTCGTCCTCGCCCTGGATCCGCCCCCGCCGCCCGCGATCCTCGAAGCCGCCCGGACCCTGCGTTACCGCGATTTCATCCTCGTCGCCCTGGTCATCGATCGGCCGGACCTCTTTCCGGACAACTGGATCTACGTGCATTCCCCCGAGGTGGCCGTCGGACGCATCCAGAACTTCAAGAACTGGAGTCCGCGCATGGTTCCCGATCCCGCCTACACCTGTCTCGGCATGGAGTACTTCTGCAACGAGGGGGACGAAGAATGGAACCGGCCCGACGCCGAACGGATCCGGATCGCCTCGGAGGAACTGGCGGCCCTCGGCCTCGCGGGAGAAGGCCGCGTCGTCGACGGCAGGGTCGTGCGCATGGAGAAGACCTACCCGATGTACGACCACGCCTACGCCCGGAGCGTCGCGATCCTTCGCGCCTACCTCGCCCGTTTCGGGAATCTCCAGCTCATGGGTCGCAACGGCATGCACAAGTACAACAACCAGGACCACTCGATGCTCACCGGCATCCTGGCGGCCGAGAATCTCCTGGGCGCTCGACACGATCTCTGGGCGGTCAACGCCGAGGCCGAATATCTCGAGATGCGCACGGCCGGCGACGGCGCGGCTTCTTCCCCGCCGTGACGCCGCCCCTCCGGAACGCGGATCGAGGCTAGGGAACGGTCCTCACCGTCCGGAAGCCCAGGAAATAGTTGGCGCCGTCGGGCCAGTAACTGCTGCGGAACGCCGCGCGGCTCTGCCGGGCGTCGTTGCCCCAGGCGCCGCCCCGCTGCACCCGGTTCCCGCCGGAATCGGGGCCCCGGGGATCCTGCGCCGGCGAGGAGGCGTAATACGCCGCGTCGTACCGGTCCCAGCACCATTCCCGCACGTTGCCGGTCATGTCGTACAACCCGTAGGCGTTCGCCGGAAACGCGCCGGCGGGGCTCGTGTACGGCTTGACCCCGGTGCGGTAGTCGGGATGGTAGCCGGCCGGGTAACTCTCGTCGTAGGCGTAGCTCACGATCGCGTAGTAGTTCGCGCGGTCGTGGGAGATCCGGTCGGCGTCGTCCCAGGAAAAGCGCAGTCCGGCGGCCCCGCCGCGCGCCGCGTATTCCCACTCGGCCTCCGTCGGCAGCCGGTAGCCGTCCGCATCCCACCGCACCCAGGCGTTCTCGATGTCCACCCGCCCCGTCCGGTAGACCGTCGTCTTCCCCGCGTCAACGTAGTAGCAGGGCGTCAGCCCCTCGCGTTCCGAACGGGCGTTGCACCATTTCACCGCGTCGTACCATTCCACGTACTGCACGGGATGGTTCGCGGCCTTCCCCGAACCGGCCTGGCGGAAGAAGTACCCGTGATCGAGCGCCCAGGCGTGCACGGCGTCCCACTCCTCCTTGGTCACCTCCGTCTCCGCCATGTAGAAAGGACTCACGGCGACCTCGTGAACGGGCAGCTCGTACGAGAACCCGTCGCCCAGGGAATCCCCCATCGCGAACGTCCCGCCGGGAATCGGGACCATGCCCTCGGGCGCCTGCGAAACGGGCTCGGCCTTCACGCGGTAGAAACGCCTTGCCGCCGCCGGCCCTTCGCCCGCGGTCCATTCGGGAACGTCGATCGGCCACTGCTCCGCGGGAGGCGCGATCTCCCACGGCCCGGAGGGTCCGTCCCGCGTTTCCACGGTGTAGGCGTGATCCTCCAACGCCCGCCAGCGGATCGTCCCGTCCCGGTCCATCCCGACGATCGCGAATTCCCCCGCCGCGGTCGCACACACCGCCGGCAGGATCACCGCGGAAAACAGAAGACGCCGCATGCCGCGATCCTCCCCCCTGCCCGGCCCGAGCATCCCATCCCGGCGCAGGGGGTGTCAAGGGAAGGCGTTCCCCCGGTCTCCGCGACCGGATGCGCCCGGCTCACCGGAGCGAAACGGAGGCCTTCATGAACTGGACCCGCTCGTACTGCGCGGGGTCGGCGCTCTGGCCGCGGCTCATCTTGCCCCGGAACTCCGGGATCGTCCGGAATCCGTGCCGTTCCATCCAGCCCTGCAGGTCCGCCAGGATCGTGCCGAGGTAACCGATCCCGTTGCGGTAGAGCGTGGAACAGACCTGGACGGCCGCGGCGCCCGCCAGGAGCTGCTTGACGACCCCGGCGCCGTCGTGCACGCCCGTCGTCGCCGCCAGGTCGCAATCGACCTGGTCGGCCAGGATCGAGATCCAGCGCAGCGGGACCACGATCTCCTCGGAACGGCTCAGGGCGCTCGCCGAAACGATCTTCATCTCCTCGATGTCGAAATCGAGACGATAGAACCGGTTGAAGAGCACCAGGGCCTGGATTCCCGTGCGGCTGAGGGTCGTCAGCGTCTCCGCCAGGCCCGAGAAATACGGTCCGACCTTCAAGGCCAGGGGGATCGAGACCTCCTCGCGGACCGCCGAGACGATGTCGAAATACGCCCGTTCGTTGGCGCGGCCGTCCTTCCGGGGATCGGCCGGTAGAATGAACACGTTCAACTCGAGCGCGTCCGCCCCGGCTTCCTGGATCTTCGCGGCGAAGCGCGTCCAGGTCCCCGGGGAAACGCAGTGGATGCTGGCGATCACCGGGATCGAAACCGCCGCCTTGGCGTCCGCAATCAGCTTGACGTAATGCTCGACCGCACGATCCTCGCCGTACCGGGAGATGTATTCCGCCGCTTCCGTGTGCCAGAGGGCCGATTCGCTGGCGTCGAGCAGCCCGTCGACCTCCGCCGCGATCTGTTCCTCGAAGATCGATTTCAGCACGACCGCGCCCGCCCCCGCCTCTTCGCAACGGCGGACGCCGTCGACCGACTGGGTCAGGCCGGAACTGCTGACGATGACGGGGTTGCGAAGGTCCATCCCCATGTACGTCGTCGAAAGGTCCATCCGGCGCGTCTCCTTTTCGCGGAGAGTTTGTGGGCGGCCCCGGCAAAGGTCAAGAGACCACCCCGCTGCGGGCCTTCGCCGCCGCTCACGTCTCCGCGGGCCTCATGGAAACGATCCGGGCGCCGGTCTCGCCGAAGAGTTCCGGCGCCCGCGCCGCGAGACGCTCGTGTCGTTCCCGGTGGCACGTCAGCAGGATCACCTGCCGATCCCGCGCGTATTCGCCCAGCAGGAACCGCATGGCCCGTTCGAACCGTTCGTCGTCCGCGTGGGCCAGGGGTTCGTCGAGCAGGACCGGGATCGGTTCGCGGGCCCGGGAGAGTTCCGCCGCCAGGGCGAGCCGCACGGCCAGGTAGACCTGTTCCCGCGCCCCGGTGCTGAGCTGGTGGTCGATCGCGCGCTGTTCGCGCACCCCTTCCCCGTCGGCCTCCAGGACCTGGATCGAGAAATCCCGCTGAAACCGGATCCCCCGGTAGCGCGGGTTCAGCCGCGGCAGGATGGATCCCACGGCCGCGCTCAGGGGGGCGGCCCAGTTGCGATGTCCCTCCTCGGTGATCCGGCGGAAGGTCCCGGCCGCGATCTCCACCGCCTCGCGGAACCGGAGAACCCGTTCCTGTTCCGTACGCAGTTCCTCCAGTTCCTCGACGCAGCGGGGATGGTTCTCCTGGTAGTCCTCCAGGTCCCGCCCGATGCGGCGTTCCAGCTCGCGCCGGCCCCGTTCGACCTCTTCCCGATGCCGGCGGATCTCTTCGAACCGCGGGGCCGGTTCCTCCGAAGAATCGGCCGATTCCTCCCGTATCCCGGACAGGGGCGCAAGGAAAGCGGCGATCTCCTTTTTCTCCGCTTCCAGCCTGCGGATCTCCTCCGGGGAGGGGATCCGCTTTTCCAGCGCGGGGATCTCTTCGTCGCACAACCGTCGATACCGGCGGTGCCGCTCGGCCCCCTCGGCGAACGCCCGATCCGCCGCCGGCCGGTCGTCCGCCTCGTCGATCCCCGCCGCCGCCAGGATCTCACGCCGCAGCCTCCGATGGGTCTCGTACTCCTCCCGCCGGGCCCGGATGCCGCCGTCGATTTCCCCGATCTCCTTCTCGAGAGACTCGACCTCCGTCCGCGCGGCGACCGCGGCGCGCATTGCGTCAAGCAGAGCCTTTGCCACCCCCAGGTCGACGTC
The DNA here is from genome assembly GCA_964395275.1 of uncultured Verrucomicrobiota bacterium. GTDB lineage: Bacteria > Verrucomicrobiota > CALLYA01 > CAYNBQ01 > CAYNBQ01 > CAYNBQ01. Next base: position 29,678 of record CAYNBQ010000001.1, read on the forward strand.
CCGCCAGCCCAGGGAGATCCCGGATCGTTCGAGAAAGGGCACGAGGGCCTCCCGGCACCGGCGCGCCCGCTCGGCCGCCGGCGTCCAGCGGGCCCGGGCGACGTCGAGATCCCGACCGAGCGCATCGAGCCTCTGCAGTTCCCGCAGGCTCTCGAGCAGTTCGTCCGCGTCCGCGAACCCGAGTTCGGAAGCGATCCGGTCCCGCTTCCGCATCAGCAGACGCTGCTCCTCCTCCTTCGCCCGGAGTTCCCGATCCAGTCGCCGGTCCTCCTCCACACGAAGACGCCGCAGCCGCCGCGCCCCGTGCAGGATCGCCAGGCCGCCCGCGACGAGCGCCAACCCGAGGGCGACGATCGCCGCAAAAACGGCCCCCGGAACCGAACGACGCAGGAGGGAGACCGCAACCACCGAGATCCCGCCCGCGAGGGCGGTGGCGGATCCCGCGATCATCGAACCCCGGCCCGCGGCCGGAAGATCCCGCCGGGCCGCCGCCCCGGCGCGAAGATCCTCGACCGCCTCCGAAACGCGGTCCGTTTGCTCGCACAGCCGTTCGAATTCCTCGCGGACGGCGGGATCGATCGGATCGATCCGCGCGTGGAGCGCTTCCCGACGGGCGGGATCGCCGCCGCGTCGCACGAATTCCCGTTCGGCCTCCTCGGCGGCTTCCCGCGCCGTCCGTTCGTCCACCAGGGCGGCCTGCAACTGTCCCTCGGCGACGGCCACCCGCCGGACCGCCTCCGGATCCGCCCACGCGTACGAGCCGAACGATTCCCACCGCGCTCCGGCGAGCGAGAGGCGCTTCTCCAGTTCCCCGCGTTTCTTCTCGCGTTCTTCCAGGTCGCGTTCGATCGCCTGCAGACGGGTCGAGATCTCGATCAGTTCCTTTCCCCGATCCGCCGGGAAGGGGGCGTACTTCTCCAGGCGATCCCTTTCCCCTTTCAACCGGTCGAGTTCGGCCGCGTCGCGCCGGTAACGATCGAGCTGACGATCGATCTGGATCCCGCGGCGGCGCCTATCCCGCACGAGCGCTTCCGTTTCCCGCCGCCGCAGTTTCCGGATCGTTGCATCGAGGGAATGGAGTTCGGTCGCCTGCTGATCGAGGGATTCCCGCAGCTCCCGAAGCCGCCGCAACTCGGCTTCCTTTTCGGCGATCTCCTTCGAAAGACGTTTCAGCTTCGTCTCGAATTTCACGCCGAAGTTGTCCGAAGCGGCGTTCTCCAGGACCTCCAGCGCGCGGGTCGGGGAAATGTCGGTCTCGGTGGAGACGAGAACGCGCTGCACGGCGTCGAGGATCCGCTCGCCGCCGTCGTCCCGGAGAACGGCGTCGATTTCCCCCTGGCGCACGAGCGCCGTGCGCAGAAACTGATCACGCCGCAGACCGAGAAGACGGTCGCCGACGGTCTCCGTGCGTCCCCCGTGCAATTGTCCCGTCAGGTCCTCCCCGGTGTCCGCGTCCCGCACCCGTGTCCGGCCCGCGGCGAAATCCCGATCGATCTCGATCCTCCGTCCGCCGCCGCGGATCGTCAGGGCCAACCCGTAAGGGACGGATCCGTCCCAGGGCAGGAACCGGTCCTCCTCCACGAACCGCGTGCTGCTGCGCTTGGTCTGTTCCAACCCGTAGAGCCCCGCCAGGATCGCCGCAACCAGGTGGGATTTTCCGGCCTCGTTGTCGTCGACGACGACCGTCGGCCGGCGGGGGTCGAAGCGCCATCGTCCCCGCAGCGGACCGAACCCGCGGATGTGGATTTCCTCAATCCACATGACGCATCCTCACCTTCCCGAGGCGCAGGGCGTCCAGTCCGTATCCGATCGCCTCCTCCAGGAGCCGTTTCCTCCGGGGATCCCGTTCCGCGTCCATCTCCTCGACGAGGGCCCGGACGAACCGCGCTTCCAGCGTGTCCGCCCCGGAATCCCCCCGGAGAATCTCCTCGATGTCGTAGTTCGGACGCACCTCCGATGCGTCCAGGACCACGTGGAACGACGATCCCGCGGCCTCCTCCCCCAGATCGACGGACAGATCCGGCGGAACGAGGCCCACGGCCCGGAGGAAGACGAGATCCCGCCCCTCGGGCGAGGCCCTGCGCACGGCTTCCACGAGGCGCGCGTTCACCGCCTCCGCATGGGAAACGCCCGTCAGGTCGACTTCCTGAACGACGATGCGACGGGGATCCGCCGGAAGCGTTTCGATCCCGACCGCGCCGTCCTCGTCGACCGTCACGAGCAGGGCCGCCCGCGGACCGGTCTCGTCGAGGCCGCGGGCCACCGGGGAACCGGCGTAGGCCGCGAGAATCCGGCCCCCGGCTTCCCGGAATTCCTGCCGGGCGTGGAAATGTCCGAGCGCGGCGTAGATCGTTCCGGCGGCCCGGATTTCCTCGATCCGGAAGGGATGCGCCGCGCTCTTGTTCGGCGGCATGCTGCCCTCCTCCGAACCGTGGGCCACCAGGATGCGCCGGGGATGTTCGGCCGCCGGCAGGGGCGGATCGAAGAGCCGGCGCCCCTCCAGGCCGGTCCCGCAGGATCGGCCGACCACCGACCATCCGTCGCCGATCGGGGTCTCCCGCCAACGGTCCGGCGGAAAGACGTGGATGTGATCCCCCCAGGCCGCCAGACCGCGACCCGAAAGGAATTCCCGGTTCCAGGGCGACGCGCTCCCGACGGGATCATGGTTGCCGGCGGCGACGAAAACCGGGATCGGCGCCAGGCGGTTGAGCCGGTCGACGAGGAACCCGACGGCTTCGCCGTCGGCGCGTTCCTCGTCGAAAAGATCCCCGGGCAGCAGCACGGCGTCGACGTCGTTCTCCCGGGCCGCGGCCGTCAGATCGTCGACGACCTTCCGGAATTCCCCCTGGCGGACGGCCCGTTTCTCCTCCGGCAGCCGCAGGCGCCCTCCGGTCAGTTTCGATCCGAAATGAAGATCCGAGAACTGCAGGAACCTCTTCTTGCCCATCAGACCCCCATGCTAGCACGGGTCCCGATCCTCCACGAAGCCGCGGATGCCTCAGGACCGCAGCGGCACCGTCAGATCCCGGTCCTCCGGACGCCCCAGGCATCGGGCGCTGAGTTCCTCGCCCTGCGCCCGGCTCGAATGCGCCAGCAGATCCGGCAGATCGAGCTGGCGGGATTCGATCCGCATGCGGCCGTCCTCCACCGTCACGGCGCGCCACATCATCGGGTACTCGATCAACGAGGAGGTCACGATCCACGCCGCGCCCGCTTCCCGGCGGACCCGGTTGACGTGACCGTGCCCGTGGAACGCGGCGGCGATCCCGCCGAAGCGGGCGGCCAGGTCCAGGATCTCCCGGGAATTGTCCACGAACATCAGGGGCTGGTAGCCGTCGATCCCGATCACCTGGTGGCAGAAGAGCACCACCGGTTCCCGCGCGGAGCGCGCCAGTTCGCATTCCCGCCGGAACCAGTCCATCTGTTCGCGGGAGATGTGCCCGTGGATAAGGTCGCGGGGGACGTCCTGCGCGTCGAGAAGGACGAAACGCACGCCTTCCCGAACGAAACTCCGCCGGGCGCTCCCCTCGAACCCGAAGGAGCGCAGGAACGGTTCCTTGGATCCGGTCTCGGGATCGAGATCGTGGTTCCCAGGAACGGCGAAGAGCGGGGCCCGGATTCCCCGCAGCATCCGGGCGGCCTCTTCCAGGCCGCGGACATGCTGTTCCGACGTCAGCCCGAAGGCCTCGCCCCCGCAGCCGATGTCGCCGCCGTGCACGACGAAATCCGGATCGAAATCGTTGACGTCGCGCACCAGGGCCTCGTGGATCCGCGCGCTCCACGGCTGCATCTGCGGTCCCGCGCCGACTTCCCCGCCGGCGTCGGGATGATGATGAGTGTCCGTGATGAAGGCGAATCGGATCGCCACCGCCTTCCGCCCCCTTCCCTCTCCGGCGGACCGGATCGCGGGATGATCAGATCTCCTGTTCGGTGAAGGCCTCCACGAGGGCTGCCATGTTCTCGGGAGGCGTTTCCGGCTGCAACGCCTTCGCAGGACTCAGGATGTACCCGCCCCCCTTCGCCATCTTCGAGCGGAGGCGGGCCACCTCGGCGCGGATCTCGTCCGGCGTCCCGAAGGGGATCGTGCTCTGGCTGCCCAGCCCGCCCCAGAAGGCGATCCGGTCGCCGTACCTCTTCTTCAGTTCGTACGGGGACATGCCCGCGGCCTCGGGCTGCACGCTTTCCAGCACGTCCAGCCCGATCTCGATGATGTCGTCCATGATCTCGGCCACGCTCCCGCAGCAGTGGCTGATCACGATCTTCCCCTGGGCATGGACCACCTCGTAGAGTTCCGCCCAGAGGGGTTTCAGGAGTTGCCGCCAGCGTTCCGGTCCGAGGATCACCCCGCGCTGGTCCCCCCAGTCGTCGCCGAAGAGCACGGCGTCGGCCGGCAGATCGGCGCAGGCGTCCAGGAAGACCCGGTAGAGATCCTTCAGGCGTCCGAGGAGTTCGGTGTAGAAATCCGGTTCGGCCGCCGCATCGATCAACGCGTTCTCGAATCCCCGGATCCGCCAGCTCTGTTCGAAAAGCCCCCACCCCATGCCGACGACCCGGAACCGGTCCGGATGCGCTTCGAGTTCGGCCCGGGCCTTCTCGATCCGCGCCGGTTCCAGGAACCGGTCCGGCCCCGGGAACTCGTAGTCGTCGAACGACGGCTCCCGCATCGCCGGCTCGACGATGTGGTAGGGACGGCGGTCGCACCGCCAGAGGGATCCGAAGGCGTCGCGCTTGTGGACCTCGTCGATCCATTCCTCGCGGGTCGTATCGACCGGATCGACGACCGCCATGAAGGGGACGATCTTCCGGCGCCACTCGTCGCTGCCGAGAAAGGCGTCGAGTTTCTCGGCGACGCCTTCTTCGAACCCGAGGGTGTACGGAACCGGCCGCGTCTCCTCGTGCCGGATCTGTGCAAGAACGATTTCCCGTGAAGACATCATCGCTCCTTCCCCGCAATCTCCCCCCTCGGGCCGCCCGCGCCCAGGAAACGCGCCGCGAATTCGTCCGGCCCGAAGGGCTCCATTCCCAGAATCCGCATCAGCTCGCCCGTATCGGAGAAATCGAGGCGGATCGACGGATCGTAGTACTCGAAGGCCGCTCTCCATGCCGGTCCGAAGACGGGGTGGCTTCTCGCGGCCGCCGCAAACGCCTCGTTTCCCCGCGCCCGGTTCAGGTACGCGTTCGCATCCCGGATGCGGACGTAGTCCGTGTTCTTCTTTACATACGCGAGATCCGCCTCCGTCGTTTGCTGCTCGTTCCAGGGACTGTGCTGCACGACGTGGATCCGCCGGGTCGTGTCGAGGCCGGGCCGTTTCTTCCGGATCTCCCGCACCACCGCCGCCGTGAGATCCGACTGCCCCCCTTCCTTCACCCAGACGTCTCCGCCCGCGTCCAGGACATCGCCCCAACGGCGGACCAGCTCGGAGACCGCCGCCGAGCGATCCTCATGGGCGGAGATCCAGCCGCCCCGCCCGTTCCAGACCCCGTCCATCACGGCGTCGGACTGCGGGTTGAACGCCGCCGCGTTCTTCTTCCCGTAGGCGCCCGACACCGCGACGACGTGTTCCGGAAGCCATTCCGCCCCGAAAAGCGTCTCCAGGATCGTCCGATCGGCGGCCGCGCTCTGCCCGTCGTCCCGGTCCGGCGCATGATCGTAATGCAGCGAAACCAGGTCCTTTCCGGGATCGAAACGGACCGCCGTCTCCGCGCCGAAGAGGGCGATCGCGCCGAAAACCACGAGAACCGTCATGCCGACGAAGATCCTCTTCATTCCTTCCTCCCTCCCGCGTCCGGTCGCGCCAACGCCCTCAGAAAGGCTGCCCGTACATGGCAACCACCCGGGCGCCTTCTTCCCCGAACGCGACGTCCAACCGGCAGACGGCCTTGTGGATCATCCCGCGGAGGCCGATCCCGCCGTCGTAGCGCAGGTCGTCGTGAAGGGCGCTCAGGGCGTAACTCGGAGCCACCTGCCCCGCCTCGGCGAAAAGCACCCATTGCCAGTACTCGATCGCCGCCCACCGCAACCAGTCGACGTCCCGCAGCGGTTGCCACTCCGGAATGACCCGCAGCTCCGCCGAATAGTAGATCGCCGCCCTGTCCTGCCAGCGATTGTCCTCGAATGCGCGCATCCGGTAGAGTCCGCCCAGGCGCCCGCCGGCGTAGTAGGGCGGCCGGCGCACGACGACTTCCTCTCCATCCACACGCTTCGTTTCCCAGGTCGGCACGTACGCCGTCCAGAACCCCAGCGCGAGCACCCGCTGCCGAAAGGTCCGCGTGACCCCCAGGTCGAAGATCTTGGCGAACCGGAAACTCCACGACTCCCATTCGCCGAACATCTCGTCGTCGTCGAAATCGCGTTGATAGGAGAGCCGCTGCAGACTGCCCCGCGTGGCGTTGAACGGGAAATCGCGGTTGTCGTACTCGAGCGCCAGCCGCACGTTCATCGTCCTGACGGGCAGATTCCGGTCGTTCGCGCCCCGCAGATCCTGCTCCCGCCATTCCGGAACCAGCGTCAGACGCGTCCGGCCGCTGACCAGAGGATTCCACACGTCGCCGCCCGAGGGATTCTGGACCAGCAGCCCGCGGTCGATGACGTACCGGTGAACGATCGTTTCCCGCCCGTCGCCGATCGGCAGGAGACAGTGAAGCGGCAGCCGGACCCAGTCGTCGCCCTGGGTCACTTCGTAATAGTTCCCTTCGTCCGAACCGTTCGACCCCGCCCGTTCCCCGGGAAACTCCGGGTTGCGTCCCACGTAAACCCGCTGGTCCTCGTAGGAGGCGTAGAGAAGCATCGGCTCCAGCACCAGCCGGGGCAGCCCCGGCATCTGGTAGTCCGACAGGGCGACGACGACGTTGTAGGATCCCTTCGTCCCCGCCGTGGCGGCGCCCATGACCGCGGCCGCCTCCGTCGGCCAGCCGCTGTAGGCGGCGCCGACACCCGCCCCCAGGCCGAAGCTCTCCGTGAAGAATGCGTACGGGATCCAGTTCAACTCCCGGAAAACCCGTTCCTCGTCCTTGTCGAGAATGATGGTCTGCGCTTCCAGACGGGCTGCGCCCGCCGCCAGAACGAGAACCGAGACCGCCGCACCCCTCCGCCAACCTCTCATGTGGCATCCTCTCCACGCCCGCGTCGTTTCCGCGTCCGGCACGCCGATACGGTATCCGACCGCCCCGGAGAGGTCGAGTCCCCCGGGTTCCGGCCGTCCCCTCAGAACCCCATGCCCAGCCCGAGGGTGTATTTCACATCGGTGCGCAGCTGATCCTCCGCCGGTGTGGCGTCATGATTCAGGATGACCTTGAAATCCAGGAAGACCTTCTCCGTGAACTTCGCCCGCAGCGTCAGGCTCGCGCTCAGGTAGAAGTCGGCGAAATCCTCGAGAACCGGGTAGTACATCAGGTCGTGCAGCAGGCGGGCGTGGGGCGAAAGCCGCCCCTCGAACCTGTAGGCGGCCTGGAGCGTCAGCTCCGTGTCGCCGGAGCCTTCCTCCTCGTATTTCTCGTATCGGGACGCCAGGCCGAGGGTGGTCGACAACTTCGTCCTGTCGGTTTCCCGCCATTGATAACCGATCCCGCCGCCGAAGATGACCCGCCGATCGAGGTTCGCGACGTCGTCTCTCTCGAACTGGCCGTTGAGAAAGGCGAAGTTCTTCTTTGTGAAGAAATAATCGTATTGCGCCTTCGCCCGGCGCCAGTCTTCCGTCGTCTTTTTCTCCCCGCTGTCCGCATCCTTCTGTTTGCCCCGCGTGAGGTCCGCGTCGATCGTCGTGCGGTCCCTTTCGCTGCGCCGGCCGAGGGTGGCCGAGGCGTTCATGGCCTCCGTGGATGTGTTGCCGGAGGTGACCGTGAACCCCGCGCTCAGGTTCCCCTCCCAGACGACCGGGGGAACATTGATCGAAACGAGGTCGTCCAGGACGAACGTCCCGAAGGCCTCCCGGCCTTCCGTGCCGGCGGCGAACCGGCCGGGTTCGACCGTGCGAATCGGTCCGCGGATCGTCGTCCCGTCTTTCCGCCGGATCTCCAGCGGCGAGGGAACCGTCAGGCCCACGACGGAAGCCCGCGGAATCTTCAGTTCGCCCAGGAGGTCCGACCGGAAGACGACGGTTTCGTCTTCCATGCGGACGAGCGTGCCCGTCAATCGATCGCCGTTTTTCAGCCGCACTTCGTCCGCCGGGGCCGAAACGGCCGTCGCAAGAATCAACCAGAGGATCCGTCGTGAAACCCGCATCGGGAAAGCCCCTCCTTCTGCGGCCCCCTCCGGGCCGCGCACCGAAGGGGCGAAGATGCCATCCCCGCGGTTGCGTCCGCCACATCGAAATGCCCGGGTCCGGAAAGCCTCCCGGCCCGCGCGACACGCCCGCTCAGTCGCGGATGACGTACGACTCGATGTCGGGCACGGGATCCGGGTATCGCAGTCCCATCGATTCCATCGTCTTGCGCAGGATCTCGGAGACCACGAAGTTCCGGTACCACTTCCTGTTGGCCGGCACCACGTACCAGGGCGCGTGCTCGGTGTTGCACCGCGACAGCGCGTCTTCGTAGGCCTCGGCGAAGTCGTCCCAGAGTTTCCGATCCTCCAGGTCGTCCGGGGAGAATTTCCACTGTTTCGAAGGCGTCCGCTGCCGTTCCCGCAGCCGTTTGGCCTGTTCCTCGCGGCTGATGTGGAGGAAGAACTTCACGATGGTGACCCCGTTTGCGGCGAGCATCCGTTCGAAATCCCGGATCTGCCGGTACCGCGTCCGCCAGACCGACTTGGGCACGAGCTTCCGGACGCGGACCACGAGGACGTCTTCGTAATGGGAACGGTTGAAGATGCCGATGAGACCGCGCGGCGGGACGGCGCAATGAACCCTCCAGAGGAAATCGTGCGCCAGTTCGCGGGTCGTCGGCTGTTTGAAGGGGACCACCCGCACGCCCTGGGGATCGAAGGCGCCCATGACGTGCTTGATGGTCCCGTCCTTGCCGGCGGCGTCCATCGCCTGCAGGACGATCAGCAGGGCGTGTTCCCCCTGGGCGTACAGCATCTCCTGCAGATCATGCAGGCGGCGGAGGTTTTGGGCCGTGTCGGAAACGGCGTCGGACTTCTTTCGATACGGCCCCGTGTCGTCAGGATCGAAATCGTCGAACCGGAACCGTTTCCCGGGAGGCCGGGTCCACTGCGAGATCTTCATGGGGAGGTCCTTTCGGCTTGCGCGCTCGGCCCGATCAGTACGGGACTATAAGACGGCTCGGCCGGCGAAGCCAACCGGACGCGCCGGGCGGCCGCGGTTGCCGCGCCGGGGTAAAGCGGATAGAGTGAATCGGCGGAGATGTCCGGAGAAGGGAGGCCCGCGTGGATTCTGGGGCGAACCGGGGCGGACGATCTTCCGACGAGATCGCCGCCGCGCTCGAGACCCTTCGAACGACGAGAGTCATCGGGAACGCGGACGGGTCCGCCGGGGTCGCCGGACCGGGTCCCGGGGAGCAGGGCGGACGGGAAACCGCGCCGGGGGGGGATCTCCCCGCGCTCGAATCGGCGCTCGACATCCTCGAACCCTGGCTGATCGACCTCTACGAACGGGATCCGTTCGTCGCGCGGTTCGCCGCCTGTCTGGGCGGGCTCCACGAGAAGGAGGCGGCCCTGGGCCGGCTGGTCTCCTCCGCGAAGGGCGAAATCCCCCCGCAACTCGCCCGGATCCGGGAGCGTACCGAGGAACTCTGCCGACGGATCGAACTGGAACGCGCCGACCTGCGCCAGACGGCCCTGCGGGCCGTCGACACCTTCCGGGATGCGGCGGTCTTCCTGGACGAGGCGGACCGGGTGCTCGACGAAGCCCGCAACGCGCGTTCGTTCCGCGACCCTTCGGCGCCGTCGCCGGCGCTTCACACCCTGCGGCGGCTCGGGTCCTCCCTGGAGATCCTCCAACGCCGATGGAACTCTTCCGCGCGCGCCCGGGTCGAAACCGTCCTGTTGCGGCTCGAACAGCACCCGCTGCTGCGGCGGGTGCTGGAAGCGGATCCCGCCCTGGAGGAACTCCCGAGGGAGGCGAAGCGGGCCGGCGAACGTTTCCCGGCGGAACTCGGACACGCCCGCGTTCAACTGCGGGAGATCGTCCGGTCGGCCGAGGAACTGCTCGAGAGCGCCCGGGCCCTGATGGCGGCCCGCGATTATCGCGGCGCGATCCGCTTTCTCGCCCCCCACCGGGGGCATCCCGAAATGGTCTCGGATCTCGTCGCGTTGTACGACGCGGCCGAACGGGAACTGGTCCGCGGACGATGGCCGATCCGCATCGTCCGCGCCGCCGCACTGGGGTTCCTGATCGTCGTTCTGGCGACGGGCGGCCTGATGATCGGCGCCATGGCCCGATCCCGCCTCGAGGCCCGACGGCTCTTCCGCGAGGCGCTCCGACTGGCCGATCAGGGAAGGGTGATCGACGCCTACGGCACGGCGTTGCCGCTGTTGAGTCTGCATCCGCCTTCCCCGTACGAGGACGACCTGGTTCGGCGCCTGCACGGGGCGGCGATCGACAAGGTGGAATCGCTCTGGCGGGACGCGGGCCCCCTGACGGCGGCGCGATGGACCCGAACGTGGATGCGCGCCGCCACGCAGATGCCGCGCCGCGCCGAGGTCCTCGCCCTCCTCCAGAGGAAGATCGTCGATTCGATCGCCGGGCGGGCGGCGGACCGCCCCGAGGAAGCGGCCGCCCTCCTTCAGACCGCCTTTCCGGACCGGACCGACAATCCACTGGCCGAGGAAGCGCTGGCCCGGTTCCAGAAACGGGCGATCGCCAGGGTCGAATCGCTGCTGGACGCCGGAGACCTCCCGGGAGCCTCGGGCTTCCTGGACCGCCTGACGGCCGCCCTTCCCGGCGGCGAGGCGTTGCCCGTGCTCGACGCCGCCCGCGCCTGGTGCGCCCGGCACCTGGTGGAACGGGTCTCGCAGGGCGACCTGGAGAACGCGCGCATCATGGCGGCCATCCTCTTCCGCCCCGAAGGGGGCGCCCGATACCGGACACGACACATCGAGGAGGCCTCCCGGCGGGCCCGGGAGGAAATCGCGCGCCGGGTCGCCGGAGAAGGGGTGGCCTCGGCGAAACGCTTCTACGACGATCTCGCCGGCATCACCCGGGGCGCCGTCGCGGCGGCCGCCCGGAAGGAGCTCATCTCGGCCACCCTCGACGCGATCGAGGAATCGGTTTTCCGCGAGGACAGCACCGCCGACCGGTCCAGGGGAATCGCCGAGGCCCTCCAGGATCTCGAGATCCCCCCGGAACGGATCCGGGCCGAACTCCACGAACCGCTCGCCTCCGCAATCCGCGTCCAGCTCGAACGAAACGATTTCGAACGGGCCTGCGACCTCTTCGCCCGGGCGGCCCCCCTGGTCAGGGGACAGGAACTCGAGCGCCTTCTGGCGGGCGAGCTGCGGTCCTGGGCGGCGGAACATCCGTCGCAGGCCATGGAAATCCTCTCCCGGCATCCGGGCAGCTCGGTCCTCTTCCCCGCGGCCGAGGCGGCCGTGGGAACCCGCCTGGCGCTCTGGTTGATCGGCGAACCCGGCGAAACCTGCTGGGATCTACCCCGGGAACCCCGCTGGATCGGGTTCGGCGGAAACGACGACTACGTCGTGGCCGCATTGCCCGAGGAGATCTTCGTCTACGGGATCGACATGGGCGGGACGCACTACGTCCTGGAAACCGGCGAATCCCTGGCGCAGGCCGCCCTGGGGGAATTCCTGGTGATCGCCTCGCCGTCGCAATGGCGGGTGTACCGGCTCCGCGACGGCGCCAGGCTGCAGACCCTCGACGTGGACATCTCCCTGCCGGGCAAACTGCGGCAATTGCAGCTCTACGACACGGCCGTGTCGCGTCGCGGACAGTTCCTGCTGACCAGTTACAGCCGCCTCGACGGCCTGGTCCGGGTCTACGACCCGGTCCTGCGCAAGGAAATCGTGGTGATGCAGGATTTCGACGAACCGGGCACACCCGTCTTTTCGCCCGACGGAGGAAAGCTCGCCGTGCCCCGGGAGAAGGAAGTCACGGTCGCCCTCCTCGGCGGTTGGCGGGATCGACTTTCCCTTCCGTTCGAGGAACGGCCCGCGAAAGTCGCCTTCGACAGCGCCGGGCGTCGCCTCGCGGTGGCCCTGAAGCGGTCGATCGAGGTGTACGACGTCGGCAACCCGTACGTGCCGAACGAGAACACCGCCTCGCGCCTCCTCTTCCGACTCGATCCCGATGGGATCCCCTGGCTGTCCGGGACGGAAACGGTCAGCGACGTCCTCTTCGACCCGAGCGGGCGGATCCTCGTCGTCGTCTGGGACGAGGCCGTCGTCGCCGTCTGGGACAGCATCGGCTGGCGTCTTCTGCGCCATCTTCGCCCGGAAACCCGCCCCGTGAGACAACCGACGATCGCCGCCGAAGACGCCGCCCTGGCGTATGCATCGGAGAAGCGGCTGGTCGTCGTCCGATGGAGAATGCCGGAGGAGGAACCCGTTCCATGAATGCCGGACCGACGACCCGCGCCGCGGCCTGTTCGTTCCGCCGCACCGTCGCCGCGGCGATCCTCGTCCTCGCGGCGACGCCCCGGCCGGGGGTCGCCGACGAACTGAGCCGCCTCGGCGGATGGGGATCCGAAGGGGGCGGCCTCGGCGAGTTCCGCCAGCCCCGTGGGATCGCCGTGGCGTCCAGCGGAAACGTCTATGTCGCCGATACGGGGAACCACAGGATCCAGCGGCGCGATCCGCAGGGAACCTGGACCTCTTTCGGCGCCCTGGGGACCTTCAATCTCCCGGGCGACCTGGCCGTCGGTCCCGCGGGACGGATCTATGTCGCCGACACCCATTACCACAGGATCCGCGTCCTGAGCGCGGCCCTCGAGCCGGTCGCGACCTGGGGCGGCATTTCGGCCGGAAGCGGCGAGGGACAGTTCAATGCGCCCATGGGCGTCGCCGTCGACGGCGCCGGCAGGGTCTACGTCGCCGACACGGGGAATCACCGGATCCAGAAGTTCCTGCCCGACGGCGCCTTCCTGGCGGCGTGGGGAAGCTTCGGGGTGGGCGACGGACAGTTCAGTTCGCCCGAAGACGTGGCGATCGGTGCGGACGGACGGGTCTACGTCGCCGACACGATGAACGACCGGATCCAGATCTTCACGACCGACGGGACGCTGCAGGAGATCTGGTTGCTGGGGGCGATCGTCACCCATCCCCGCAGCGTGGCCCCCGGGCCCGACGGAAGCGTCTACGTGGCCGACTCGATCTTCGACCGCGTGCGCAAACTCGGCGCGGGCGGCGCGCTCCTCGCGACGGTGGGCGGTCCCCCGGGCGGTGCCGACCCGGGAGAACTCAACGGGCCCGAAGGCGTGGCCGTCGGCCCCGCCGGATCCCTCTACATTGCGGACACCCTCAACCACCGGATCGAGATCTACGTCGCCTCGGGGGACGCCGACGAGGACGGCATCCCGGATTCGGTGGAGAAGGCGCCCACCCCGTACGACCCTCCGGACAGCGACGACGACGGCGTCCCCGACTACGAGGATCCGGACTCGGACGGCGATTTCATCCCCGACGCCTACGAGGCCGGACCGGACCCCGGGTCGCCGCCCGACACCGACGGCGACGGTCTGGAGGATTTCCGCGACCCGGATTCGGACGGCGACACGATCCCCGACAGCGTCGAAGCGGGAGGCGATCCGACACGGCCGAGGGATACGGACGGCGACGGCCTGGAGGACTACCGCGATCCCGATTCGGAGAACGACACGGTTCCGGACAACCTCGAAGCGGGACCCGATCCCCTCCACCCGGTCGACACCGATTCGGACGGGTTGCCGGACTACCGGGATCCGGATTCCGACGGGGACGGCATGGGCGACGGATGGGAAACCGGTCGCGGGTTGGACCGGCTCGACCCCGCGGATGCCGTAGAAGATCCCGATCGCGACGGCATGATCAACATCCACGAGTACCGCGCCGGAACCGATCCCCGGGACGCGGCCGACGTGTTGCGGATCGAATCGATCGAGTTTCTGCCCGGCGCCGTGGTGCGGATCCGGTGGCGGACCGCGCCGGACCGCGACTACGTCGTGGAACGTTCCGTCGCCGGAGGCGGCTGGTCCGGCACGCCCGTGGGCGCCGCGGGGGACTTTTCCGAACCCCTGCCCGGATCCGAGGTGCGCTACCGAATCCGCCTGGACTCGTGATCCGACCGGGCGCGCCCGTCCGGCGCCGGAATGAACGGGCGCCGGCGGCCGACGGACCGGTGGGAAGATCCGGGCCCGTCTGGTACGATGGGGGGCGTTTCAAGGAGGATCGAAGCCATGGCCGCGGAACGCCGTATCCGACCGAGTCAGATCGTACTCATCGTGCTGGTCGTATTGATCATCATCTTCGTCGTCCAGAACCGGGATGTGGCGACCCTTCGATTCCTGGGCTGGAGCATCGAGGCCAGCCTGGCGATCCATCTCACGGTGACCTTCGCCATCGGACTGGTCGTGGGACTCCTCGCCCCGCTCGGATGGCGCAAGGGACGCGGGGGACGAACCGTCGCCGTCAAGACCAGAACCGATCCGTCCCCGAAGGAATGACCGCGAAGGACCCGCCCCTCCCGCCCTCCGGCGGGGTTGCATGTCAGACCATGGTCTTCGGGCGCCGGCCCGATCCGCCGGCCATGCTGGAGGCGATCGCGCGGGCCGGATACGACGGCGTGGAACTGCACCAGCCGCCGGTCCTGCTCGGCCCCCCGGAAGCGCTCCGGAGGATGCTGGAGCGCGTCGGCTTGCGGCCCGTGATGATCACCGGGCAGGGTCCGATCGAGGACCGCATCCGATTCGCAAAGGCCGTCGGGATCCCCTGGATCTACACGAAAGGGCGGGACCTCGGCCGGATCGCCGAGGTCGAAGCTGCCGGGCTGCGCTTCGCCCTCCATCCCCACCTGAACGCGCCGGTGGAACGGGCATCCCAGGCGGCCGAGGTGCTGCGCCGTTTCCCCTCGGTCGGATTCGCGCCGGACCTGGCTCACCTGAGCGTCGCGGGCGACGATCCGGAGGACGTGCTGCGGGAGTTCGCGGAGCGCATCGTGATCGTCCATCTGAAGGATTGGCGCCCCGGATGGGGACGCAACCGGCTGACGTCGCGATACGGTTTCCGCGCCCCGGGCCGGGGCGTGCTTCCCCTGGAACGGTGGCTCGCCGTCCTGCGGGAAATCGGGTACGGGGGATGGATCACGATCGAGATCGACCGGCCCCCCCGCCGGGAAACCCCGGAGCAGGCGATCGGCCGGGCCCGCCGGTGGCTGCGGGAACGCGGGTGGTGAACGGCCTCCCGGAAATCGGCGGTCCGGAAAGGATTTTCGGGCGGCGTGCCCTTGAGAAACAGGACGGAATCGCCTATGCTACCGGGCTTGTCGGCGACCCCGTCGTCTAGCCAGGTCCAGGACACCGGGTTTTCATCCCGGCAACACGGGTTCAAATCCCGTCGGGGTCGCCATTTCTCCGTCCGCCCCCGCCGCCGGACGGGGAGTTCGCGGAAGACGCCCACGGGACCTTTTCCAGCCCGACCCTGTGGCGAAAAGAGGTCGGGGCGGCTTCCGCGGAGTTCTACCGCGTTCTCGCCAGGGAGTGACCCGCGCAACGTCCGAAACGACGAAGACGGCCGGGCGGCGTCCGCCGCCCGGCCGTCCCCATCCTGTCCGCCGAACGGACGTCCGGCGCGACCTTCGGGGCGATCGATCAGAACGCCCAGTTCAGGCTGAAACTCAGGGTGTCTTCCGAGAGCTTCGATTCGAGGGCGAAAACGCCGCCCGCCGAGGTCTCGCTGATGGTCTTCTCGAACGCGTGCATGTAGGAGAGGTTCAACCACAGATCCTCGGCGATCAGGTACCCCCCGCCGAGACTGACGTGGTTCTCGACCACCGCGGGGAACCCGATGATCCGGAACATCTCGTAGCCGAGCGTCGGGACCGCCGTGCCCTGCATCGTCGAGACGCCCATCGGATCGAACCCGTTGTGTTCCTCGACCGGATTCTCCCCGTAGTTGTAGCCGAGGCGCAGCACCCATTTCTCCGACGGACGATACTGCCCGCCCAGCGCGAAGACCCACTGGTCCTTCCAGTCGAAATCGCCGTATCCGTCGGCGCCCGACCAGTCGTACCAGCGGACGTCCAGTTCCACGAGCCACTGCTTGTTCGGCTCGTACGAAACGCCCGCGGCCAGCGTGTTGGGCGCCTCGAGCTCGAGCGTGTCGAAGGAGGTGTCCCCCATGAAGGCGTCGAAGTTGAAGACCCGGTCGAAGGTGGCCTTCTGAGGCGAAACCCAGCTCAGACCGAACTGGAACGGTCCGGTCCCGTAGAGCGCGCCCAGCTGGATCCCGTAGGCGTAGTCGTGCGTGCCTCCGGCACCGAGATCGAGGTTGTTGTAGGCGACCTGCAGCGCGCCGCCGACGCTGAAGTTCTCGTTGATCTGGTAGCTGACCATCGGCGCGAACTTCATCACTTCCAGGCGGGAATAGAGATCGCCCTCGAACCCGTTCGCCGGATTGCCGTCGAGATCCCAGCCCATGTTGCGATAGTCCACGCCCATGCCGGAGATCCCGTAAGCGCCGATCCCGAAACGCCACTGCTCGTTGATGGCCATCGTGACGCCCATCGCCGGAATCGGGAAGACGTCGTGCTGACTCTCCCCGCTCATCGTTCCGCCGGGCGCGCCGATCTTCGCCTTGACGGTCGGCGAAAAGGCCGTCGCACCGAAAATGGTTTCCGACTTCGCCCCGCAGGGACAGAAACTCATCCCGGCCGGATTGACGAAGATCGCCGTCAGACTGTCCTGGGGCGAAGCCACGCCGACGCCGCCCATGCCCCGGGAGACCGGACCGATCCCGATCAGGTTGTCTCCGTTCGTCGCATGAGACTGCATCGCCGCCCCCAGCAGGAACAACACCGCCGCCGCCGCAATCCTTTTCGTCATGTCTCTTCTCCCCTTTCCGTTGCGGGGAATCGCGCAGGAAACGATCCCCGTTCCCTCCATGATTGAGAACCTTCCTCCCGGCACGAAGGTGCTTATCACGGCCCGATTCCCGGTTTCAAGCGCCGGATGCGGCGCGGGCGGCGGCGGGGGAACGACCCGCCCGCGGTCCTTTTCGGCCCGCCCGGGAAATCCGGGGACTGGACAGAAAAGAGAGTCCGCGGTAGTGGTCCCCATGATTCCGTCTCCCGGTCGGCCCGGGAGACGGACCGGAGACGCTCCCTTGGATCCCAGAGATTCCGCTCCCTGGACGGACCCTCCCCGCGGCGTGCGCCGCGCCATCACGATCTTCTCGTTTGCGGCGCTGCTGCTGTCGGTCTACATGGTCTGGCAGGGCGGGCCGCAGCACGGCCACCTGCCCGGCTGCTCCGGCGGCAGCCAGTGCGACGCCGTCCTCGGAAGCCGCTGGGCGCGGTGGAGCCGATTCCCCGTCGCCGTTCTCGGCGTCGGCTGTTACCTCGGCATGACCGGGTTGAGCCTCCTCGCGGGCGTCAAGAAGCTCCAGTCTCATGCCGCCAACCTCTGGGGGATGATGGTCATGCTGAGTCTGACGGGTCTGGTTTTCGTCGCCTGGTTGACGGGTCTGCAGTGGCTCGCGCTGAAACACTTCTGTCTCTACTGCATGACGGCCCATCTCTTCGGGTTCACCGCCTTCTACCTCGTCCTGCGATACGCGCCCGTCTGGCGCACGATGCCCCGCGCCCCGCTGCGGCTCGGGGTTCCCGCCGGGATTCTTTCGGCCCTGCTCATCGGTTCGCACGTCCTGCTGACGCCGGGAATCGTCTCCGTCGAGGCCGCCGAGGAAATGCAGTTCGCCGAGACGGACGATTCCTCCTTCTCCGGGGGAAGCATCCGCCTCGGCAGGAAACCCACGCCGCGGATCGTCCATCTCCTGGACGGCAACCTCACCTTCAACCTGGAGGAAGTCCCCCTGATCGGCCCGGCCGACGCGCCGCACGTGATCGTCGATCTCTTCGACTACCCCTGCCCTTCCTGCCGGGAACTGCACGGCATCCTGCAGGAGTTCCGCAAGAAACATCCCGGACGGATCGCCGTCGTTCCGCTGCCCGTGCCGATGAACCGGGACTGCAACCCCAACGTCAAGCGCACCCTGCCGACCTTCAACGATTCCTGCGACTATGCCCGCTACAGCATGGCCGTCCGCCAGGCGGCCCCGGAGAAATTCGAGGAATACCACGAGTGGCTGCTGACCGGCGGCTGGCCGCCCCCCGTCGACAAGGCGCGGGAACGGGCCGAGTCGCTGGTCGGCGGCAAGGAAAAACTGGCGTCCCTCCTCGAGGAAGAGGCGGGGGAACACTGGATCCGGGACGGGATCAACATCTACCGCTTCATCCAGGCCCGTTCGATCCCCCGGCTGATCGTCGGCGACACCGTGATCACCTACGGAAGCGGTTCGAAGAGAAAGCTCCTCGGCGAACTCGAGGAACGGCTGGGGATCTCTCCGGAGGATTGACCTTCCTCGCGGACGATTCCCCGGCCGGGGCCCCCGGACCGGCCGTCCCGCGCGTCACCGCGGGTGGAGATAGTTGCGCAGGACCAGGTCGAGCCGGCGGGCCGCGCGCTTGAAGAGGATCGGTCTGCGCCCCTTCAACCGGCCGGGATCGCGACGCAGCTCGTTCAGCATCGCCGCGCTCCGTTGCTGGAACCTGCGCACCGCGTGCCGGTAGAGGCCCAGATCGACCCGGTTCTTCTCCAACAGGCGCGCAACGGTCTTCTCCGAGGGACGGGCCCGATCCGCCGACGGCGAAAAGATCGAGGCGTCCTCGAGATTCTGTTCGTACCGGTTTGCGTCGTCCGTCGCCTCGGGAGGATCCCACCCCAGCGTGTAGCAGAGAAGGACGACGGACAGATCGTACATCTCCGTGATCCCCGCGAACGCGAAACGGTCGAGCCGATCGCGCGCGAGCCGCAGCAGATCGGCGTCGTTCAATCCCGTGTCTCCGACCAGCCCGTGGAAAAGCTGGCGGGCCATCCCGTTGTTCACGTTCAGATGCGCCTCCGGCTCGTCGCTCTCCACGAATTCCTCCAGGGAGAGTTCCTGCGCCAGTCGGGGGCCCCGCAGATCGTGCTCGAGGACGTATTCCCGCCTGTGGGAGCGCCAGTAGTTGTAGAGCGACACGACGCGGTCCACGGGGTGGCGCAGCATCGTGATGAACGCCGCGCCGGGAAAGAGGGGCTCGAGATCGCCGAGGTTGTTGTGCCCCGCGATCAGATCGTACCGCGCCTGCGCGAGCGGTTTGCGGAACGGTTCCGCCGTGTGGCCCAGGATCCCGACGAGATCGTCGCCCTCGGCGTGAAGCAGGTTCGCCTTCAGGATCCGCCGGTTGGCGTAGTGCAGGTCGAGAAGATTCGTCAGCGTGGTCCCGCCGCACCGGGCCAGATGGATGAAGACCACCGGCCCCGAAAACGCTTCTTTCTTCCCGGGCGACATCCTCGATCCCCTTCTCCGCGGGCCGCCGGAGGATTCCCCGGGCGGGCCGGGCGGATTCGCATGCGACGGTATCATCTTCGCGCCCGAACGAAAGCCGCGACGCCGCGTTCGACCGGGAGACGGCGCGCGGGGAACGCGTTCCGGTCCCTCAGCCGTCCCTCCGGCGGAGTTGTCCGCAGCCGGCGGCGATCTCCAGCCCCTTCTCGACCCGGAGCGTGGTCGGGATCCCCTCCCGCCGGAGGGTCTCCTCGAACCTCGCGACCCGCGCATGCGGCGGGCGGCGGAACGGCGAATCCGGATCCGTCGGATTGAGCGCGATGAGGTTCACGTGGCAGAGCATCCCCCGCAGGAGCCGCGCCACGGCCCGGGCCTGGCGGGGATGATCGTTGACTCCGTCCATCAGGGCGTATTCGAAGGTGATGCGCCGGCGGGTCCGCCCGACGTATTCGCGGCAGGCGCGCAGCAGCACTTCGAGGGGATACCTGCGGTTGATCGGAACGAGCCGATCGCGCAACCCGTCGTCGGGCGCATGCAGAGAGACGGCGAGGTTCACCTGGGAATTCTCCCGGGTCATCCGCCGGATCCCCGGCACGACGCCGGCGGTGGAGATCGTCAATCGCCGCGCCCCCATGGCGAAGAGACGCCGGTCGGTCAGGATGCGCACCGCCGACCAGGTCGCGTCGAAATCCAGGAAGGGTTCGCCCATGCCCATGAAAACGACGTTCGTCACCGGGTGCGCGTCGGGACGGGCGGGCCGCAGACGGGGATCCTCCAGGATCATCGCGCCGATCCGATGCACCTGCGCGACGATCTCGCCCGGACGCAGGTTCCGCTCGAACCCGGCCAGGCCCGTCGCGCAGAACGGGCAGCCGATCGGACAGCCGACCTGGGTCGACACGCAGACCGTGCGCCGGCGGCAGCGCGAGGAGGGATCGTCCCCCTCCGCCAGTTCCGGGGCGTCGGGAGCGTCGGCGTAGAGCATCAACACGGTTTCGATCGTCCGGCCGTCGCCGAGACGGAAGAGGAATTTCCGGGTCAACCCGTCTTCCGACCTCGTCTCCGAAACGATCTCCGGCGAACCGATCCCGGCCGCCGCCGCAAGACGACTGCGAAGGGCCCGCGGCAGGTCGGTGATCCGCTCGAAATCCGAAACGTAACGGGAGAAAACGGCCCGGCGGACCTGATCGGCCCGGTACCGCGGTTCGCCCCACGAAGCCAGCATCCCCTCCAGGACGCGCGGGTCGGCCTCGAGGAGGTCGATCCGATCCCCGGACCCCGGAGCGGACGGATTCGCGGTCATGACGGCTCCCGGCCGCGGCGGCGCCGGATCGGCGCCCGCGTCACGGATGGGCGATCCGCAGCCGCTCCTCGAGGCTGTCGAGTTCGGCGGCCAGTTCCCCGGGCAGACGGCCGCCGAAACGGGCGTAGTGTTCCCGGATCGAGGGGATCTCGTCGATCCACCCGTCGAGATCCACGCTCAGCAGGGCCGCCATGGTTTCCGGGGTGATGTCGAGTCCGCTCGTGTCGATCCCGTCGGGGGTCGGAAGCCTTCCGATCGGGGTGTCGACCGCTTCCGCCCGTCCCGCGCAACGTTCGAAGATCCATTTCAACACCCGCGAGTTCTCGCCGTACCCGGGCCAGAGGAACCGACCGTCCGGTCCCTTGCGGAACCAGTTGACGTAGTAGATCCGGGGAAGCTTTTCCGGGCTGGTCGACCGTCCGATCCGCAGCCAGTGGGCGAAATAGTCGCCCATGTGATACCCGCAGAAGGGCAACATGGCCATCGGATCCCGGCGCAATTCCCCGACCTGACCCGCGGCGGCCGCGGTCTTCTGCGAAGACATGATCGAGGCCAGGAACGTCCCGTGCTGCCAGTTGAAGGCCTCGGTCACCAGCGGAATCACCGAAGCCCGCCGGCCGCCGACCAGGATCGCGGAAATCGGCACGCCCCCGGGGTCTTCCCAGGAGGGATCGATCACGGGACATTGCGCGGCCGGCGCCGTGAACCGGGCGTTCGGATGGGCCGCCTCGTGCCCGTACTCGTGTTTCCAGGGCCGCCCCCGCCAGTCGATCAGCCGTTCCGGATACTCGGGGGTCATCTCCTCCCACCAGACGTCGCCGTCCTCGGTCAGCGCCACGTTCGTGAAGATGGAGTTCCTGGTGAACGAGAGCATCGCGTTGGGGTTCGTCTCCATCGAGGTGCCGGGGGCCACGCCGAAGAATCCCGATTCCGGGTTGATGGCCCGGAGCCGGCCGTCCTCGCCGAACCGCATCCATGCGATGTCGTCGCCGACGCATTCCACCTTCCACCCGGGCAGCGTGGGGGTCATCATCGCGAGATTCGTCTTGCCGCAGGCGCTCGGGAAGGCCGCGGCGAAATAGCGCTTCTCGCCCTCGGGCGAGGTCAACCCCAGGATCAGCATGTGTTCGGCGAGCCACCCCTGGTCCCGGGCCATCACCGAGGCGATGCGCAGGGCGAAACATTTCTTGCCCAGAAGCGCGTTGCCGCCGTACCCGCTGCCGAACGACCAGATCTCGCGGGTCTCGGGGAAGTGGACGATGTACTTGTTGTCCGGATTGCAGGGCCAGGGGCGATCCTGCCGGCCGGGTTCCAGGGGAACGCCCACCGAATGCAGGCAGGGGACGAAGTCCCCGTCGCCGAGCGCCTCGAGCACCGGCGTTCCGATCCGGGCCATGATCCGCATGTTGCAGACGACGTAGGGCGAATCGGTCAGTTCCACCCCGATATGCGCCAGCGGCGAACCGATCGGTCCCATGCTGAAGGGGATGACGTACATCGTCCGTCCCCGCATGCATCCGTCGAAAAGCCCACGGAGCATCTCCTTCATTTCGCGGGGATCGCGCCAGTTGTTCGTCGGCCCCGCGTCTTCCTCGCGCTCCGAACAGATGAAGGTCCGGCCCTCGACGCGGGCGACGTCCGCCGGATCGGACCGGCAGAGGTAGGAGTTCGGCCGCTTGTTCTCGTTGAGGCGGATGAAGGTGCCGCTGCGCACCATCTGCGCGGCCAGGGCGTCGTACTCTTCCTGCGAACCGTCGCACCAGTGAACCCGGTCCGGCTTGCACAGGGCGCTCATCTCTTCCACCCAGCGGCGCACTTTCTGATTGGTCATCCTCGGGATCTCCTTCGGAGGGGATTCGGGTTCGTCCACGGGTCGCGCGCCGATGCCGCGAAACGCCTCTCTTTCGAGGCGAGCGGTTCCCGCGCGCGGGGCGACAACGTTCGGCGGCGCCGGGGGGTGACCCGGCCGCGGAACGGCGTCCCCGGAGGTCCGGGACACGCCGCTGCCGGGTCAACGACGGTAGAGGAAGGACTCGCGGGAGTCAACGCGCCCCGAACGCGCCGGACCCGGCGGGGGGCGCGAATCAGGACGGCGTGGTCGTCGAAGCGGAGAATGCGAGCAGGGCGCCCATGAAGGCGCCGTAGAGGGCGCCCCGCCACGGGTTCGCCGTCAGCGGGCAGGTTCCCGTGGTGCACTGGCCGAAGTAGCCGAAGACGGCGCCGATGGCGCCGCCGATGACGATGCCGATGACGACGCGGATCACGAGGGGTTTGTGCATGGTCGATGGATCTCCGTACGGGGGATCAGGCGGGACCGGCGTCCCGGATGCATTGGGGGTGGTACTCCGGCGCCGGCGCCACCGGGTGATCGGCCTCGAGCAAGTCGATCAGGCCGCGGACGAGCGTCGGTCGCGCGAGGTAATAGCAGCGGAGATTCCCGACGGCCCGGCAGCCGACCAGGCCGCTGCGGCGCAGGACGGCGAGATGCTGGGAGAGGTTCGGCTGGGGGACGTCGAGCAGATCCCGGATCTCGAGGACGCAACGGGGCTGCTCCCGGAGGGCGGCCAGAACGGCCAGCCGGGTCGGATGGGCCGAGGCGCGCAACCAGGACAGGCCCTGCTGGAAACGGGGATCGATCGACGAGGCCACGGTCGGGGGTGCTCCATATATTCGGGAATCGGTATATTTAGATAGATCGATTCCCGCGCCCCGTCAACGCGACCGCCCCGGAGCCGGGACGGGTCCGCAACCTCCCGATCCGCCCGAAGGCCGCCCCCTCACCCGCGCCCGGGATGCCCCGCCCGCTGGATCAACATCGAGTCCGCAAACCGGTCGGTCGTCTTGCGCAGCCGGAACGTGAAATGCCGCAACAATCCCAGCAGGAACTGCAGCGCCACGGCCGGATCCGTGCGGCAGATCTCCTCGAACGAATCCTTCCGGAGTTCCAGGATCAGACAGTTCGTCGCCGCCCGAACGTCCGCCGTGCGATCCCCTTCGTCGAACAGGGCCACTTCGCCGAAGAAATCGCCCGTCTCCAAACGGGCCAGCAGGACGTCGCGGCCGCTCACCGGTCGGGTCACGTTCACGTCCCCCGCCAGGATCATGTACATCGCCGTGCCGGGATCCCCGATCGACAGGATCTTCTCGTCGCGACGATATTCGCGCATCACCAGGTGCGGGATGAACCGCTGAATCTGTTCCTCGTCGAAATTCGCGAAAAGCCGCAGTCGCTTCAGTTGCTTCGGTCTCAACATCGTCCGGTTCCTCCCGTGCTCCCGTTCCGACGACCCCGCGCAGCCCCTTCGCCGCGCCGACCCCGTCCCGTGCCGAAACCGCCTTCCGCGCGGTCGCGTTCTCCCTACGTTCCACGTTGAAGGCGGTTCCGTCCAGCCCTTCCTCGGAAAAATCCGGTCCCCCCGGAAGATCGGGCTGGCCTGCGCCGGGGGATTGCGGCATCGTGCCGCCCGGCATGAGGGGGCCCGGCCAGATTCGAACCGGTGCGAGGCGCGCGACGCTCCTCCTGGCGGCGCTCCTGGCCGGCTGTTCCACCCCGCAGAAACGAAAGCCGGCGACGCCCTCCGCCCGGCGTTCCCCTCCGGCGCGTTCCCGAAGAGCCCGTTCGGTTTCCCCCGGGGGAACCCCTGTCCAACACCCGGGGATGATGGCCCTCTGGGTCTCGGATCCGACGGCATGGTCCTGGCCCCGCACGATGAACGAGATCCGTCCGCTCGGGGTCAACGCCCTCATCGTCAACTTCAGCAGCGGCGGCGCCGCCTGGTACCGGTCCGCCCTCCTTCCCCTTCCGCGGGGAGGACGGCGCGCCGACTACGAGAGCCTTCTGAATGCGGCGCGGGGCGCCGGAATCGCCGTCCACGCCAAGCGGATCTGTCTTTTCCTGTACCAGGCCGATCGCGCGACCATCGACCGCGCCGTTCGCGAACGCCGCGTGCAGCGGGGACCGCACGGATCCGTGGTGCGACAGGGCCCCTTCCCCTGGCTCTGCCCCACGGATCCCCGGAACCGCGCCCTGGAGAAACGGGCCGCCGCGGAGATC
>CAYNBQ010000001.1:54479-59753 GCA_964395275.1 uncultured Verrucomicrobiota bacterium
CGTGCGCGGGCTCCAGCTCGACTACATCCGCTACCCGGACGATCCCGCCTGCTACTGCGAAGGCTGCCGCCGCCGGTTCGAGACGGCGCGCGGCGGAAGCCGCGTGCGGAACTGGCCGGCCGACGTCCTCGAAGGGGGCGATCTTCACGACGCCTGGCTGCGATGGCGCTCGCAGCAGATCACATCTCTCATCGCGGAAATCCGCTCGGCCGTGAAACGGACCAATCCCCGCGTCCATTTCTCGGCCACCTGTTTCCGGGATCTCGACCGGGCCTATCGCCAGTACGGCCAGGACGTCCGCACCTGGGCGCAGCGCCGGATCGTCGATTCCGTCATGCCCATGGATTACGAGGTCTCCGTCGCAAAGCTCGAAAGCCGCCTGCGCAGTCAGCGCGCCGCCGTCGGAAACCGGATTCTGCTGGTGCCGGGCCTGGGCAGCTACCGGCTGGAAAGCTGGCGTCAGCTTGCCGAACAGATCGCGCTCTGCCGCCGGTACGGGCTCCGGCACGTCGCCGTCTACGCCTACGACGAGGATTTCGTCAGAACCTTCGGACCCGCCCTGAGAAGCGCGGGATCCCCGAGATCGAGGTAGTCAAACCCGGGAGGAAACCGATCATGTCCGAGAAGATCCGTGTGGGATTCGTCGGCTGCGGCGGCATTGCGCGCCGCCATCTGGGCGCATGGATGGAGCTGCAGCGGCACGGGATCGACACCTTCGAAATCGTCGCCGCGTGCGATCCTCGCGAGGAGTCGCTGGAGACCTTCGCCGCCTTCGCCCGGGACCGCTGGGGACTGGAACCGGTCCTCTACCGCGATCTCGAGCGGATGCTGAAGGAGGCCCGGATCCGGGCCGCGGACATCTGCACGACGCATGCCTCCCATCATCTTGCGGCGGAGGCCTGCATGGAATCGGGGGTCGACGTCATGGTCGAGAAACCGCTGGGCGCGACGGTGCGCGCCAGCCGCCGCATCATCGAGACCGCCGAGCGGACCGGGCGCACCCTGGCCGTCGCCGAAAACATCCGCCGTTCGCTCGGCATGCGCACCGCCCGATGGCTCCTGCAGGACCGCCGGATCCTCGGGGATCCGCTGATGTTCTTCGTCCAGCAGGCCGGGTTCGCCCCCCAGGAAAGCGTTCCCCCCGCCATGATCTGGCGGCTGCAACGCCTCCAGAGCGGGGGCTTCTACGCCATCGACAGCGGCGCCCATTTCCTCGACGGCGTCCGCTATCTCTTCGGGGACGTCGAAAGCGTTTTCGCCCGAACCCTCACCCTGGACCCGACCACCTTCGAGGATTTCGACGGCAACCGGGTCGTTTCCGACGTCGAAGACTCGTTCACCGCGATCCTGAACTTCCGCTCGGGTCTGGTCGGCACCTGGAGCTTCAGCCGCGCCCTGCCCGGGGAACCCTTCCGCAGGGTGCTCTACTACGGATCGGAAGGGTCGATCGAGGACCAGGCCGACGTGATGCACGGGTTCCAACGGGATTCGACTTTCAAGTTCCGCGACGGATCCGAACGCACCCTGCAGGAATATGAACGGGAATACCTGCTGACGATCGATCCGGAGGAACGCAACCGCCTTTTCCCGGGCGGGATCACCGACGGCGTGGCCGTCGAATGCTTCGATTTCATCGACGCCGTCCGTACGGGTCGCAAACCCGAGGTCGACGGCTGGGAAGGCCTGCGCGCCAAGGCCATCGCGGACGCAATCTACGAGTCGTCGACGACCGGCCGGGCGGTCCGCATCGACGACGTCATCGAAGGACGCGTCGAGGAATACCAGCGGCCCATCAACGAGGCCCTGGGCATCTGAACGCAGGAGGGCGGGGGGGGCGGCGCGTCCCCGCGGAGATCGCCCGGGGCGCCCTCCCGGGCGCGGCCGCCGGGCGGGTTGCGCCATCCCCGGAAAGGGGGTAGAGGTCCAGAGTCGCAGGCGCCCTCCTGCGGGGAAGGAACGGAGATCGAGACCATGAATGAAAAGACCGAACATCTCGTCGTCGACCTCGCCGACATGATCGAATTCGCCGGACGCGGCATCGTCAGCAAGACCATCGCGGAGAAACCGGACGCCAAGTACGTCCTCTTCTGCCTGGAAACCGGCCAGAAACTTTCTTCGCACCGGGCGCCCTTCCCGGCCACGATCGTCGTGCTCCAGGGCAAGGGCCGTTTCCGCCTCGGCGAGGAGATCGTCGACGTCGGTCCGGGTCGTTTCATCTACATGCCGCAGGATCTGCCGCACGGGGTGGAATCGACCGACAACCTCGTCTTCTTCCTGGCGCTGCACCGGGAGGCCTGATACGGCCGGTTCCGGCGCCGGCGGGCCGGGTTTCCTCTTCAACGGCCGGAAAGACCGCGCGTTTCCCCTTGCGCACGCAGGGGGGTTGCGGCTTTACTGCTCGCGCCAACCACAGTCCGATGGCGGTCTGCTCGCGGGAACCCGGTGAGAATCCGGGACGGACGCGCCGCTGTAACCGGTTACGAACGCCCTGCAAGCCACTGCTTCCCCGGAGGAAGCGGGAAGGCGAGGCCAGTAGGTCCGAAACCGGAAGTCAGAAGACCCGGCGGCCGCCGCTCGTTCATCAACCTCACGCGAAAGGGAGGAACGATGAGACCGAAGAATCGTATCCGCAGATTTCCCCCCATCCCGGCCTCGCCCGGAAGATCCGCCGGAATCGTTCTGCTGCTTCTTGCGACGGCGGGCGTCGCTTTCGGCGTTCCGATGGATCCCTGGGCCGACTCCGTCGTCGCCTACGACCCCGGAACCGGCGTCTCGGATGAGTACACGCAGCCCGACGTCGCCCTGGGGCAACCCGCCGCGACCACGTCGTTCGGGCCGGTGCACATGTTCAACCCTCCCTGGGAATCGGCCGATCTCGTGGCGCTCGGCGACGGCGGTTCGCTGATCGTCGCGTTCGACGAACCCGTCGCCGACGATCCGCTGAACCCGTTCGGGATCGATCTGCTGATCTTCGGCAACGCGGGCTTCTTCGCGGAACCCCCGGATTACGACAAGCGCCACACCGATCCCGCGGGTCTCTTCGGCGGGGACGGCGGAACCGTCTCGGTCAGCGCCGACGGCACGAATTTCGTGGAGGTCGTCGGCGCGGTCGCGGACGGACTCTTCCCGACCCAGCCGTGGACGGATCCGGCCTGGACGGTCCCCGCCGATTTCACGCGGCCCGTCGATCCCTCCCTGGCGATATCGGACTTCGACGGGCTGACCATTGAAGAGGCCCTCGCGTTGTACGACGGATCCGGGGGCGGCGCCGGGATCGACATCTCGGGAACGGGTCTCGCGGAGATCCGGTTCGTGAAGATCACCTACGAGGGCGCCGGCGACGTGGAGATCGACGCCTTCGCCGACGTGACCCCCGTGCCCGAACCGGGGATTCTTCTCCTGATCGCTTCCGCCGCGGCCGGACGCCTGCGGCGACGGCGGACGGCGTAGGGGCATCGGCGAAAAACCCGCGGGGCGACGGTCGCCTTCCCCGCTGCGATCGTCGCCCTTCTTCCGTCTCCGACTGCAACGGACGGCGTCGCCGGCGCCGCGCGGTTCGGGGCGACGCCGATCCTCTCTCGACCCGGCAGGGGTTTCGGGGCAACGTTGACCGCCGTGTCCGCCGCATCCCGGCGTTCCGACCGAGTGCAGAGGCATGCGGGAAGATTCTCCTCTCCATCCAACGCGGGACGAAGCGTCCCCGCCGGATCCCCGTCCCCCCGGGGGCGCCCCCCTGGAACTGACGGGGGAATCTCTCGGGCGGGACATCGCCCGGCTGGCGATGCCGCTGATGACCGAGAACCTCCTGGGACTCGCCGTCTTCCTGGCCGACGGCATCATGGTCAGCCGCCTCGGGACGGTTGAACTCGCCGGCGTGGGGCTCGCCGGACATCTCGCCTTCATCGTCTCCTTCATCCCCGTCGGATTCGGCATCGGCGCCGCGGCCCTGATCGCGCGCGCGGCGGGCCGGCGCGACGTTGCCGAGGCCTCCGCCGTCCTCGCCCACGCAATGCTGGCCGCCCTTTCCTTCGGACTGGCGGCCGCCGCCGTCGTCTTCCTCTACGGAACCCCGATTCTGCAGCGGCTCGGCGCCGATCCGGACGTGGCCCGGACCGGGGCGACCTATCTGCGCTGGGTGGCGCCCGGGATTCTCTGCAACGTCTTCATCCGGGTCTGCGGCATCGCCTTCAAGGCGGCGGGACGCCCGAGAACGCCCCTGGCGGTGACGGCCTTCACGGTCGTCCTGAACATCGCCGGCAACTACGGACTGATCTTCGGGCGCCTGGGGCTGCCGGAAATGGGCGTGCGCGGCGCGGCCCTGGCCACCACGATCGCCTCGGCAAGCGGAGCCCTTCTCTTCCAGATCGTCCTTTCCCGGCCCGGCGGCGAACTCCGGATGCGCATCGGCGATCTCTTCCGGATCCGCACGGGCATCTTCCGCCGCCTCGTGCGGGTGTCCCTGCCCGCCCTCGGCGAGATCGTCATGAACCAGGCCGGCTGGCTGCTGCACGTCTTCCTGGTGACCCGTCTCGGGACGGAGGCCCTCGCCGTCTTCAGCATCGGGATCCGCACCGAGGCGATCTCCTTCATCCCGGCCTTCTCGTTCGCAACGGTGGCCAGCACCCTGGTGGGACAGAACCTCGGCCGAAACCATCCGGAACTCGCCAGGCTCAGCCTGAGACGCGCATCCCGCTACGCCCTCCTGCTGATGGGCGGAATGGGGGTGGTCTTCCTCCTCTTCCCGGATCGCCTGGTGGGGATCTTCGCCCCCAAACCCGCCGTGGCCGCCACGGCGATCCTCTGCGTTCGGATCAGCAGCCTGGAACAACCCGCGCTGGCGCTCACGATGACCTACAACGGCGCCCTGCGGGGCGCGGGCGACACGGTCAGCCCCCTCTGGACGACGGCGATCGGCACCCTGCTGCTGCGCCCGATCCTCGTCGGGATCTTCGCCTACGCCCTCCACGGGGGGATCGCGGGGGTCTGGATCGCCACCATCTTCGACTGGAGCGCCCGGGCGACGATCGCGATCCTCCTCTTCCGGCGCGGCCGCTGGCGCCGGGTCCGGGTCTGACCGCCCCGACGGAGCCGAAACCGCCGGCGGTTTCATACACAAACTGGAATCCCCGCCGTAGGCTGTGCTAGCCTACGACACGCATTGGGGCGGCGTAGCCAAGTGGTAAGGCAGAGGTCTGCAAAACCTCCAACGCCGGTTCGATTCCGGCCGCCGCCTCCAACCTCTGAGCCGAAATCCCGATCCGTCCGGCGAGCGCG
>CAYNBQ010000001.1:59853-94147 GCA_964395275.1 uncultured Verrucomicrobiota bacterium
GGCGCTGAGCGCGAGCCGGACTCCTTCTCAGGAGGTTCCCCCGGGGGGGGATCAATCCAACCTCCAGGCCAAAATCCCAATGCGCCCGGCGGGCGGGACGAAGCGGGGGCGCTGAGCGAGAGCCGTTTCACTCCCCCGGCGCCGGGAAACGGCGGTACTCCCTCCATTTCGGCGGGCGATTCTCCGAGCGCTGCATGAGGTTTCTCGTGTCCACCCGCAGAACCACCGGCTTCCCGGAACGCGGCAACACGACGAATCCGTACGGGGTCGTCGCGTCGCCCGGCTCCATGGTCTGGTAGGTCAGCCAGTCGAACCCGATTACGAGTTCATCCTCTCCGTCGCGGATCTCCACCACCTTCAGCCCCGCCGTGTTGGATCGGGAACCGCCGAAGATCGCGACGACCATGTAGTTCCCGAAATCGATTTCCGGACGCTGCACGCGTTCCACGCCGCAAGGCGTCCTCTCGAGATTCGACGCATGGTCGTTCCACACCCGTGTCCATTCTTCCACGGAAACGACCCGGAAAGCCGCCTCCTTCGCGATCCCGCTGTCCGCGCCGCTCCACACGACGACCGGCCGACCGGCCGGGCTCGCCCCCGCAACGCCTGGAAAGACGAGACCCGCGCATAGAAACGCGAGCCATCCGTGCTTCTTCTTCATGATCCGCCCCCTTCCCGGCCAATTCTCCGGACGGGTGAGACGACCGCGGTGCTTCCCCCGTCCCTCCGATGGTAACTCTACGTCCGCCCGTCGATCCGACGCAAGAGATCTCCATCCGCCCGGCCGCGGGCGGCCCGTCTCCCCAACGCATCGCGGCGGGCGGGGCCGCGAGGGAATCCGCCGGACCCTTTCTTCGCCCGCCGGGGCGGATGGTCGTTGACAGCCCGACCGCTCGCCCCGTAAGAGGGGCTCCATTCGTAACCGAGGTCGGTCGCCGGAGGGTTGGGGAAGAGCATGCCGTTTCGCATCGAGGTCAGCTACAAACCCGGGTTCCCGGATCCGCGCGGTCTGGCGGTCGCCCGGGCGATTCGATCGTTTCTCGACCTTTCCGTCGAATCCGTCCGCACCCGCCGCGTCTACTTCGTCGACGCCCCGGTTTCGCCGGAGGAGATCCAGCGGGTCCGCGAGGAGATCACGGACCCGATCCTGGAATCCTCGATCGTGGGCGCCTCGGCCGCCGCGAACGCCCGCTGGGTTCTGCGGGTGGGATTTCGGCCGGGCGTGACCGACAACGTCGGACGCACGGCGCGGACCGCCGTCGAGGACATCCTCGGACGATCCCTTCCCGAAGAGGCCGCCGTGCACACCGCGGTGGAGTATCTTCTGGAGGCCCCCGCGCTCGACCGGGCGGACGCGGAAACCATCGGCCGGAAGCTCCTCGCCAACGAGATGATCGAGACCCTCCGGATCTTCTCGCCCCGGGAATGGGAAGCCGACGGCGCCCGGATCGAGATCCCCCGCGCGGGAACCGAAGTCGAACCGACCGTCGAAACGATCGAGCTGCCGGACGACGACCGGACCCTGGAGGAACTGAGCCGGAAACGCCTGCTGTCCCTCACGATCGCCGAGATGCGGACGATCCGCGATTATTTCACCGCCGAAGAGCGCATTCGCGAACGGGCCGCCCTGGACCTGCCCGCCTGGCCGACCGACGTGGAACTGGAATGTCTCGCGCAGACCTGGTCGGAACACTGCAAACACAAGATCTTCAACGCGCGGATCCGGTACGTCGACGAATTCGGCCACGAAGAACGGATCGACGGTCTCTTCCCGACCTACATCCGCCGGGCGACCGAATCGATCGGGCGGAGCGTGGACTGGCTCGTCTCCGTCTTTCACGACAACGCGGGGGTGATTCGCTTCAACGAC
This sequence comes from uncultured Verrucomicrobiota bacterium, assembly GCA_964395275.1. Lineage (GTDB taxonomy): Bacteria > Verrucomicrobiota > CALLYA01 > CAYNBQ01 > CAYNBQ01 > CAYNBQ01. The sequence continues at coordinate 61,724 of CAYNBQ010000001.1, forward strand.
CGTCTTCTGCTGGCCTACAAGGTCGAGACCCACAACAGTCCCTCGGCCCTCGATCCCTACGGCGGGGCGATCACGGGCATCGTCGGGGTGAACCGCGATCCCTTCGGCACCGGCCGCGGGTTCGCCCTGCTGGTGAACACCTGGGGGTACTGTTTCGCCTCGCCCTTCTTCGACGGGCCGATTCCCAACGGGCTGCTGCATCCCCGCCGGATCCGCGACGGGGTGCACCAGGGGGTGATCGACGGCGGGAACCAGAGCGGGATCCCCTACGGCTTCGGATGGGAGCGCTTCGATCCGCGGTTCCTCGGCAAACCCCTCGTCTTCTGCGGCACCGTGGGCGTCGCGCCCGCGGAGATCCGGGGGGAACCGACGCACGTCAAGACGATCCGTCCCGGAGACCGCGTCGTCATGGTCGGCGGGCGCATCGGCAAGGACGGGATCCACGGGGCGACCTTCTCCTCGGCGGAACTGACCGAGGAATCCCCCGTGCAGGCGGTGCAGATCGGCGACCCGATCACCCAGAAGAAGATGACCGATTTCCTCCTGGAAGCCCGGGACGCCGGGCTCTTCGACGCCATCACGGACAACGGCGCCGGGGGACTCTCCTCCTCGGTGGGCGAGATCTGCCGGCTGAGCGGGGGGGTGGACATCGATCTGGCCCGCGCGCCCCTGAAATACGCCGGAATGCAGCCGTGGGAGATCCTGCTTTCCGAGGCCCAGGAGCGGATGACCGTCTCCGTGCCCGAAGACCGGCTGGACGAGTTCCTCGCCCTGGCGCGCCGCCGCGAGGTGGAAGCGACGGACCTGGGCGTCTTCACCGACAGCGGCCGGTTTCTCGTGCGGTACGAGGGCCGGGTCGTGGCCGATCTCGACCTGGATTTCCTCCACGACGGCCTTCCGAAGATGGAACTCGAAGCCCGCTGGATCCCGCCGAGGCACGAGGAACCGGACGAAATCGACGGGATCGATCCCGGGGAAATGCTGCAGGCGCTCCTGCGGCGTCCCAACTTCGCCGTCGACGAGGACCGCTGTCGACGGTACGACCACGAGGTCAAGGGACTGACGGTGGTGAAACCCTTCGTGGGCGTCGACCGGGACATGCCGGCGGACGCCACCGTCTTCCTGGTCGAACACGGGGAGACCGAGGGCATCGTCCTGGCCGCGGGCGTCAACCCGTTCCTGTCCGACCTCGACACCTACGCCATGGTGGCGGCCTGCATCGACGAGGCCGTGCGCCGGGCCGTGGCGACGGGAGCCGACCCCTCCCGGATCGCCGGCATCGACAATTTCTGCTGGCCGGATCCCCTGCCCGGCCCGGACAACCCGGACGCCGAATTCAAGCTCGCCCAGCTCGTGCGGGCCAACCAGGCGCTCTTCGACGTCACGATCGCCTACGGCGTCCCCTGCATCTCCGGCAAGGACAGCATGAAAAACGACTCCGTGCGCGGCGGGGTGCGGATCTCGATCCCGCCGACGGTCCTCTTCTCGGTGATCGGCAAGATCGAGGACGTGCGCCGCGCGGTCACCCCCGACGTCAAGGCCGAGGGCGATCTCGTGTACGTCGCCGGAACGACGTCCGGGGAGATGGGCGGCAGCGCCTTCTACCGGGAACTCGGGGAACGGACGCGGGGCGCCCCCTACGTCGGAGAACGGGCGCCCGGCCTGGACGCTCCCGGGACGAAACGCCTCTGCGAACGGATCGCGGCGGCCATCCGCAGGGGCTGGATCCGTTCGGCCCACGCGCCGACGCTGGGAGGACTCGCAGTCGCCTTCGCGCGGATCGCCATGGGCGGCGGGCTCGGTATCGAAGTCGATCTCGAACCGATCCCGCGCCGTGAACCGCTCCGGACCCACGAACTCCTCTTCGCCGAATCGAACGGCCGCTTCGTTCTCACGATCCCGCCCCCGGTCCGAAACGCCTTCGAACAGGCCTTCGCGGACCTGCCCCTGGCCTGCGTCGGCCGGGTCACGGAAACCCCGCGCATCCTCCTGCGCGACCCGGAGGGGACGGCGATCGTCGACCTCGACGTCGAGGAGATCCGCCATCAATGGAAATCCGCGCTGGGAGACGCCTGATGGCCAAGAGGGTCCGCACGCTCATCATCACCGGCTTCGGCCTGAACTGCGAACGGGAAACCGCCCACGCCTTCCGTCTCGCGGGTGCGGAGCCCGACCTGGTGCATCTCAACGACCTGATCGAGGAACCGGACCGGCTCGACCGCTGCGAGATCCTCTGTCTGATCGGCGGCTTTTCCTTCGGCGACCACATCGGTGCGGCGACGGTCTTCGCCAACCGGCTCAAGTACCGCTTGGAACAACCCCTTCAGCGTTTCATCGCGGACGGGCGCCTGATCCTCGGCATCTGCAACGGATTCCAGACGATGGTGAAGCTGGGCGTCCTGCCCGGACTGGACGGCGACTACCGCTCCCGGCGGGTGACGCTGACCTCGAACGATTCCGGCGTTTTCCGCAACGCATGGGTCGATCTGCGCGCGGATCCCCGGAGTCCCTGCATCTTCACCAGGGGGATCGAGCGGATCGAGCTGCCGATCCGCCACGGTGAAGGCAAGTTCGTCCCGGAGTCGGACGACCTTCTCGAACGCCTGCGGCGGGACCGCCTGGTCCCCCTCCGATACGCCGATCCCCGAACCGGCGAACCGACCGGCGTTTTTCCCCACAACCCGAACGGGTCCGTCGACGCGGTCGCCGGTCTCTGCGATCCGACCGGGCGTCTTTTCGGGATGATGCCGCATCCGGAGGGGTTCTGGAGTCCCCTGCTGCATCCGGACTGGACCCGGCGCCGGGGCCGCGAAGAACTCCCCGAACACGGGGAGGGACTCCGGATCTTCGAGAACGCCGTTCGATTCGCCGCCGCGGAACTCTGAGCGGGCATCATCCGCCGACGGGGCCTCTTTCGAGTCGCGGATACACTTTCGACCCGCGCGGGTGTAGTATTTTCGCAGGACATCGTCCTCGAGGCTTGTGGGATCGCAACCATGGCACATCGCATCAGAGCCTTGCCCCTCTTCCTCCTCGGCCCGCTGCTGTTCGCGCTTTCGTTTTCCGCGCCCGCCGTATCCGTCCGGATCGTCTCGTACAACATCGAATGGGGGCTCGGAGAACCCGGATCCGCCGAATACGCGGCGGTGAGCAACGTGCTGGCGCGGATCGACGCCGACATCGTCGCGCTCCAGGAGGTCACCTCGGACGATCTGGAACGCATCGGCGCGTTCGCCGCCGGCCTCGGCTACCCGTACTACGCCGTCGGCGGACTGGGACCGTTCGCGGGGGGCCTGCGCAACGCCATCCTGAGCCGCTATCCCCTCGCGCGGATCGCGGAGGTGGAGTCCCCGGAGGACGCGCGGGAACTGACCCGCCTGACGCTTTACGCGGAGATCTTCGTCCCGGACGCCGCGATCCCGCTGCACACCTTCGCGCTGCACCTCAAGTCGGGGTACGACGACGCCGACGAGTTCCGCCGGGCGATCGAGGCCGAGCGGATCCGCGACGCCATGCGGAACTGGGGGATCACCACCTCCGACGCCACGATCCTGCTCGGCGATTTCAACGAGGACGTCGCCGATCGACAAACGGAAGCCTTCGGATCGCCCCCGGACGGGTTGCCGCTCTCCTACACCCTCGGTTCCGACGTCACCTTCCCGGTCCCGTACGCGCAGTTTCCCCCGGACGCCTTCGTCACGGACGATCTCCAGACGATCGACGCGCCCCAGTCGGACGGGGTGACGACCTGGACGAGGATTCCCTCCGAACGCCGTCTGGACTATGCCATGGCCGGCGGACCGATCCTGGACACCGCGGTGGCGGCGGAAACCTACAACTCCGTCCTGGACGCCGTCTGGCCCGGGTTGCCGAAATCCGGGGATCCGCTTGCCCCGGAAACGAGCGCGGAAGCCTCGGATCACCTGCCCGTCTTCGTGGACGTCCGTCTTCCCGATCTCGTGGTCCCCGTCCCGCGGCTGGTCTCGATGGGATTCGAGGACGGGGCCCTGGCCCTCTTTTTCGTGGAACCCTCCGGACTGCCGGTCGATTTCCGGCTGCAGGCCCGTCCGGAGATCGGCAGCGGCGTGTGGGTGAACCTGAACGCAACCCTCGAGGGACCGGACGAATCCGGGCGGTACCGGTTCCTCACGACGGTTCCCTCCTCGGACCGGCGCGAATACCGAATCCTCGCCACGCCGCAGTAGAACGGTCCCGCGCCCGCCGGGATCCCCCCGGGATTCTCCCTGTCGGCGCCCTCGGAAGGGCGTAGGATGAACCTCATTCACCCCTTCCAACCCGACAGGAGAAGAGAAGATGAGATGGGTAACCCGTTCCCACGTTCACGTCGACAGGGTGGCCTGCCCGTGGTTGATCCGCCGGTTCATCGATTCCGAGGCCGAATTCCTCTTCGTACCCAGGAGCCGGGTCGATGAAACCGCCGAAAGGGAGGATGCGATCCCCTTCGACGCACCCGGCGTGGAGTACGGACATCACGACGGGAAATGCAGTTTCGAGGTCCTGATCGAGAAGTTCGAACTCACGGACAAGGCCCTCCTGCGCCTGGCCAGGATCATCCACGCGGCCGACACCAGCGATCGGGACAGCGATCCCCTGGCAGCCGGATTCGAGGCGATCGCGGTCGGTTACAGCATCCGGTTCCCGGACGACGAGGAAAACCTGGAACGGCAGTTCGACGTCTACGACGCCCTGTACGCCTGGTGCCGCCTGGACGTCGCCCGGTCCTCCTGAGCCCGAACGAAGACGGCCGCCGCGGGATCCTTCCGGGACGGAATCTCCCGCCCCGGACGTTTTCCCTCCGGACGGATCCGCCCGACGACGCGTATTTCCCGTCCGCGGGTTTCCCTGCGGGCCCGGTTTCCGTATCTGTTGGGGTTCGCCGCCACGCGCGGCCCCCCACGGAGAACCGCCGCCCCGAATGAAAACCGCCATCCTCGGATTCGCCCAGTCCGGGCGGAAAACGCTCTTTTCGCTGCTGACGGGCCGGCCCGTGCCGGAATCCCTCCGCCCCGGGGAAACCCTCGAGGGGCGCGCGATCGTCCGCGATCCCCGGGTCGACGAACTGTCGCGCATCTGCCGCCCGGACAGGACCACCTACGCCGAGAACCGGCTTGTGCTCTGTCCCGCGGTGACTCCCGGGGGACGCGACTGGCCGGCCGCCGCGCGCCGTTGCGACGTTCTCTGCCTGGTCGTGCGGGCCTTCGACTCCGACTCGGTCTATCATCCCGAGGGATCCGTTGATCCCGAACGGGATCTCGCCCGTCTGCGGACCGAGCTGATCCTGGCGGACATGGAAATCGTCGAAACGCGCCTGCGCAACCTCGAGAAGGAGGCCCGGGCGGGACAGACGCCGGCGCAGGCCCTCAAGACGACCGCGCTGCGCAAATGCCTGGCCGTCCTGGAATCCGAACGTCCCCTCCGGCAGGTCGATCTCGCCGAACCGGAAGAGGCCGCCGTGCGCAGCCTGGAACTGCTCACCCGCCTGCCGGAACAGGTGATCTACAACGTCGCCGAGAACGATCTCGACGGCGACCGCCCGGAGGGGATCCTGCCGGTGGCCTGCGAAATCGAACGCGAGATCATGGCGATCGACGATCCGGAGGAACGCCGGGCCTTCCTCGAAGACCTCGGGCTGAGCGTCTCCGGCGTCGACCGCGTCAACGCGGCGATCTACGAGGCCCAGGGCCTGATGTCGTTCTACACGGTCGGACCGGACGAGGTGCGCGCCTGGACGATCCGCCGCGGAAGCCCCGCCCCCGTCGCCGGGGGCAGGATCCACAGCGACATCCGGCGCGGGTTCATCCGGGTGGAAATCGTCAAGTACGACGACTTCGTGTCGGTCGGGTCGGAGACCGCCGCCCGGAACGCGGGACGCATGTCGCTCAGGGGAAGGGACTACGTCCTCGAAGACGGCGACATCTGCCGTTTTCTCTTCAACGTCTGAACCCCGGCCGCCGGCCGGCCGGAATCCTCCCCCCCGGGGGGGGCGGCCGCGCCCCTCAGATGTCGAAATCGCAGACCAGGGGGGAATGGTCGGAGAAATAGACGTTGGGGATGTAGAAGCCGGTCGCGGAGAGATCGGGGCTGTGGAGGATGTAGTCGAGCTGCCGGCGCGGCGCCCAGCTCGGATGGGAAGGACGTTCGTCCACGTTGGCGCTGACCAGCCCCGTGGCGCCCAGGAAGAGCTTCAGCTCCCGGCTGCCCCAGAGCAGGTTGAAATCGCCGGCCACGATCACCGGCCCCCGCGTCTCCCGGACCAGGCGGTAGAGATGTTCGAGCTGGTTGTGCCTCTTGCGAAACGTCAGGGACAGATGCACGAGAAAGACGGTGACGTCTTCCAGGTTCATCTCGATGATCAGCCGCTTGACGCCCTCCTCGAAATAGTGAAACCGGTGGGAGACGATCGGCCGGTTCGTCAGCAGCGCGTTGCCCTGCTTTTTCAGCAGGGGCATCTTCTTGGCCATGGACTCCTGGCCGTATTTCACCTCGACGAGATGGTAATGGCCGAGTTCCCGGGCGATCACCTCGGCCTGGTTCATGAACCCCGCCCGGTACGTTCCCCCGTCGATCTCGATCAACCCGATCAGGTCGGGATGAACGGAGCGGATGAAGGCGATGATCTGGTCCAGATTCTGTCCGACCCGCTTCAGGTATCCCGCGTACGGCACGGGAAGATGAAAACGCACGCCGATCCCGGCCGCGTATCGGATGTTGTACAGGAGAAATCGCATTGTCGTCGTCGGGACGGAACCGGTCCCCGGCGTCGGAACCCTCCCGGGGAATCGTTTCGGGTCCGCGAAGCGCGGAGGGACCGGCGGACTCTCTTCCCCGGCCTCCGGGGGGCGAAAAACCCGACCCGAAGGAACGTAGGGCAAAGCGGGGCGCGCGGTTAGTCCGCACCTCGCCCGAATCGAACCGGGTCCATGCCGTCCCCGGAAGGCCCGGCCCGCGAAGGGGGGAGGCCGCCCCGGGGGATCCCCTTTCCGCGCGGATCGAGGTTTCCCCCGCGGGGTCAATCGGTCTCGATGCGGTCGGCCGTCTGCGGCGGGTCGGCGGTGACGTCGATCAATTCGATGTCGTCGTACCAGACCGTCCCGTCCGTGTGCCGCGTGAGCAGGATCGCGGCGCGGTTCGCGTCGGCGGGGGCGACGGCCTCGAAGACGATCCGCCGCCACTCGAAGTTCAGTTCGTCCTGCTTCGGCATCTTCACCTCGCCGATCCGCGTGTCGTTGCGGAACCACCAGAGTCCCAGCAGATACCATCCGGCGGGGTTCTCCACGCCCTCGGCCCGAATCCACGCCGTGACCCGGTAGCGATGCCCCCCGATGACCGAATGGTAGGGGGTGACCTGGCGCACGGCGCCGCGGTCCCACTCCGGATGGGCTGCGAGCTTCTGCGAACGCCGTCCGGAATGCCGGTGGACACGGTCCAGCGAACAGATCTCCGGGTGGGGCTGGGCGTCGTTCGTCTCCCAGCCCAGCCCGACGCCCGGGTACTGCGGACTTTCCCCGTATTCGAATCCGCCGTTGTTGATCAGGTTCGTGGCGCCGGCGACGGAAAGCGCAAACGCCGTCCCGACGATCCCCGCAATCGCGACGTCCCGTCGTCTCATGACCCTTCTCCTCCCCCTCCGACCGCCGACCGGTACGATTCCGCGGCTTCCCGGCCGATCCGGCCGGCGCGTTCGAGCCATCGATCCGGACCTTCTTCCCCGTAGATCTTTTCCAGAAGCGGCTCGTGCACCGGCAACAGGATCGCGCCGTTCTCCACGGCCAGGTCCGCGAGTTTCGCGACGGCCCGCCGCCATCGTTCGGGGGTGACGTGCAGGCGCGCCAACACCCCGCGCGCCAGCAGATCGTACCGGTAGACTTCGTCGCTGGTGATCACCGCCGTCCCGGAGGCCGTCTCCACGAGGACGGCCTGGCTGCAAAGGGAATGCCCCCCCAGGTAGAGCGTTCGCACCCCCGGCGCGATCTCCGTGTTGTCCGAGGCGATCGCCCGCCCTTCCTCCAGAGCGCGCAGAAGAAAGTCGCTGAAGGTGTGATCCACGTAACTGCCCCAGCCCCCGCCGGTCCGCTTCGAGACGTTGTCGGCCCAGCCGGCCGCGCTGACGTGGAAAACGGCCCGCGGAAAGTCCGCCGGCGCCCCGACCGCCCCGGGGGTGTCCATCCCGTGGTGATCGGCATGCAGATGGGTGAAGACGATGTGATCCACCTGCCCGGGACGGATCCCGAGGGCCTGCAGGCGGTCGAGGATGTTTCCCTTCGGCTGGCGGATGTCGTCGGGACCGGGGGCCCCTCCCGGTTCGCCGCGGAAGAACCCGTACCGGCGGAACATGTCGTTCAGGAAACCGACGGTTTTCGGCCCGAGATCCACCAGGATCAACGGTCCGTCCGGCCCCCTCCGCAGGAGGAAACTCTGCAGGGCGAATTCCACGCGGTCGTCGTCGGAATGATCGTCCCCGAGAAGATGACGTTCCCCCAGCAGACAGAGTCCGACCTGCAGGGGGACGATTTCCCAGCGGGAACCGGCGGAAGAAGACGGGGGCGTCATGGGCGCGGATTCTAGCGGCGCGGGCGGATCGTGGCCAGAATCCCGACGCGGGGCCCGCGGGGATCCTCTTCTTGCCCGCGACCCCGTCTTTCCGCAGGATTCCGGCCGGAGGGTTCCGGGCGGAACCCCCGGGAAGCGCAGCGAGGAGAACGACCGATGGCCGAGCACACTTCTTTTCTTGCATTCGATTTCGGAGCGGAGAGCGGCCGCGCCCTGCTGGCGCGCATCGATGCGGACTCGATCCGGTTCGAGGAGATCCACCGCTTCCCCAACGGGGCCCTCCAGGCGTTCGGATCCCTTTACTGGGATCCCCTGCGGCTCTTCGGCGAGATGCGGGAGGCGATGCGCCGGTGCGCCGGCCGTCTCGACGGCGAACCGCTGGCGGGCATCGGCGTGGACACCTGGGGGGTGGATTTCGCCCTGCTGGATCGCAACGGCGAACTCGTCGGGTATCCGCACCACTATCGCGATCCCCGCACCGAGGGCGTCCAGGAGGAGGTCTTCCGACGCGTCTCCCGCGAAGAGATCTTCCGGCAGACGGGCATCCAGTTCCTCCCGTTCAACACGATCTACCAGCTCTACAGCATGGTTCGATCCGGATCGCCCCTCCTGGAGGCCGCGGACCGGCTGGTCATGATGCCGGGGCTGTTCAATTACCTGCTGACGGGACGCGCGGTGGAGGAATTCACCAACGCCACGACGACGCAGCTCTTCAATCCGCTGACGAACGACTGGGCCGATCCGCTCTTCGAAACGCTCGGGTTGCCGCGGCGGATCATGCCGGAGGTGGTTCCCCCGGGACGGGTGATCGGTCCCCTTCATGCGGATCTCCGTTCGGAAACGGGGTTGGGAGCGGCGCCCGTGATCGCGCCGGCCTGCCACGACACCGGTTCGGCGGTCGCCGCCGTCCCGGCGGTCGGCACGGAGGACTGGGCGTACCTGAGTTCGGGCACCTGGTCCCTGATGGGGGTCGAACTGCGCGAACCGAACCTCAGCGCCGCCGCGCTCCGGCACAATTTCACCAACGAAGGCGGCGTCGACGGCACCTACCGCTTCCTGAAGAACATCATGGGCCTGTGGCTCATCCAGGAATGCCGCCGCCAGTGGCGGCGGGAAGGGATGGACCTGGATTATTCGCGGATCACCGAGGAGGCCGCGGCGGCGCCCGCTTTCGCGGCGTTCGTGAACCCGGACGATCCCTCGTTCCTTTCCCCGGGGGAGATGCCCTCGAAGATCCAGGCGTGGTGCCGCCGGACCGGACAATCCGTCCCCGCCACGCCCGGGGCGATCGCCCGGTGCGTTCTGGAAAGCCTCGCGCTGACCTACCGCATCGTCCTGCGCCGGATCGAGGAAACGACCGGCCGAAAGATCTCCGTGCTGCACGTCGTCGGCGGGGGGATCCGGAACCGGCTCCTCTGCCGGTTCACGGCGTCCGCCTGCGGAATCCCCGTGCTGGCGGGCCCGGCCGAAGCGACCGCCCTGGGCAACGTTCTCGTGCAGGGCATCGCCGCGGGCGTCATCGGTTCCCTGGCCGAGGGACGGGCGCGGATCGCCCGGACCGAACCGCCCGAACGTTACGAACCCGAGGAGACCGACCGGTGGGACGAGGCCGCCGCAACCTTCGCGGAGATCACGGGAATCGAAGGATGACGGGGCGATCGGACCTTCCGGACGCCGTCCGGCTGCCGATCGACGGAACCCTGGATCTCCACGCGTTCCGCCCGCAGGACGCCGCGGCCGTGGTCGAGGATTATCTCGAGGAGGCGGTGCGCCTGGGGTTGCCTTCGGTGCGGATCGTTCACGGCAAGGGAACCGGCGCCCTCCGGCGGACCGTCCGCAAGGTGCTGGAACGCCGGACGGATCTCGTCGCCCACGTCTCCGGCGGGGGCGGCGCCGCAGGTTCCTGGGGCGCCACCATCGCCCACCTGCACAGAGGGTCCGGGGCCGGGTGATCCGGGGCACGCCCCCGGAATCATTCCATCGGACGGATCTCGAACCTGCGCACCGGCATCGAGATCAGGGTGTTGGCCCGATCCGTCAGTTTCATCTCCGCGATCAGCGTGTCGATGAACACCTCGTGCCCGTCGTCCTGCAGAAGGACGATGTGTCCCCCGTCCTCCGCGAGCCGTCCGCTGCGCGTCTCCTGCGCATGGTTGAAATGCTCGGCGGTGACAAGCACCGGATCCCCGAGGAAACGTTCGAGTTTCCGGCGAACCTTCTGGATCGGGTAGCCCTTCTTGAAAAGAAGCCTTCCAGACATGAACGAAACCCTCCGCCCCGGAGGATCCCGTACCCCGCCGCGGAAAGTCAAGGGCCGATTCCGTTCCCCCTCCGGCCGGATGGCTTGAACGAACCCACCGGGGAGGTACTCTAGGGGGAAATCGGCGAGGCAGTTCCTTCCGATCGCGCTTCCCCCCGGGCGATTCGCCGGCGATCCGTCCGCCGGGACGATTCTTCGATGATACCTCTGCGTGATACGAACAAGAATCCCCGTCAATCGACCCCGGTCGCCAACACGACGTTGATCGCCGCCAACGTGGTGATCTTCTTCCTGGAGCTGTCGATGTCGCCCGGACAGATTCAGGCGTTCACCTACGAACTGGGGATCGTCCCGGCGCGGTTCATCCGGGCATTCGGCTTTTCGCAGATCCTGACCCTGTTCACGTCGCTCTTCCTGCACGGCGGATGGCTCCATGTGATGGGCAACGTCTGGTTCCTCTGGGTTTTCGGGGACAACATCGAGGACCGGATGGGGCACGGCCGCTACCTGCTTTTCTATCTGCTGTCGGGAGCTGCGGCGGGGTTGACCCATATCCTGCTGGCGCCGGGTTCCCCGGTACCCACGATCGGCGCGAGCGGCGCCATCTCGGGCGTGATGGGCGCCTACCTCGTGCTCTTTCCCCATGCGCGAATCATCACGCTCATCCCGATCTTCTTCTTTTTCCAGGTCATCGAAGTGCCCGCCTTCGTCTTCCTGATCATCTGGCTTTCCTTCCAGATCCTCGGGGGACTGGCGGCGATCTCCCGCGGGGGCACGCCCGCCGGAGGGATCGCCTGGTGGGCGCATATCGGCGGATTCTTCGCGGGCCTGTGGATGGCGCGGCGTTTCCAGGTCCGGGAACCGCCCCCTCCGGAGACGATGGCGTTCCGTGAAGACCTTCCCTGGTAACCGGTCCGTCGTCCCGGGCGCCGCCGCCTTCCGCAGGACGATTCCGTGGATCTGCTGCGCCGGGTGTCTCTGGCTTGCGGGCGGCTGTCGCACCCCCGGCGCGACGGCCGACCCCGCGGCGGAAGGGGCGGCCGCGACGGCCAGGGCCGAACCCCGGCGCCCGGTGGGCACCGTCCGCGCCGTCGATCCCGACAACCGGCTCGCCGTCGTCGATTTCGGCGTCGACCGCCCCCCCGCCCCCGGGGCGCGGATGCGGGTGCGGCGGAAGGACCGGATCGTCGGACGGCTCGTCATCGTCGGGCCGATCTCCCCGCCGTTCGCCACGGCGAAGATCCTGGACGGCGACGCCGCGGCGGGCGATCTCGCGGAATGATCGGTCCCGCGGATCCGGACGGCCCGCCGTCGGAACATCCCCCGGGCGCGCGGGCGGGACCGCGCGATTCGCGCGCCGTCGGCGACCGCCAACTTCCCCCTTCCATCCCCGCCGGGGAGTGGTACGATCGGCCCTGCCATGAGCTTCCCAGCCGCAGTTCGATTCGCCGGTTCGCCGCTCGGACTCGTTCCCGGGATGGAGGGCCACATGGAGGTCCTGATCATCATCCTGGTGATCGTCCTCCTTTTCGGCGCGAAGAGGATTCCGGAGGTGGCCAAGGGGTTGGGCAAGGGAATCCGCGAGTTCAAGAAGGCCAAGAACGAACTCGAACTCGAAGAGGATTCACCGCCGCAGAAGGCGGAATCGGGTTCCGGAAACGCGAAGAAAACCGCCGGCGAATCGGAGGGGAGCTGACCCGGGAAGCGGCGGATCAACCGTCCGAGTTCTGGATCTGCAACCCCTTCTTCTTTTCCTGCAGTTCCCGGTCGATCTCCTGTTTCGCGGGACCGAGGCGAAGCCCGAGTTCCTTCGAGGATCCCGCATCGATCACCGGTTCCTCGGCGGGAACCGAGGCGGCCTGAATCTGGAGGCTTTCCGCGGCGATCTTCCGCGAGAACCGGCGAAAGACCTGCTGCTCGGCTTCCAGATCCCGGAAGGCCGGCAGCATGAGCCAGTTCGCCACCCGGACCGCGCCGAACCGGTCGTAGGCCTTCGTCAGGGTCGAAATGACCCGGTCGGTATCCTTCTCGTGCGCGTAGATCAGGGCCAGCGCCTTCAACGGTTCGGGATCGTCGGTCTTCACGGACGCCTCGACCGCGGCGATCGCGTTGGTCCGCGCCTCTTCGAACTTGCCGCGCTCGATCTGCAGTTCCGCCAAGTGCGCCAGGATCGCCGGATCGGAATCCCCCGCCAGGGACGCGGCCCGTTCGAGCAGCCCGGCCGCTCGGTCGACCAGTCCCCGTTTCCAGAGCAGGAGCGCGAGCTGGTCGAGCGCCTTCGGAAGATCCGGATCGATGGAAACGGCCGTTTCCAGGCAGATCTCGGCGGCCTTCGGATCTCCCATCTTCAGGTAGGACGCTCCCAGCGCCACGAAATACGCTGCGCGCGAGGGATCCGCTTCGACCGCCTGGCGCAGGTCTTCGACCGCCTCGTCGTAGCGCGCGAGGTCGTACAGGGCCTTGGCGCGGGTGAACCGCAGGGAAGCGAGACCCGGCGCCAGGCCGAGACCGTTCTCGGCGTCCGCCAGCGCCCCTTCCGCGTCCCCCTTGTGCAGGGATCGCCATGCGTCGACCTCGAATTGTTTCGCGCGGCGCAGACGGTAGATCCGCCCTCTCTCCTCCTCTTCCGCCGAGCCGCGCGCGCTCGGGACGGTCTGCCCCTCCAGGGCGGCGGCCGCCGCCCGGCGCGCGGCGGCCCGTTTCCGCTCCGGGTTGTTCCGCATGTAGTTCAGCACGGCGAGAACCACGACGAGGGCGCCCACGACGAGAATCCCCGAGACCCACAGGATCAACTGGATCCGTTTCTGTCTCTGCCGCTCGCGGTAGCGGGGATCCACCCGGCGCTTCTTCTTCCGGACGACGCGCTGCGGGGAACTCGATCCGGAGGAAGAAATCTCCTTCCCGGAAGAAGGCGCCCCGGCGCCTTCCCCGGAAGGGGGCGGATTGGAGGAAGATGTGGGTTCTTCGGACATGAAGCCTATCCCCGAACAACGGACGCCGCCGTGTTCCTGTTCCCCGCTTCTACTACACGATCCGTCTTCCCGGCGCAAGGACGGCCGGTTCCGATCCCCGAACCGCCCGCGCCCGCCGTCACCGTGCGCGAGGATCGCCCGCGCCGGCGAGCAGGGCCTGTGCGGCGGCGCCCCGTATCCGATGCAGCTCGGAATTCGACAGCCCGACCGCCGCGAGTTTGGCGAGTTCGTCGGAGGCGTCCCCCCACGGACTGTCCGTCGCGAAGAGAACCTTTTCCGCACCGTGACGGCGAACGATCCGAAGAAACTGTTCCGGATCGATCGAATCCAGCACGTAGGCGGTATCGAGATAACAATCCCTCCCCACCAGGAACTCCTCGACTTCGTCCCACATCCGGTAGCCGCCGAGATGGGCCAGCACCACCCGCAACCCGGGATGTCGGTCCAGAACCTTCCGGAGGCGGATCGGCGGGGCATGGACCGGTTCGGGCAGGCCGATGTCGACCCCCGCATGAAACAGAACGATCAGGTTGCGCTCGACCGCCGCTTCGTAGACGGGATCCGCCATCGGATCGTCGACGAAGAATCCCTGGTAGTCCGGGTGGAGTTTGAAGCCGCGCAACCCGCTCTCCGCAATCCGGTGAACGGTGCGGGCCGCCTCCGGCCCCCGGGGATAGACGGCCCCGAACGGTTCGAACCGGTCCCGGGGGAGGCCGCTGACCCAGCGCAGGATCGATTCTTCCTGGTCGGGCCGCGTCGCCACCGGCAACACCACCGAGCGATCGACTCCGGCGGCGTCCATGCGACGCAGCAGGTCCGCGACCGTCCCGTCTCCGCGGGGATTCACTCCCGCTCCGGCCGCCAGGGACCGCACGGTTTCCGCCGCGATCGCGTCGGGAAAGAGATGGACATGGAAATCGATGATCATCCGCGGCGCCGCTCCTTCCGCCGCAATCGTTCCGCCTCGGGCCTCTCCCGGTAGAAAGGATCCAGGGGATAGCATCCGGACGGCAACCCGAGACGCGGCGCGGTGGTGCATTCGCTGAAGGTGCGGCAGATCCGTTTCCGGTCCGGCGGACGTCCCGCCAACACGTCGGCGGGAAACTCCGGATAGGAAAGCATGCTGCGTCCCAGGCCCACCACGTCGGCCCATCCTTCGGCCACGACCGCTCCGGCGACCGCGGGGAGATGCTCCTGCAGGTAGCTGACCCCGGAGGCGACCACCACCACGTCGTTCGGCACGACCTCCCTGACCCTCCGCGCCGCCCTCAGGAAACGGTCCACGCCGACCAGGGGATCTTCCGGGGGAAGATACCCGTCGGCGGGCGGGTACAGGGCGGGCCGCTGCACGTGCGGGTTCGCATAGGGACAACCGCCCGTTACGTTGATCGCGCCCACCCCGAGCGCGGCGATCCGGCGGGCCGTTTCCAGCGGTTCGGCGAAATCCGGTTGCGTCGGCTCCTCCGCATCGACGCCGAACCCCCAGAGATACGGAACCGGCGCCGGCTCCGGCCGCCCCGGCCCGTCGCCCGTCGCGGACCAGGGAACCGAGTCGAAAACGTTCAGTCGGACCCCGATCCCCAGGCGCGGCGCGACCGCCCGGATCCCCTCGACGCATTCGACCAGGAACCGCATCCGCCCGTCCAGATCCCCCCCGTAGGGCCCCGGCCGCGTACGGGCCGCCAGCAGTTCGTTGCCCAGGTAGCCGTGGCAATGCTTGACGTCGACGAAATCGAACCCGGCCTTCTCCGCGAGACGGGCCCCCTCGACGAACGCGTCCCGGATGCGGCGCACCTCGTCGTCGCCCAGGACGATCGCCTCGGCGTCCGCCGGGGCCGCCCGCCCGTCCAGAAGGGGATGACGAAACGCGATCCGCGGCTTTCGTTCCCCGAAACGGTCCGGCGAGGACCACCGTCCCGAATGGGTCAGCTGCAGCCCGATCCGCGGTTCGGGCGCCCCCGCATGCCGCTCCCGCCATGCGTCAAGAAGCTCTTCTCTCAACCGGGCCAGGTCGCCGATCGTATCCGGACCGATTCGGAGCTGATTCGGATTCGCCCGGCCCTCGTGAAGAACGGCGACGGCCTCCCCTCCC
Source organism: uncultured Verrucomicrobiota bacterium (assembly GCA_964395275.1). Taxonomy (GTDB): domain Bacteria; phylum Verrucomicrobiota; class CALLYA01; order CAYNBQ01; family CAYNBQ01; genus CAYNBQ01. The sequence continues at coordinate 77,619 of CAYNBQ010000001.1, forward strand.
CAGATCATCCCCGCCCCGCTCGCGCCGAAACGACGCCACCGTCGCCGGGTCAGTTCCGTCGGCCGGCCGTCGGACGTCGCGTCCCAGCCCTCCATCGGCTGGACGGCAAACCGGTTGGCGATCTCCCCGAACCTCGAGGAAAGAGGCATGCCCAGGATCCCTGCGGCATCCCCGTCCGCCCCGGAGACCGGCATCGCCAGCCCGAGTTCCCGGACCCGCTCGCGAAAAGCCTCCGGGGTCGGGAACGATCCCGGCGACGCGTACCCGCCCTTGCTACGGACCATGCGAACCCCTTCCCCTTGAGACCGTCGTTCCGGCTCTCACCGCCCGCTGAATTCCCGCCAACGGTCCTCGATTCCTCCCCGGGACGCGTCCCCCGGATGCACGATCAGGCGGTATCGAAACTCCAGTCGGCCGCCCGGCTCCAGGCGCAGGTCCCCCCGCAGGCCCGATTCGGGTTCGAACGCCGCCGTTCCGAACGGATTCGCCGTGAACAAACCGTATCCCCGCACATGCCACCAGGTCGGATGCACGGGATTCGCGGGATGATCCAGGATCGCCACGCCCCAGGTCTCCCCGTCCACCGGTCCGCTGTAGTCCACCCACCGGGAGCGTTTTCCCCACGTGACCTCCTCGCCCTTTCCCCGCTCGAAGACCAAGCCGTCGGCGTTCTCGATCCGCCCGTTCCGCGCCGCGTCCATCGAAGTCGCCACCCGCACGGAGATCAACCCGCCCTCCTTCGTGTCTCCGAAGACGACCTCCTTCCCTCCGGCCGGTTCGAATTCCAAACGGAGATCCAGTATGCGGTCCCGGTCGTCCCGGCGCCAGGCGACGCTGCGCCGTTCGCGCAGATGCGCGGTCCCCCGCGAGTCGGTCCATTCGTTCCGTTCCACGAAACGCGCGCCGTGCCGGTCGCTCTCGACGAGATCGAAGCCCAGATGAACGGTTCGACCGTGCCCCGCGCCCTCGCCCCAGTTGTCGATCCCGTCCACGTCGCCGTGGGCCACCCAGAGTCCCTTGTGATGCGGATGATCCTCCGTCTCCCCGGGCCCCGGTTCGACCGGCCATCCGCGCGTCAGGATCCGTTCCCCCGGGGCGTAGACGGGAAGGAAAAAGGGCCGCGCCCATTGTTCCCCGAAATGGTAGACGGCCACCGGACCGTCCGGGGCCTCGAAATGGAGGCGGTCCTTCGACGACGTGATGCGGATCATGGAACGTTTTCCCCTTCGGATTCGGATCCGCCCGCCGGCGGATCCCCGGATTCCCCGCTCTCCCGGATTTCCTCGAGCCGATGTTCCAGAACGGGCACCCACGAATCCTGGCCGGTCTCCCGGCAGAGGATCAAGGCCCGTTCGACGCATTTCCGGGCCTCCGCCGTTCTCCCGGCCCGGATCAGGACCAGGGCCAGCGTATCCAGGCTGTTGGGCAACGTAACCCGATCGACCTCGACCGCCCGCCGCGCCAGGGCCAGCGATTCCTCCGTGCGCCCGCCTTCCGCGGCCAGCAGGCAGGCGAGGTTGTTCAGGGCCGCCACGTTGTCCGGTTCCGCCGCCAGGGCCCGGCGGTAGGCCGACTCGGCCTCCTCCGGACGGCCCAGCGACGCCAGGACGTTGCCCAGGTTCACCTGCACATAGGCGCGGCCCGGAGCCTTCTCCAGGCTGGCCTCGTAGCGCCGCAGGGCCTCCTCCGGACGGCCCCGGCGCTCGTACCAGACCCCGAGATCGTTCTCCTCCTCGGCCGACAGGCGCCAGGTCGCCTTCTCCGGGGGCAGAAGGAGAAGGGCCCATCGGCGGTTCCTCGCCCACCAGGAGTCGAGCAGACCCTGGGGAAGGATCTGATTCGCCTTCGATCCCGAATGGGCGATGAAGATCCCGCGATCGTCGTCGTACCCGATCACCAGGAAATAATGCCCCACGCTGCGCAGGAAACCCGGAACCCGCGCAAGAACGATCACCGGCACCCCCGCATCGAGCTTTTCCTTCAGATCGGCGGGATCGCTCCGATACGACCTGACCCAGAAACCGAGCCGCTGCGCATAGGCGGCAAGATCCACGTTCAACGTGCCGCGCAGCGACGGCAGATAGACCTCCCCGGCGATCTCTTCCGGATCCAGTTCCATCCCCCAGGCGCCGGCCAGCATCGCCAGGGCCGCCGGGCCGCACTCGCCCCGCCGCTGCCGGATGAAGGGGACCCCGTCGACATAGGCCCCCCTCACCTTCCCCGTCGCGATCTCGCCGCGGATGCGATCCACCGACATCGTGGCGCATCCCGCCGCCGCCAGCAGGAGCAGGAACGGGCCGAACCGCGCCGCGGCGCGCCGGAAAAACGTTTCGTCGCTGCTACACACCTTCGTTCGACCGATCCGGGATCTCCGTCCTCTCCGGTCCGACGGAGCGCCGGCGGACCGTCCCCCCCGGTCCTCGGAAGCTCTCCCCCGGGCCGACCGCGGAAGGCCCCTCCATGCCCGGATTCCCGGCGCCGGCGGGGATACGACGGCCCCGGATGCTACGACGGCGGGCTGCCGGGGTCAAAGGGCAACGGTTTCGCCGCCGGCGCTGCGGCGGGTCGAAGCATCCCCAGAACGTGGGCCGCCGTCACCAGGGCGAACGTCGCGCTGGAGTACAGGAAATAAAGAACATGCCAGGGGAAGGAGGCCAGCGCGAAGAGAAAGCCGCGTTCTTCGAGGAGAAAACGGTAGAAGGGAAAGTTGAGCGCAACCACCCCCAGGAGCGCGGCAGGAACCGCGGGCCACAGCCGCGGCAGGAAGAAACCGGCGCAGGCCGCCGCCACCGCCGTCCAGGCCAGCGCGGCGCTGACGCGGGCGCTCATCTTCAGGTTCAACACCCGCGGCAGGTCGCGGCGCTCCAGGATGAGGCGCGTCCAGGGAATCGCGCGGGAACGGATGTCGGTCCTGATCATCGAGAAGGCGGTCCAACGTTTCCGGTGGGATCCCTGGATCTCCGGCACGAGGGCGATGCGATGTCCCGCGTCCCGCAGCCGGACGCCGAGATCGATGTCCTCGATCATGGGGGAACCGTATCGCTCGTCGAATCCGCCGATCTCCAGGAAGACGTCCCGCCGCACGGCGCCGCATCCTGCCCAGAAGGTCGAGGCCTCTCCCGCGTTGCTTCGATGCACGAAATGATGCAGGAGATTCCGGTACTGCGAGATGAAGTTCCGGGCGGCCGGATGCGTGTCGTAGGCGCCGAAGCAGGCCGCGTGCTCCGGATTCCGGTCGAAGAACTCCTCGACCCGCCCGAGGGCGTCGGGATGAAGTTCCACGTCCGAATCCACGAAGAAGACGATCTGCCCACGCGCCAGCTTCGCCCCGAGATTCCGGGCCGCTCCCGGGCCGCGCGGCCCGTCGGGGACGCGGTGCCGGCGGATCCCGGGACCGAGATCGATCCGGACCGTCTCGTCCGAAGAACCGTCGTCCATGACCAGGATCTCGTCCGGGGGCCGTTCCGACGCCCGCAGCGCCGCAAGGGTCGCCTGCAGGTTCGCCAGCCCGTTGCGCACGGGGACGACGACGGAAATCCGGCTCATTCGGCCTCTTCCCCCGCGCCGATCCGAGCCAGGAACGGGTTGCGCCGCCGCTCGTGTCCCACGGTGGTGGGCGGACCGTGGCCCGGGAAGATCGCGACATCGTCGTCCAGCGTGAGAATCCTCTCCCGAATGGAACGCAGCAGGACCCGGTAATCGTATCGCGCCCCGCCCACGCTGCCCGCAAAGAGAAGATCCCCCGCGAAGACCGCCCGCGGTTCGTCCCGACCGTCCAGCACGAGATACGAAACGGATTCCGCCGTGTGTCCCGGCGTCGGCAGCCGTTCGACCGTCCAGGGGCCGATCCGCCACCGCATCCCCGGGCCCCCGTGCATCGGAAGGACCAGCTCGCGCGGTTTGCGTCGCTTCAGCAGGGGCTCCAGGGCGCCGACATGATCCCCGTGGCGGTGGGTGATGAAGATCGTTTCCAACTGCGCATCCCGCCGCTCGATCGCCTCAATCACGGCATCGGGATCCATGCCGCAATCGAAGAGCCCCGCCGGTCCTCCCCCGGGCGAGGCCAACAGATAGCACAGGACCTCGTAATCCCCCATGTAGGAGGGGATCGCTTCCACGACCGACAGGAGGTCCCCGGAAAGGGCCGGAGGACGCCAGCGCCCGTGCACCAGGTCCAGCAGCGGATCGGGCGCCAGCCCGAGAACCTCGGCGACGCATCTCCAGTCCCCGTCGGACGCCGATCCGCCCGATTCCATGCGGCTCAGGACGCGCAGATCCACCTCGGCCGCTTCGGCCAGCTCCTCGGGGCGCAGGCGAAGACCCGTTCTCGCCTTCACGAGAATGTCACGGGGATCATCCTCGAGTCGCGGATGATCCTCGCGCTGGCCGGCGTTCATGGTTCCTGCCGGATCTCCTCCGCCGACGGCGACATTCCCCCCCTCCGGGACGAACCCGCGGGCCGCTGCCGCGCCTCCGGATGGAGCATCCCCCTTCCCGCAGGATCGGGGCCGATCAGGGATTGGTGAGGTTGTTGTTCACCCCGACCACGCCCGGAACCTTGCGGGCCACCGATTCGGCCAGCACGGCCACGCTCGGATCCCGCACCTTGCCCGTCAGGGTCACCACCCCGTTCTTCACGTCCACGTTGATCCGTTCCATCTTCAACACGGGATGTTTCATGTACTGCTGCACCACCTGCTGCAGCAGGGTTCGATCGTCGGCCTTGGCCGACGCCTCGGTGGTGGTGCTCGTGACCTCCGTGGTCGCGCAACCCGATACGATCACCAGGGCAAGCAACAGGACCGCGGTTCCGACGGCGCGCAAGACGTTCATCATGTCGATCTCCTCCGGGAAAAGCGACGGCCCGTGAACCGGCCGCCCGACTGATTCCTACCATGCGGAACCCGATCGGACAAGCCGCATCTCCCGCGACGCGCGGAACGCGCCGCCGGAAACTCCCTCATTCCGGAACGGGATCCGGGGAAAGGCTGTGGAAAACGAACCCCTCCGGCGTCGGTCCCCCCGTGGTCAGGGTCACGCCGAAATGCCGGGCGACCCGTTCCGGCGGCGGCAGGAGATCGAGAAACGCGAAGAGTTCCTTCGGACGGATTTCCCCGCCCCCGGGAAGGGGGATCGCCTCTTCCCCGTCCAGGAAAGGCGCGATTTCGGCCTGGATCTCGGATCGAACGGTGTCGAGGTATTCCATCATCGTTTTCAGGTTGTCGTACTCCTGGTAGCCGCGGGGAGGGGGGAGCCGGTCCCGGACCCGGCGGTAGACCGCCGAATCCGCCAGGGTCTTCTCCGGCCGGCGTTCCAGGCTGCGCACCAGCGATTCCAGGGATTCCGAATCGGACGCGTACGCGAGAAAGTCCGCCAACGGCGTGATGCAGAACTCGGGCGTCTCCGGCGTTTCCCCGCCGGCCTCCGGTTCGACCGCCGGGGGAACCGGCATCGCGATCGAGAAGATCGGATGTCCGAGGTAATCCCGTTCCTCCAGCATCGAGGGCGCCTCGGGCGACGGCCGCAGCAGGGTTCGGAAGGCCTCGACGAAGCCCTGCGGATCCCGGGCCCCGAGCAGGACGTATTCGCGCTGTTCCTGCGCCTTGTACGGCCGGGGATAGGACGACACCGTCATGATCCCCGGACCGAGCGACCCGATGAGATCCTTTTCGATGTCGATCCCCTCCGCGCCGCCGCGTCCGGAAAACATCAGCAGCGCTCCCCGCAGGGCGTTGTACATCTCGGGCGAGACCGTCTGCAGCACGTTCATCAGTTCCGCGTACACCTCGGAAAGGTCGAGGCCGTACGCCGCGTACGAGGCGACGTCCGCGTCGACGAACGGCGGAGGATCCGTATCGATCTCGTGCAGATCGAAGATCTTCAGCAGACCGCGTTTGCCGCCGGGCATGTACAGATACCCGAAACCCCAGTCCGCGTCGGGAAACCGCCCTCCCTCGGCCAGGATCCCCTCGAACCCCTTCAATCCGAGCGCATCGACCCACAGCGCCGCCTGCGGAATCTCCCGGGGATCGATCACGTGCTGCAGGAACTTCGACGGGCTGGCGAAAAAACGCACCAGCCCCGGTCTCTCAAGGCGGCGGAGGGTCGCCTCGTATTCCGGCGCCGAGGCCAGCCCGCCGGCGGTCCCGCCCGCATCCAGCGCGCCGATGATTTCCTCGAGCGGCCCGCGCCCCGTGCCGTCGGAAACGACGATGCAGAGCCCCTCGTGTCCGGCGAACCAGATCGAATGTTTCTCCGTCACGGTCTTCGTCCCAACCGCGTCGGCCCCCGTCTCCTCCGCGTCCGCATCCCCGACCTCCCCGGGAACCTCGGTCCGGGTTTCGAATTCGACGCGCCGGATTCTCACGCCGCGGAACGTGTCCTCGGATCGCCGCGCGCCCGGCCATTCCGACGTCAGCCGTTCCAGCAGGGCCGTCTCCTCCTCCGCGTCGGGCCCTTCGGCGACGAAGAGCCCGACGAGAACCACCTCGTCGGAATCCGTTTCGTCGGGGAGCATCGCCAGGGCGAAACCCCGTTCGAAGAGGGTCTTCGCCTCGGCGAAATCGATGCCCGTCTCCACCGCCAGCGGTTCCAGGATGCGCCGGTTCCAGAAATCGCGCACTTCCGTCAGGAAAGGCTCCATCTCCGGGTCGGCGAGAAGACGTCCCATCGCCGACTGCTCCCATCCTTCCCGGGCCGCCGCCGCGTCGGGAACGATCAGGGCCGCCAGGGTCGATGCGGGCAGAATGCGGTCCAGGGGCGGGACCTCGGCCGCCGGGAGCGCAACACTCGACAGGTAGAACAACCCGAGAACGACGGCGGAAGCTCGAAATCGACTCATGATCACACCTACTCCTTTCGCGGACGACGCCGGGGCGGATCGAGATAATGGAATCCGCTGTTCGGGTTGTCGGGATCATAGGCGAACGCGCTGCGGGTTCGCAGGAATTCCCGGGCGACATCGATCGGGATGGCGAAGCCGAGCCCCTCGGCCATCGACACCTTCATGTTGATGACGCCCACGGCCTCGCCCCGCATGTTGAACAGCGGCCCCCCGCTGTTGCCCGGGTTGATCTGGGCGGTCGTCTGGATCACCGCCATGCCTTCGACGGCCCGGCCGGTCGTACTCACGATCCCCTGGGTCACGGTCCGTTCCAGTCCCAGGGGACTTCCGATGGCGAAGACCTGCTGCCCGGCGCGAAGCCGATGGCTCTCGCCCAGGCAGACGAAGGGGAACTCCGCGGGCCCTTCCGTGTCGATGCGCAACAGGGCCAGGTCCGCGTGCGGATTCGTGGCGATGATCCGGACCTTCCGGTAGTTCTCCCGCCGCAGGCCCGCCTCTTCCCGGACGTAACGGGTGACCTTGATCCGGGTTTCGCCCTCGATGACGTGGAAATTGGTCAGGAGGTACCCGGCCGGATGGATGAAGAACCCCGATCCGAGCCCCGCCGGGGTGGAAATCTGGACTACGGCGCCTTCGAGTCGGTCCACGAGCGAACGCAGATCCGAAACGGGGGAATCGCAGGTGAAGAAGAGATCGTTTTCCACGATCCCCGATCCTCCGCGGGAAGCGGCGCCTTCCTCTTCCGCGGGGGAAAGACGCTCCACGACGGCGTCCGCCGGCACCCGGACCAGATCGAACCCCAGATCCAGCACGAGGCTTTCGTCGTTCTCCCGCAGGAGATCCCCCGTGATCCGGTATCCGCCCTGCAGGACCACGGTCTGCAACTCCGCGGCCGCCGGTCCCGGGGATCCGAGGACCATTCCGATCAAGACGAGAACCGCCGGGATGCGGGGGCGGAAGTCCCGCCCGGAAAGGGCGTCAGAATGCGATTTCATCCCCCGAGGATAACGACTGGGGCGCATCATGCAAGCAGGGCGGGATCCGTGGAGGATCCCGCCCTGCGGGGTTTCGTCGTCGAAACGACCGACCGGTCTCTAGAAGTCCAGCTGCATCGTCCAGCGACCGAACCACGCCGGATCGGCGTCCGAACGGTAGTAGTCGCCCGGATCGAAGTACTCACCCCAGAGATGACCGCTGAGGTTGGGGGTGAATCGGTGCTTCCAGACGACCTGGACGAAGTTGCCGCGGGTGTCGCCGTCTCCCGGACCCGTGTCCTCGTTGGCCAGGATGTAGTAGTAGTTCACGGCGATCCCGTCCTTCTTGGAAGGCTTCAGATCGACGCCGGCCTCGAACATCGACATGTTCGACCACGTTCCGAGATCGGGATCGTTCCCCTGCTTGAGGATGAAGAAGGGGTCGTACAACTGGTAGATGTACAGCTCGCTGTACTTCGGCCAGTCGCCGTACATGCTGTCCCAGCCCTCGTAGTCGCCCGAGTCGGGGTCGTCGCCGCTGTAGTAGATCGCCGCCAGTCGCGCGACCGGGTCGAGCGGAACGTCCTGGAAGGAATACGATCCCTTCACGTACCCCGCCCAGGCCTTCCGGTCCTTGTCGCCTTCGGGGAACTTGACCGTGCCGCCCTGCCCCGCGACCTCGGCCGCGTAGCTCAGCTGCTCGGTGACGCTCCCGCTCCAGCGGGTGCCCAGGACCCAGGTTTCCATCTCCGGATCCACCAGCGTGCTGCTCGGGACCCACCCGGGGGGCGGAGTCCCCTGCAGCAGGGCCGAGACGATCGCCTGCCCGCGCGCCGGATCATCCAGTCCCGGGTCGGGGGCGCCGTAGACTTCCTGGCGGTTCTTGTCCTTGTACAGGAGATAGAACTCGGCGGTGTGCTTCTCCAGGGTCTTGTTCGTGACGTAGATGCCGTAGAGATCCTCGTCGTCGTGGTACTTCTCGGCGCCTTCCGCCGTCTTGGCCGTGAAGAAATCGACCGAGGTGTCGTCACGCGGCTTCCAGGTGGCCTTCAGCGCGTCGAAGGCCAGCCCGGTCGAACCGATGAACGGCATGCCGTCCAAAATCACGAAGCCTTCGCCGTAGACGAGGGGCTGACGGCCCAGGCGCAGGGAGATCGGCTGGGGCGAATCGAACTTCCAGTCGATGTAGGCGTTCTCGATGAAGACCTGCTTGTTGCCGTAGACCATCTGCGCGTTGCGCGCCGCGGCCGCCGCCAGGGTGTCTTCCTCGCGGGCGTCGCCGTACCGGTATTCGTTGGCGAGGGTGACGTGCCCCTTCAGCGTTTCGGAAACCTGGGCGTCGAACCAGATCCAGGTCCGAAGCCGGTACCATTTCCACTCGTCGTAGTCGAAGTCGTCGTTGAACGTCCAGACGTTGCCGAACTGCGCGCCCCGCAGGCGGATGCTGCCGCCGAACCGGTAGGCGGTGGCCTCCTCCATCTGCTTCTGGACCATCGATGCGATCTGTTCGGCGCCCTGCACGGAGACCTGTTGTTTCTCGAGCGAGGCCTGGACGTTGCCCACTTCCCCGCGGACGTCCTGCACCGCGCTCTTGACCTTTTCGATCTCCTCGGACGTCGGCACCTGCTGCAGCCGCTCCTGGAGGGCCTTCAGGCTCTGCTCCAGTTCCCGGGTCCGGCCCCGTTCGGTCTGCAGCTCGGTGCGCAGCCGCTCCATCTGCGTCTGCATGTCGAGAAGCGTCTCGCGGAGCGCGTCGACATCCGCCGCGGCCGGGGCCTTGACGGCCGCCGTTTCCGCGGGAGCCGCCGGCGCCGGGGCCGCCTCCTGCGCGAGGCCCCGGGGCATCGCCGCCGTCAAGCCGACGAGGATCACCAGGGCCATGATGAATCTGCCCGTTACCTTCACAGCATGTCCTCCTTCTTGCTTCCACCAAGAACCGGTCCGCATGCCCCACACGACATGCGCACCCACACCACGCACCACAAACACAAAATCGACGCGCAGAGTAGGGACGCTCTTCGGTCGAAGTCAACCCGTAAATCCGGACGCCGTCGCGCCGGTTCCGAACCGTCCCGTCGTGTCCGCGCGCGCGAGGCGACGTTCGCGGAAGCCGGTTCAACGGCTTGACCCGCACCTCGCATCTTTGTTAGCGTGCGGCCCATTCGAACCGAATGGGCCGCCCGCAGCGGGAATCGGCCCGCAACGGGAGGGATACCGATGCGCTCACGCTGGTTGATTTTCGCCGTCGTTCCGTTCCTGCTCCTGGCCGGATGCCGCAAGGCGGAGGAGAAGGCCGCGGCCGAAAAGCCCGCCGCGGAATCTCCCGAGGTCTACCGGATCGGCGCGCTCTTCGCCGTGACCGGACCCGCGTCCTGGCTGGGCGAACCCGAGAAGAAGACGGCCCTGCTCGTGGCCGAACAGATCAACGCCGCCGGAGGCGTCAACGGGCATCCGATCGAGCTGATCATCGAAGACACGGAGGGCGACGGGAACAAGGCCGTCAACGCGGTGAACAAGCTCATCGAACGCGACAAGGTCATCGCCATCATCGGCCCCTCGCGCAGCGGCACCAGTCTCGCCGTGGTCCCGATCACCGAAGAGGCGAAGATCCCGCTGGTTTCCTGCGCCGCGGCCCAGGCGATCACCGCCCCCGAGAACCGCTACACCTTCCAGAGTCCCCAGCAGGATCGCCACGCCGTCCGCAAGATCTACCAGTACATGAAGGAAAAGGGGATCTCCCGCGTGGCCATCATCTCCGGGACCACGGGATTCGGAAAACAGGGGCGCATCCAGCTCCAGAAACTCGCGCCGGAGTTCGGAATCGAGATCGTCGGCGACGAGACCTACGCGCCCCAGGACACGGACATGACCGCGCAGCTGACGAAACTGCGCGCCACGAATCCCCAGGCGATCGTGAACTGGTCGATCGTTCCCGCGCAGGCGCTCGTCATCAAGAACATGCGCGCCCTCGGCATGGACATCCCGCTCTTCCAGAGCCACGGGTTCGGGAACATCAAGTACGTCCAGGCCGCCGGGGAAGCGGCGGAAGGCGTTCTCTTCCCCGCCGGACGCCTGCTGATCTGCGACCAGCTTCCGGACGACAATCCCCAGAAGAAGCTTCTCGTGGAGTACAAGACGGCCTACGAGAAACGCTACGGCGAACCGGTCAGCACCTTCGGGGGACACGCCTACGACGCCCTCAAGATCGTCACCACCGCCCTGGCGAAATCCGGGCCCGATCCGGAGAAGCTGCGGGCCGCCATCGAGTCGACGCACGGGCTGGTCGGAACCGCCGGGATCTTCAACATGTCGCCGGAAGACCACAACGGGCTCGACGAAGAGGCCTTCGAAATGCTCACGGTGCGCGATGGCAAGTTCGCCCTGGCTCCCTGATCGCGGATCGCCGCGACACCCGGATCCGGAGCGTGCAACGGAGGCGGACCGTGTGGACGCGTCGTAGAACCGCTCGGACTTCATGCTGAGCGATCTGCTGCAGTACGCCGTCACCGGCCTGAGCATCGGCGCCACCTACGCCATGGTGGCGCTGGGGTTCAACATCGTCTACAACGCCACGGGGATCATCAATTTCGCGCAGGGCGAGTTCGTGATGGTCGGCGGCATGACGGCCATCTGGGCCCACGCGTCCCTCGGCTGGCCCGTCGTTCCGGCCGTGGCGCTCGCCGTCGCCGTCGCCACCCTCATCGGCGTGGCCCTGTACGACGTCGGGATCCGCCCGGTCCGGCGGCCGACGGTTCTCAACCTGGTCATTCTCACCATCGGCGCCTCGATCCTTCTCAAGGGCGCGGCCATGCTTCTCTGGGGCAAGGAGACCCACGCGTTTCCGGCGTTCAGCGGAGAAACGCCGATCCGGATCGCCGGGGCCGCCGTCATGCCCCAGACCCTCTGGGTTCTCGGGGCGCTGGCGGCGACCGTTGCGGCGCTCACCGCCTTCTTCCGCCTGACCCTCGCGGGAAAGGCCATGCAGGCCTGCGCCGTGAATCCCCGGGCCGCGGCCCTCGCCGGGATCCGGCGGCACGCCACCGTGCGGATGGCCTTCGCCCTGAGCGCCGCCATCGGAGGCCTGGCGGGCGTCGTGATCAGTCCGATCACCCTCATGGCCTACGACCGCGGGGCGCTGCTCGGATTGAAGGGATTCGCCGTCGCCATCGTCGGGGGCCTGGGAAACTCCGTCGGCGCCGTCGTCGGCGGACTCCTGATCGGGGTTCTCGAAGCGATGTTCGCCGGCCTGCCCTTCCGTTCCTCCTCGAGCTACAAGGACGCCTTCGCCCTGCTCATCCTGCTCGCCGTGCTCTTCGCCCGTCCCGGGGGAATCCTCGGCCGGGGGGAGGCCCAGCGGCTGAAGGAGTTCTGAGCGCCGTGAAGGGCAAGGCATACCTGGCGGGCCCGGCCCTGTTCGCCGCGGCGATCCTCCTGACCGGACGCCTGGCCGACAACTACACGCTGGCGACCCTCGTCCTGGCGGCCCTCTTCGCCCTGAACGTCATCGGCCTGAGCCTGTTGACCGGATACGCCGGCCAGGTTTCCATCGGCCAGGCGGCGTTCTTCGGAACCGGCGCCTACGTCCTGGGGATCCTGACCACCCGGTTCGGATGGCCGCTGCCGGCCGCTTGGACCGCCGCCGTCGGCGCCGCGATGGTCCTGGCCGTCGCCGTCGGCCTGCCCTCGCTGCGGCTCAAGGGCCATTACCTGGCCATGGCCACGCTCGCCTTCGGAGAGATCTTCTACATCATCGTCGGCGCCGATCCCTTCGGGATCACCGGCGGCCCCTCGGGATTCGGGCGCATTCCGCGTCTGTCGATCGGACCGTGGACCCTTCGAAGCAACCGGGCCTATTTCTACGTTTCCTGGACGCTGGTCTGGTTCGCCGTCGTCTTCTCCCTCCAGCTGGTCCGCTCCCGGGTCGGCAGGGCCTTGCGGGCGATCCACACCTCGGAATCGGCCGCCCGCTCGCTCGGCGTCAACATCGGCCGGCTCAAGATCCAGGTCTTCGTCCTGAGCGCCGTCCTCTCCTCCGTGGCCGGCTGCCTCTACGCCCACTTCGTCACCTTCATCAACCCGAGCGGCTTCAGCCTGATGTACTCCATCCGCTTCGTCACGATGGCCGCCGTCGGCGGCATGGCCAACATCTGGGGGGCGGTCGCCGGCACGACCTTCCTGACGATCCTTCCCGAAAAACTCCGCGTCTTCCACGACTACGAAGCCCTGATCTACGGTGGTATCCTCGCGGTGCTGATGATCTTCTGTCCCGACGGGATCCTCGCGTGGATCCCCGGCGCGCGACGGATCCTGCAACGGCGCAGGATCTCCGGGATCGAAACGCCATGAACGCCGTGTCCACGTCCACCGCGGAGCGCCGGGCCGTGCTGATGGAGATCGACGGACTCTGCCGGACCTTCGGCGGCGTCCGCGCCGTGGAAAACGTCTCGTTCCGGGTCTACGAGGGAGAGATCCTCGCCGTCATCGGCCCGAACGGCGCGGGAAAGACCACCCTCTTCAACATGGTCGCCGGCGAGATCCCCCCCACCTCCGGATCGATCCGGTTCCGGTCCCATCCCCTGCACCGGTTGCCGGCCCACCGGATCGCCCGCCTCGGGATCGGCCGGACCTTCCAGACGCTCCGGCTCTTCGGGAACCTCAACGCATGGGAAAACGTCATGGTGGGACGCCATCCCCGGAGCCGATGCGGCATGCTCTCCGGCGGTCTCCGCCTGCCCGCCTCCCGGCGGGAGGAAAAGGCCATCCGCGCCGCCGCTCTCGAGGCCATGAACCGCCTGGGCGTCGCCGACCGCCCGGAACGGCCCCTGGCCGAACTGACCTTCCGGGAACAGCGTCTCCTCGAAATCGCCCGGGCGGTCGCCACCGAACCGCGCCTGCTCCTGCTGGACGAACCGGCCGCGGGCCTGAACATCGCGGAGACCGAGGACCTCGGCGAACGGATCCGCCGGCTGCGCGACGAGGGCATCACCATTCTCATCGTGGAACACGACATGTCCCTGGTCATGAACATCAGCGACCGCGTCATCGTCCTGAATTCCGGCAGGATCATCGCCGAGGGCACCCCGAAGGAAATCCAACGCAACCCGGCCGTCACCGAGGCCTATCTCGGCCGGCCCGGAGACCCGATCGATGCTTCGCGTGCAGAGCGTTGACAGCGGATACGGCCGCATCGTCGTTCTCCACGGCGTATCGATCCACCTGGGCGAACGGGAGATCGTCGCCCTGGTCGGCGCCAACGGGAGCGGCAAGAGCACCCTGCTGCGCACGATCGCCGGCTTTCTCCCGGTCCGTCGGGGCGAGATCCTCTTCCGGGATCGGGCGGTCCACAACACCCCTCCGGACCGCATCGTGCGCCGGGGCCTCGCGATGGTCCCCGAGGGCCGACAGCTCTTCGGTCCCATGACGGTGCTCGACAATCTCCTGCTCGGCGCCTACGGGCGGATCCGGAACCGCCAGATCACCCGGCGGCAGGCGGCCGAGGAGATGGAGAGCGTCTTCGCCCTCTTCCCGGTGCTGGCCGAACGACGCCACCAGCTCGCCGGCACCCTCAGCGGCGGCGAACAGCAGATGCTCGCCATCGGCCGCGCCCTGATGTCGAATCCCGACTGCCTGATGCTCGACGAACCCTCCATGGGACTCGCGCCGCGGATCACCGCCGAGATCTTCGAGGCCCTGGGGAACCTGCGCGACCGCGGCACCGCCGTCCTCCTGGTGGAACAGAACGCCCTGATGGCCCTGAACCTCGCCGACCGCGGCTACGTCCTGGAGACCGGACGCGTGGTCATCGAAGGCGGCGCGGACGAACTGCTGCGCAATCCCGAGGTCCGCCGCGCCTATCTCGGACGGGAATACCGGGAGGTCTGGGAACGATGAAACGCCGGCAAACGTCCCCCCGCTCCCTCGCGGGAACCCCATCCGGAACGACGGAGGTGCGATCATCATGAAATGGCCCGTCTCGAACGAGGAATCGATGCCCCGCGACGGCCTGGAACAGCTCCAGCTCGAAAGGCTCCAGGCCACGTTGAACCGCGTCCGGCGGCACGTGGATTTCTACCGCGACCTCTTCTCGTCCCACGGAATCGATCCCGCCGACATCCGTTCCCTGGAGGACGTCCGCAACATCCCCTTCACCGACAGGCAGACCCTCATCGACGGATATCCCTACGCGCTTTTCACCGTTCCCCTGCGGGAAGTCGTGCGCCTGCAATCGACCCCGACCGAGGCGGGACACCCGATCGTCATCGGGTACACCCGGAACGATCTCGATCACTGGTCCGCCATGGTCGCCCGCGTCTTCACCTCCGCCGGGGTCCGCCGGGACGACGTCGTCCAGATCATGTTCGACTACGACCTCTTCGGCGGCGGTCTCGGGTTGCACACCGGCGCCGAGCGCCTCGGCGCCTCGGTCATCCCGGGGGCCGGCATCCCCATGGAACAACAGCTCGCCGTCCTCCGGGACTACCGGACGACCGTGGTCGTGGCCCCCCCTTCCGTGCTCCTGAGGCTGGCGGAGACGATGCGCGCCCGGGGGGTCTTCTCCGATGATCTCGAGCTGCGCTGCGGCGTCGTCGGCGGCGAACCCTGCGACGAGATGACCCGCCGCGAGATCGAGGCGCGCCTCGAGATCAGCGTCTATCAGCACTACGGACTGCCGGAGGTCATGGGCAGCGCCATCGCCGCCGAATGCCGACAGAAGCAGGGCCTGCACCTCTTCGAAGACCAGTTCCTGCCCGAGATCGTCGATCCGGAATCCGGCGAGGTCGTCGCCGGCGACGGCCCCGGGGAACTGGTTCTGACCACCCTGACCAAGGAGGCCTTCCCCCTGGTCCGGTACCGGACCGGCGACATCGTGCGGGCGATGCCCGAACCCTGCTCCTGCGGGCGGACCTTTCTGCGGATCTCCCCCCCGATCGGTCGAACCGACGACAGGATCATCGCCGACGGCGTCACCTTCTTCCCGCGGCAGATCCGCGCCGCCGTCCACCGGGTCGTGGGCGCCCCCGTCGGGTCCAGAATCGTCCTCACCCGCCGGGAAGCCCGGGATCACGTCGCCGTGGAGGTCGAGGTCACTTCGAACGTCTTCGAAGACGAGGTGCGCAAGCTGTTCCAGGTCAAGGAACGTCTTCAGGACGAGATCTCGCGGGATCTCGGCCTCGGCGTCGAGGTCCGCCTCGTTCCCCCGGCGAACCTGTCCGAGTCCGACCGTCGGATGCCCGGCGTGGTCGATCGGCGGAACTGACCCCGCCCGCGCAGCAGCGGGTCGGGTTGTCTCGCGAACCGGAGGCCTACCTCTTCCTCGGGAAGAAAAGCTGCGCCTGCACCCGCAGCTGCCAGTCCTCCCCGAAGTCGTCCGGGGTCACGACGTTGTAGTACGCCTGCACCGTGGCGCTCACGGGAACCTTGCCGATGGTGAATCCCTTGCCGATGCCGCCGCCCAGCGGCACCACCCAGACGTTGTCGCTCGACGCCTCCCAGTTGGCGGTGATGATCGGCACCGAGGTCAGGAACCAGCCGTCCCCCAGGTTGTAGTTGACGAAGGGCTGCAGCTGCATCGTGTTGATGGCGTCCACGTACCGGTCCGTCCCCCCCACGGACCAGATGTTCATCAGCAGCGCCCCGTACGTCCACGGGCCGTCCATCGTGAGGCCGACGATCGAAGGGCCGAGTCCCCATTTGCCCGTCTTCAGCGCGTC
>CAYNBQ010000002.1:0-90790 GCA_964395275.1 uncultured Verrucomicrobiota bacterium
AGGGCACCGAGCAGAAGAAGGCCGCGACCTCCGGGTCGTAGAACGGCAGCCGCGGGAACGCCGCGGCCTGGTACATGCGGAGACTCGCCAGCGTCCAGCGGAAAGACCAGTTCCAGGTCTTGAAGGCCTTGACGCGGAAATCCGGATCCTCGATCCCCCGGAAGGCGTTCAGACCCCGCGCGACTTCCGATCGAACCGCTTCGGCGGGCGGCTGATCCGATCGATCGCCGATCAGGTTTTCCCACAACCAGGAGCGGCCCCGCTTCAACATCTTGGCGAGGGTTTTCTCGACCAGCGTTTCCTCGTCGATTCCCGCCGCGCCGACGAAGCCCATGTCGTCCAGCCAGACGTCGCCCCAATGGGCCGCGATCACGTAATCCGCATGAGCGCCCAGGGGATCGATCACCGAGGCCTGCCTCGCCTGCGTGATGTCCTGGAATCCCTCCAGGCAGCGCTGAATCCGATCCAGTTCGTCGAAGAGATACGATCCGATCACGAATTTTCGAAAGGGCAGATCCCGGCGCCGGGCGATCTCGCCTGCGATCCGCGTTTCCACGGACCGGTCGTCGTATCCGTACGAAAAGCACCAGAGCGGACGCTCCGGATCGGCGAGCCCGGCGATGGTTCTGGAATCCAGTCCGCCGGAAAGGGGCAGCGCGACCCGGCTCCCCTCCAGCATCGGACCGGCCGCCTCACGGAGGACGGCGTCGAGGGCCTCCACCGTCTCGGCCCGTGTGCGTCGTCGATCGGGCTCGTGTCTCCAGGAGAAGGTGCGCTCGGAGAGATCGATTCCGCCTTCCGGCCCCATTCGCGCCGCAACCGCGGGCGGGAGCACGCTGACGTCCCGGAAATGGGTGCGGTTCCCGAGAAAGAAGCCAAATCCGAAGAGTTCCGCCAGTCCCGTCCAGTCGAAACGGCGCTCGGAGAACGCCGCGATCGTCCGATGGCAGGTCCCCGCGGCGTCCACCGAGCCGTCCGCCCGCCGGTGCACGTAGACGTGCACCGTACCCATGGCATCCGTCCAGATCCGGATCCGGCCGGTCCCGCGGTCGAATCCGAAAACGACGTATCGGCCCCGGAGGCTTCCGGGAAAGGCCTTTCCGTCGGCCAGATCCCGGGCGAAACGTTTCAGGCAATCCGTCCCGTCTCCCCGGCGCTCCCGGTAGGCGGTGATTTCCCCGAAGGCGCGCAGGCTCCAGGCGCCGTGATCCGCGCCCGGAGCCAGGCCGGCCGAAAGATCGCCCCCGTCGCTTTCCCGGCGGAAGATCCAGGGGCCCCAGGTCTCCTCGGCGACCCGCGGATCGTCGAATCGTCCGGGCATGCGGGGCCGCGCGGGTTCCCCGCGCACGATCGACAGATCGACGAAAGCCCTCACCTCATCTTCCCCCGGCGGCGATCTCTTCGTAGAGCCGCACGTGATCGTCCACTTCCCGCTCGATGCTGAAACGATCGAGCACCCGCCGGCGGGCCGCCCCGCCGATCCTGCGGGCCTCCTCCGGATCGTCCAGAAGTTCCCGGAGAGCCGCGGCCAGGGCGTCGGGTTCGCCGGGGGGAATCAGGCGTCCGTTTTCGCCGTCCGCGACGATGTCGCGCGATCCGGGAATGTCGGTGGCGATGCACGGCAGCCCGCAGCTCATGGCCTCCAGCAGAGCGACGGGACAACCTTCCATGCGTCCCTCCTCGAGGGTCGGCAGAACGGCCGCGTCGACGGCCCGCAAAAGGTCCGGGACATCCCGGACGTAACCGAGAAAACGAATGCGTCCGGCCGCGTTCGCCCCTTCGGCCCGCCGTTTCAGGGAGGATCCGTAGTCGCTCTCGAGCGGACCGCCGGCGAAGAGAACGATCACGCTTTCGGGAAGATGCGACAACGCCTCGATCAGCACGTCGTGTCCCTTGACGGGCACCATCTGGGCGACGCAGGCCACGGCGAAGGATTCGGGCGGTATTCCGAAGCGATCCCGGACCGCCGCGCGGGCGGATGGATCGGGAGCGAATCGCCGCGTATCCACCCCGCGCGGGATGCGGACGACCCTGCGGCGATAGATGCGCCCGGCGAAGAAACGCTCCTCCATGTCGCGGTTCTGGGCCACGATCCGCGTCGCCAGCAGCGAGCGGATCTTCCACGCCCGGCCGTTCCAGTTCATGTTCTTCTTCGTATAGACCCAGGCCTTGGCGCCTGCGGCCCGCGCGATCAGGGGTTCGGTGTAGTCGTCCCCGTAATGCCAGGAATGAACGATGTCGAACCTCCCGAGGGAACGCAGCCGCCGCGCGGCCCTGCGGATCCGCAGCGGCAGACCCGCGTAGGGGCGCGCGCGATCCTTGAAGAGGCAGACGTCTACGGGGATGCCTTCCCCGGGAAGTTCGTCGAAAAGGCGGCCCCCCGGCTTCAACACGGCGATCCGGACATCGAACCTGTCCCGGGGCAGTCTCCGGACGATGTTCGCAAGGGCGCCTCCCGAACCGGCGGTCACGAAGTTCGGCATGGTGTACAGGATCGATATCCGCGTCGCCGTCATTGCCGGGAAGAATCCTTCCCGTCCCGCTCCCGGACGGCCCGGAGGAGGTGTTCCCGGGCCCAGCACTGCAGACAGAAGATCGTCCAGATCGCCCACTTCGCGTCCCGGCGCCCCTCGCCGTGATCGGTCCATAGATCGAGAAGGGCCCGCCGGTCGAAGACCCCTTCCGGAAAGAGCGGCTGATCGAAGAGAACCTCCTCGACCGTCTTGCGCAAACCGCTCCGCAGCCAGTCCGCCAGGGGAACCGCGAATCCCCTCTTCGATTCCGGAATCGATTCCGGAGGGACGGACCGCTCCAGCAGCCGGCGCAGGACGATCTTGCGAACGCCGCGTCGGTGACTCTCCAGGGGATCCAGTTGCAACGAGGTTTCGACGACGCGCCGGTCGAGCAGGGGCACCCGGACCTCGAGACTCTCGTGCATCGAGGCCATGTCGACCTTCTTCAGTCCGCGCTGGAGCTGTCCGTAGAACTCCACCTCGCGCGAGTAGGCGGCGAGATCTTCCAGGCCCCGGTACCGGTCGAATGCGTACAGGTCGAAGTCCTCGGGCAACCCTTCGAGCCCGGGCGCGATTCTCGCGAGGTCCGCATCGCGGAGCCGGGAGTTCACGTCCAGGTAGTACGCACCGGGATCCGCGTAGACGACCGCCCCGCTGCGTTTCGGCAGGATCCCCGCCCGCCCCGCCCGGTACAACCATCGCCGGACCCAGGCCGGGTAGCGGAAGTCCGCACCGTTCCGCAGAAGCGATCCCGGACGTTCATACCCGAAGAAGAGTTCGTCTCCGCCGTCGCCGCTGAGCGCGACGGTGACCTCGGAACGGGCGAAACGGCTCACGAGAAGCGTGGGAAGAATCGAGAAATCCGCGAAGGGCTCGTACTGCGCCGCGACGACGTCCGCGACGGCGGAAACGGCGTCGCGGTCGGAAACCGGGTGGATTCGATGATCCACGCCCAGGCGTTCCGCGTAGACCGCGGCGTCGGCCGCCTCGTCCTGACGCCAGCCGGGGCTGGAGATCGTGAAGGCCTTCAGCCCGGGACCGCTCTGCCGGCGCAGTTCCGCCGCAACCGCCGGGGAATCGATGCCCCCGGAGAGAAAGACCCCGAGCGGCACGTCGGCGATTCGCTGCCGCGAGACGGATTCCCTCAGGGCCTCGTCGACGGCGTCGACCGCTTCCTCCCCGCTCATCCCTTCCTCCGGGGCCCCCGGGGGAAGTCGCCACCAGCAGCGCAGGCTCGGTTCGCCGTCGCCCCGGACCTGGAGGTAATGCCCCGGGGGAAGCTGGAATGTGTTTTCCAGAAGTCCGTACGGCGCGGGGATATGATGCAACCGAAGGAAGAGACGCAGGACGTCTCCGCGAGGACGGTCCGGCACGCCCCAGGGCGAACGCAGCAACACGTCGTACTGCGAACCGAAGACAAGTCCCCTTCCCCGCGACGGACGATGGTAATAGAGGGGCTTGATGCCCGCGTGATCCCGTGCCAACACCAGGAACCGCTCCTCCGGGCGATACCAGGCGAAACCGAACATGCCGTTCAAGCGGGGAATCGTCCTCTCGGGCCCCCACCGGTTCAACGCTTCCAGGAGGACCTCCGTGTCGGTTCTCGATCGGAACGAACAACCGTGCGCTTCCAGCTCCCCGCGAAGTTCCGCAAAATTGTAGATCTCGCCGTTGAAGACCAGCACGGAACGTCCGTCGCCGGACACCATCGGTTGTCTTCCCGCCGGGGTCGGATCCAGAATCGCCAGACGCCGGAACCCGAGGAGCAACCGCCCCTGCGGATCCTTCCAGAATCCCTCGTCGTCCGGACCCCGTCGCGCCATCAGCGAGGTCATCCTGCGCACGGCCCGTTCGAACGCCGGATCGTTCGCGGCGCCGTCCGGCGCATAGACCCCGCAGATTCCGCACATCAGCCGCGGCTCCCCCGGCTTCCGCTCAGGAGTTCCTCGTAGGCTTCCCGGTAGCGGCGGTCGACCTCCTCGGTCGAGAACGATTCCAGGATCCGTCGGCGGGCGGCCCGGCCGATCGATTCGCGCAGGGCCGGATCGTCGAGAAGCTCCTCCAGGGTCTTCGCCAGCGCCGTGACGTCGCCGTAGGGGAAAAGCCTTCCCAGGGCGGGATCGGTGATCTCGGCCCGCGCGATCTCCGGGATGTCGGACGCAACGACGGCCAGCGCGCAAGACATGGCCTCGAGCACCGCGATCGGCAGGCCTTCCCGGCGCGTCGGAAAGGCGAACAGGTCCGAACATCGCATGTAGTCCGCGACCCTCTCGATCCGCTCGCCGCGGAAGATCGCCCGGTCTTTCCAGGGCGATTTCATCATGCGGTCGCGCACTTCGTTCACGTACGTGGAATCGTACTTGTACGTCGGGCCCGCCACCACCAGCCAGGCGTCCGGATGCCGCGGCGCGATCCGGTCGAAGGCCTCGACGAGATGCAGCACTCCCTTCCTGGCGTTGATGCCGCCGATGAAAAGGATGACGACGGCGTCCTGCGGGATCCCGAATCGCATGCGCAACCCGGCCCGTTCCAGGGGGGTCGCCGGTTGGAATTCCTCCACGTCGACCGCGTAGGGGATCTCGGCCACCCGCCGCAGATCGATCCCCGCATCCACGTATTTCGCGGTGATGACCGCGGACTTGCTGACGTACATGTCGGCCATGCGGAAGAAGGTGTTCTTCAGGCGGCGGGTCTTGATCCGATCCTTCCAAGTGCGGACCCTGCCGAGCGCCACGGGGTCGTCGGAGCCGATCAGCGACGTCTCCGTTAGAATCTTCTTCCCAAGAAGACGTGCGGTCGCAATGGCGCTCAGGCTGAATTCCATGCCGGAATTGAAGACGTGCACGATGTCGAAACGGTCTCTCTCGGGCCGCATGACCGATCGAAGCGCTCCGATGCAGCGGCGGTAATAGCCGAGGTCCCGCCATTGGCGACGCAGGCCGTCGCCCTGCGGAGCCTCGGGCATGCGGACCGCGCGGACGTAGGAGGGCGGATCCTCCCATTCGCAGAAGCGGCCGCTGCGATCCCAGCCGACGAGAAGAACGTCCCCGTCTTCCCACCGGAAAACGCGCTCCGCATACCGCCACGCGGCGATCTCGGCACCGCCGAAGGCGGGCGGCAGCATCGACGAGACGACGCAGATCCGGTAGCGGGTCATCCGGTCCCCCTCCGCGCCTGCCGGAAGGCCTCGCGCACGATGATCCGCGGGGCGCCCCGGAGGGTCGTCCGGGGGCGGATCACGGCGGCGGCCGCCGTCGCCGCGGCCAGCCGCAGCGGACCGCCCCCGCGGCGGACGACGTCCAGCACCCGGACCGCCCCTCCCATGCGGTTGTCCAGCAACTTGCGAAGCCGCGTCCAGTCGTCGTCCTCGTTCCCCCGTTTGCGGGCTTCGCGGACGGCGTCGTGAAGACTCCAGGCCCGTTCGCCGTCCCGCCGGACCCTGTAGTCGAGGTCGTCCGGGCTGGTTACCTGCGCTTCGTGGACGCGAAAGAAGGCCAGGATCTCGTCGACGGATCGCGGACGATATCCGGCGGCCGCGAGACGCGCCCAGAGGTGATAGTCCATCACCAGCGACAGATCCTCGTTCAATCCCCCGACGTCTTTCCATGCGCGCAGGGACACGAAACATTCCGGCTGCACGATCGTGCGGATCGACGGATCCCGCAGCAGCCAGAAACCGGCGATCTCCAGCGCGGATCCCACCGAAGCCGCTTCCCGCGGACGCGTTTCGGGAGACAGGAGCGAGGGACCCTTTTTCACCCGGCCGACGAGCCAGTCGGTCCGCCCCGGTTCCCAGGCCAGGGCGACCCGTCGGAGGGCCCCCGGCAAATAGACGTCGTCGCTGTTCAACCAGGCGGTGATCTCCCCGGCGGCATGTTCCATGCCTCGGTTGATGGCATGACTCTGCCCGCGGTCCGGAGCGCTTTCCCAGTGCGCGACCCACGGTTCGTATCGTTTCAGGATCTCGACGGTGCCGTCGGAGCTGCCCCCGTCCATGACGATGTATTCGAGTTCGGGGTAACCCTGCAGAAGCACCGACCGGATCGTTTCCTCGATGTAGGAGCCCTGGTTCCACGAAGGCGTCACGATCGTGATCCGCGGCCAGGGGGATCCGTCGGGCCGGCGCGGGGGAAGGGGTCCGTCGCCGCCGGTCGTCCAGGGCCATCCCGATTTCTCCGGCGGGGGCGGCGGCAGATCGCGGAGGGTCGGAGGCGTCATTCCCGGGGATTCTTTCCCGCGCACGAGAGCGTTTCCTCGTACAGGGCCCGGTATCGCGCGGCCTGGAGTTCGAGGGGATAATTCTTCTCGGCGATGCTCCGCGAGGCCGCGCTCATCCCGGCCCTCTTCGCATCGTCGTCGAGCAGCGCGGCGATCGCCCTCGCCAGGGCGGAGGAATCCCCGGGCGGGACCAGGAGCCCCGTTTCCCCGTCCCGGATGATCTCCTTCACCCCCCCCGCGGCGAAACCTATGACGGGCACCCCGCAGGCCATCGCCTCGATCGCGGTGTTCGGAAGATTGTCCTGCAGGGAGGGAATGACGAAGAGGTCCGCCGCGCTGTAGGCGATCGACAGAAGACGGTTCTCGCGAATCAGCCCCAGGGACTGGTGCCGCAATCCGAGGCGTCCCCCCAGTTCCCCGCCCCCGAGGGTGACGACCAGCGGAGGATCGGATTCCCGGATCTCCCCGAGGGCGTCGAGGAGATAATGGAGGCCCTTCCTGCGGTTGGAGATCGACTGGGAGACGAAGAGAACCACCTTTCGATCGGCCGGGATCCCCAGCATCCTCCGGGATTCGATCCGGTCGCGCGGGGCGAACTCGCACAGGTCGATCCCGTAGGGAATCACGCTGCGCCGGAACCGGTTCAGCAGGATCGATTCGGCGGCGCGTTCGCCGAGCCATCGGCTGGGCGTCACGATGCGGAGGTCGGCCGACGAAATCCGTTCGAGGATCCGGCTCTTCCGGAGAAAGACCTTCCGCGAAAGGTCCTTCGGGTTCCGGGAGTCGAGCTGGGGACAGGATCCGCAGCCTTCGCGGTACCGGCCGCACTCGCCGTCGTAATGGCATCCGCCCGTGAAGGCGTTCATGTCGTGAAGGGTCCAGATCAGGGGGCCGTTGTTGCGGATCAGCTCCGGCAGCAGCGAAAAGTCGACGAACCCGGAGATCCAGTGGAGATGAACGATGTCCGCCCCCCTGGCGGCGCGCCGGAGCCGGCGGCGGTATTCGCTGCGGCAACCGCTCAGCCGTTCGTATCCGCTTTCCTGCGCCCTGCGGAAAATCCGGTTGGTCCGGCGCATCCGCAGGCGGATGATGCGTCGTTGGATCCGTTCGCGCAGACCGCGGGGCGGCGGGATCATGACCACGCCCGCCCGCGGCAGGGCGTCCATGGCGACCAGCATCCCGGAATCGATCCCGCCGAGCAGCAGCCCCCGGTGGATCCGGAAGGCCGCCCGCGCCGCGCCGCCCCGGATTCCGGAGGTGCTCAGGTGAAGGACGCTCAGTCCGTCGTGCGGTCTTTCCATCGTTTTCGCCTTCCGCGGTCAGTCTCCCGGGCCGCCGTCGTCCAGAAATTCAAATTCGGCCGGCCACCAGAGCGGGCAGGGCGATTTCGGTGATTTTCCCGTGCCCCAGAGATCGATTTCCTGCACGTCGAAACAGATGCGGTTCATTTCCACATGGAAATCACCCGCCTCGTCCCCGAGCCAGAGGCTGACGAAATACCGTCCCGGCACCAGCGGCAGGTCGCCGAAACGGCAAAGGATCCGGCCGCTTCGCACCGCCCGCTCGAACTCCGGAGTCGGCAAAAAACGGTTGTTCGTGTTGATCAGCGGCGCCCCCGCATGCGTCGAGATCGCCACGCCCAGCCGCGGGGTCCGGATGGGGCGTTCCGCCCCGAAACGAACCTCGACCGCCACGCTCGATCCCATGGGAACGATCCCGGAGTCATCGCCGCCGCAGAGAACGCGGGCCTCTTCCATCCAGACGAGGGCCCCGGGGGGCCTGGCGAACGTCGTCGAGGAGGAGATTTTCGTCTCGTAGGCACGCCGCTCGTAGGCGTCGACCACCGGTTCGACGGCGTCCTTGACGACGAGTCTGCCCTCGTCGATCAGGCAGCAGGTCCTGCAGAGGGAACGGATCGCGGACATGTTGTGGCTGACGAAGAGGACCGTCCGTCCGCTCTGCGCCACGTCATCCATCTTTCGGATGCATTTCTTCTGAAACCCCACGTCGCCCACCGCGAGAACCTCGTCGATGATCAGCACTTCCGGATTCAGGTGGGCCGCCACGGCGAATCCGAGCCGCACCCGCATCCCGCTGGAATAACGTTTCACCGGGGTGTCCACGAAACGATCCACCCCGGCGAAGGCCACGATCTCGTCGAACCGCGCCGCGATCTCCGCGCGGCGCATCCCGAGAACCGCTCCGTTCAGGAAGATGTTCTCCCGTCCGGTCAGCTCGGGGTTGAATCCCGTTCCGACCTCGAGAAGGGAACCGACGCGGCCATGGATCTCCGCCCTGCCTTCGGTCGGTTCCGTGATCCGGGAGAGGATTCTCAGCAGGGTGCTCTTGCCGGCACCGTTCCGCCCGATGATGCCCATCACCTCCCCGCGGCCCACCTCGAAGGAGATGTCGCGGATGGCCCACAAGACCTCGTCGGCCGCGGGACCCCGCATGCTGTCGAAGAGGTATCCCAGGGGAGCGCGCGCCCACCGCCGCAGGCGTTCCGGCCCCGTTCCCGGCGTTCTCCGGCGCCGCCCGATGCGGTAACGCTTCCCGAGACGGGAGACGCGGATCACCGGATCGTTCATGCCGCCCGTGGTCCCTGCCTTTTCATGGTTTTCCGCTCCGGCGCCCCGCCCGGGGCGGTCAGGTTCCCTCGGCGGAGACCGGCCTTTCGAGCCGCCGGAAGGTGACCTCCCCCGCCATGCGGAGATCCGCAGGCCAGTTCCGGCGAAGATAGGCGTCGCTGATGCCGCCCAGGAGACGGCGTCCCCGACAGGCGAAATAGCAGCGTCCCTCGAGATCCCGCCTCGTCCCGACGAGATCCAGACGACGCGTCCGCCGCCAGACCCGCCGGGCTTCGCGGCGATCGCCGTGGACGTCCATCCACCGTTCGGCAAGCCAGAAACGCAGACCGGCCAGGAGAACGCGCGTCCTTCCCTCCAGCATCCCCGCTTCCTTCAGAACGTCCGCCAGTTTCTCGAAAAGCCGCTCGTGGGAACGAAGATGTTCCGGACTCAGCGAGGCGCGGCCGAGCGTGTCCTCCCTCGGAAGACGCCAGTAGCAGTCCGGTTCGCCGTCGAAGACGCGGTAGCGCAGCCCCGCCGCCAGGGCCCGCACGTGGAGGTCGTAATCCTGCCAGCTCAGGAGATCCTCGTCCCAGCCCCCCAGGCTCAGGAAGGAGGACGTGCGCCACAGGACGCAATGGGCGCCCCAGGGGATGTCCAGCCGCAGGAAGCGTTCGAGATCCGGTTCGTCCGTCGGAAGATTCCAGATCCTCCGGGAATCGCCCGGCGACTCGGAGAAGAGGAGACAGGGAAAAACGACGAAATCGAAACTCCCTCCGTCCATGGCGCGAATCCGTCCTTCCAGACATCCCGGCGCGAGGAGATCGTCGGAATCCAGGAAGAGGAGGTACCGTCCCCGGGCCGCGGCGGCCCCCTGGTTCCTGCGCGCCGGGGCGCCCCGCCGCCCTGCCGGGGGGCTGCGGAGAAAACGGTGTCTGCAATCCCGTTGCATCCGGTCCCGGACCATCGCCTCGGTGTCGTCGTCCGAATCGTCGTCGACGATCAGCGATTCCCATCGTCCGAAGCGCTGCGATTCCAGCGAATCGAGGGCGGACGCAAGCATTTCTCTCCGGTTTCTCGTCGGGATCACGATGGAAACGACGGGATCGTTCATTCGGTCGTCTTGCGCGCGGAACCGTGGGGAGCGCGAACGCCGGATTTCCGCCGGTCGCGTACGGCGCGGACGCGGCCGCGCATCGATCGGTATTCCGCATACTCCGCAATTCCTCCGCCTTTGCGGACCGCGCGGCGGTATGCGTACCAGCGCGACCACACACGCAGGGAAAGAGGCAGCGGAATCCCGACGAGACGGGGCGCCGACGGGGCGCTGCGCCCGTTGGATGCGAAGTAGTACGCGGAGGCCTCGATGCGGTCCCCTACGTGCGCAAGGGTGCATTTGGAACGGGGAACATGGTGTCCCAGAACGGCGTCCGGCAGATAGTACCCGGAGCGTCCCGTCATACGCAGTCTGCGCATCAGATCGGTCTCCTCCCCCGTGAAAACCCTCTGCGCGTCGGCGTTCAGTCCGAGTTCCGGATCGAATCCGCCGACCTCGCGCAGCGGATCGATCGCGCACGCCCAGTTGGCCGCGACGAATTCCTCCCCGCGTTCGAGTTCCCGCTCCGTCGATCCGAGATCCAGACCGGCCACGGAAACCGGAGCGATCTCGAGGATCCCTCCTCCGGGAGGAGGCCCTTCGAAAAGGCTCCGGATCGGACCCCCGTAATAATAGCGGTCACCGAACCGACGGTACGCGTCCCAGTAGGTTGCGACCCACTCCGCGGAGGGTTCCACGTCGTCGTCGGTGAAAACGAGAAACGGCGCCCGACATTCCCGGATCGCGCGGTTTCGCGCCCGCGCCAGTCCCTGTTCGGGTTCGAAAAGATAGATCACCGGAAGATCGACGATCGATTGCACCGTCCGGCGGGTGTCGTCCGTGGAGTTGTTGTCGACGACGAGAATCTCCCAGCGAAGACCCGGAGGAATCCTGCACCGCCGCAGAGCGGCCAGCGTCGCCGCCAGCCTTGCACTCCGGTTCCATGTGCAGATCGCCACGCAAAGATCGGGGTTCCCGCCGCTCATCGGCCGGATCTCGATCCGGAAGAGCCGTCCGGAATCATCACGCCGCGCAGGATCTCCCAGAGCCTGCCGATGCTCTTTTCCATCGAATACCGCTCGGCGACCCGTTCCCGGCCCGCTCGTCCCAGCCGCGGGGCCAGTTCCCCGTCCTGCGCCAGGCGTATCATGGCCCGGGACATGCCCTCGACGTCGCCTTCGTCGACCAGGAACCCCGTCCGTCCCTCCTCCACGATTTCCACGATGCCGCCGTGTTTCGTTGCGACGACCGGCAGCGCCGACGCGGCGGCTTCCAGAATCGACACGGGGGTTCCCTCCGAATCCCCGTCCGCGCCGCGCACCGAATGCTGCACGTAGGCCCGGGATGTTCGCATCGCGTCCGGAATCTCTTCGTGCGGAAGGACTCCGCTGAAGCTCACCGAAGACTCGATTCCCAGGCCACGGACGAGTTGCCGGCAGGATCCCAGCAGGGGACCGTCCCCGATCATCTGCAGCGCGGCGTCGGGAACATGCTGCAGGAGTTTCCAGAAGGCCAGGATCGTCAGGTGCGGACCCTTCTTGTCGACGAACCGTCCCACAAAGAGGAAGCGGGGCGGAGCCGCCCCCGGATCCCCGGCGGGGAACCGGGCCGTGTCGACGCCGCAGGGGTTCCAGTGGAGCTTTTCCCGGGGGGCGCCCATCTCCAGAAGGCGCTTTTCCATGTCCCGGGACACGGCGATCACCGCCGCCGCCTTGCCGAAGAGTTCGGCATAGCGTTTCCCCCAGGATTCGAGCATCGAGGTTCCGTACGCATCGACCCCGTGGAAATGGGCCGCCAGGGGCACGCCGGCCCGCCGACAGGCGTTCATGACCGACACCGCCGTCGGTCCGTATTCCGCCAGAACCACGCGGATCCCCTCGTCGACCAGGAAATCCCGCAGGGCCTCCTCGCGGATCCGCGAGGGCGGGAAACGGAGAACGCGTTGCCGGAAGAGGGCGATCGATCGCCGCCGCAACGATCCGAGCCGGACCAGGAGCCGGCCGTCTCCCGTCTGCCGGGGAAAGGGCCCGTTGTGAAGCAGCCGCACCCTCGCGGGAAGGCGTTCGAGATGGGCCCGGATGAAACTCTCCAGTTCTCCGGCCTTGCCGGGAACGACGACGCAGACCGGCGGCCCTTCCGGTTCGGCCGCGAGAATTTCGCCGCCGACGCTCACGGAACGATTCTCCAGGGAGACGCCCGTCCCTCCGGCCGGCGCCGGGGAAGCGTCCAGAGGGCCTTTCGCGGAGCGATATCCGCAAATCTCCATCAGGGGACCGCAAATCCGTTCGATCTCGCGCACTTCATGGGCCTCCAGATCCTTCCTCCATCGCTGCGGACCCGCGATCGTCGGGCTCCAGCGTTTGCGGTGTTGCCGATCGAGAAGCGGCCGGACGCTTTCCTCGTCGAAGGCGAGCCCGAGACGTTCCGCCGTTTCCCGGAGGGTTCCGGTCTTGTCCTGCACGAAATCCTCGTAGCGCAGAAAGACGACATCTTCCCCGGTGTCGCGGTACATCAGCGCCGTCTCCAAGTACCGTCTCCATTTCCAGGCCAGCGCCTCGACGCGGTTCGCCGTCTGCACCCCCAGCCATTCCGCGTGGGCCATCAGGCTGTCGCCGTGGCGAAGACGCTCCTGGATCGAGGCGACCACGTCTCTCGGATCCCGAACGCAGTAGAGGACCGGGAAACTCTCCTTCAGCGCCCTGCGGAGCTGCGGAAGCACGGCGGCCAGGGCCGGAACCTTCACGACGTCGTGTTCCCGGATTTTCCGGAGGAGTTCCGCGGGAAACTCCCGGGACGTCATGAAAACCAGCGGGATCGCGTACCAGGCCTCCCGCGGATCGTCCAGCAGGGAGAGATCGCACCCGACCGAGAGGATCGTGCTGATCGCACTCGTTCCGGAACGTTCGCTGCCCACGACGCAGAGACGCATCCCTCTCACCTCCCGCCGTTGTCCAGGCGCCAATCGACGTCGCGGCAGACGACGAGCCCCGGCCGATCCGGCCGATGCCGAAGCATGTGCGGGCCCCGGTTGATCACGCGGAAGGCCGGATAGTCCAGGATGACGTCCCAGGCGAGGGTTCCCGTCGACTGGTTGATCCCCACATCGATGAAATACAACCCCGGCGGCAGCGCAAGATCCCGGATGGTGCAAACGATTCTGGAACGTCCCGGGGGCAGATCGACGGCGTACCCGCTGTCCCAGGAGAGAAGGGTTGCGATCGGTTCGCCGTGCGGCCGCTTCACGGTCAGCGCGACGTTGGCCCCGCGCACCGAGGCCCCCGCCTGCACGGTCATGGCGATGCGGATCTCTTCCCCGATCTCGAGATCCGGAACCGATCCGTCCGGTTGCCCTCCTTCCCCTTCGATCCGAAGCGCTTCGAATCGTGCGATCGCATCGGGATTGTTTTCCCGGCGATAGTGATCGAGTCCCTCCCGGGATCCGCCGCTCCGGGCCAGGCTGTCGCCCAGGTAACGGTCCAGGACCTCGTGGGTTTCCGCGTGCATCAGCACCCGGCCATGGTCGAGATAGAGGCAGCGCGAGGTGAGATTCGCCACCGCGCCCATGTTGTGGCTGACGAACAGAACCGTCCGCCCGGATCTCGCCACGTCGTTCATTCGGCCCAGGCAGCGTTTCTGAAAGGCCGCGTCGCCCACGGCCAGGACCTCGTCGATCAGGAGCAGTTCCGGGTCCAGATACGCCGCGACGGCGAACCCGAGGCGCACCCGCATGCCGCTCGAATAGCGTTTCACGGGCGTGTCGATGAAACGTTCCAGTTCGGCGAACTCGACGATTTCGCCGAAACGCCGGCGGATTTCCGCCCGGTACATTCCCAGGATGGCGCCGTTGAGGAAGATGTTTTCCCGCCCGGTGAGTTCCGGATGAAACCCCATCCCGATCTCCAGGAGCGCCCCGACCCGCCCCCGGATCTCGGCGGATCCCTCCGAGGGTTCCGTGATGCGCGCCAGGATCTTCAGCAGGGTGCTCTTGCCCGCCCCGTTTCTGCCGATGATCCCCAGGACTTCGCCCTGCGGGACGTCGAAGGAAACCCCGCGGAGGGCCCAGAAGATTTCGTCGCCCGGGAATCTCCGCAGGTTCCTGGCCACGAAACGGCCCGCCCCTTCCAACGCATACCGGACCCTCGGCCCGAGTCCCTCCGGCCGGCTCAGGCGTTGTCCGATGTAATAGCGTTTGCCCAGGTCCCGGGCGCGCACGGCCACGTCGTTCATCGCGTGGATTCCCCCTCCGATATCAAATCCTCGTAGAGCCGCAGGTATTCCTCCGCCTGACGGGACAATCCGTATCCCTCTTCGGCCGCGCGACGGCAGCGCGACCGCATCATCCGAAGTTCCTCCGGAGAATCCAGCATCTTCCGTACGACGCCGCGCAATTCCGCCGCGTCGCCGACCGGAACCAGTTCTCCGGTTTCCCCGGGACGAACGATCTCCGGAATCCCCCCGGTGCGGAATCCGACCACCGGCGTCCCGCAGGCCATGGCCTCCAGGGCGGTCTGCCCGAACGCCTCCTGCAGGGAAGGGATCACGAAGACGTCCGCGGCCGAATAGACGAGGGAGAGGAGCCGATCGTCCTCGATCGGTCCGAGATGGCGATGCTCGATCCTCCCCCTGAACCTCGGTTCGCCTCCTCCCAGGGAAAGGAGGATCAGTCCCTCCGGCCGCTCCATCCCCTGCAGCGCGTCGACGAGGATCGCAAAGCCCTTGCGACGGTTCACGACGGAATCGGCCACGAACAGGACGATCCGGGAATCGACGGGCAGATCCAGGACGTCGCGGGCGAACCGCCGGTCGCGGGGAAGGAACGTCTCCAGATCGAGCGCGTAATGGATCGTGTCGATCGGATACGAATTGACGATCGGGCTGCGGCGGGCCTCCTCGGCCAGCCAGCGGCTGTCGGCCACGAACCGGAGCCGCAACGGCGGCGTCGGATGCAGCGCCCGATGTTTCCTGCGCCAGACGCGACGGGAAAGATCCTCGACGCGGTCCGAGCCGAGCTGCGGACAGCGGCCGCAGCCTTCCTCGAACCGGCGGCAACCGCTGTCGTAATGGCATCCCCCGGTCAGCACGTTCATGTCATGAAGCGTCCACACGAGGGGTTTCCCCGGCGGAAGCATGCGAAAGAAGGAGACGTAGTCCACGAAACCCGAGACCCAGTGCAGATTGATCACGTCGCATTCCGGAAGGCGTTTGCCGAGATTCACGCCCCGGACGCTCCGATCCTGGCTGAAGAGTTCGTATCCGGCGGGTCGATGCGTCTGCGGCGATCCCTCGTATCCCAGGAGGATTCTCCGGCGGCGGAGGCGGCGGACGATCCTCCAGACCATTCCCGTCGGTTCCCGGTATTCCTCGACGGAAGGGTCGGCTCCGTAACGGCGCGCCACCAGCATCCGCGAATCGTGCCCGATCCCGCGCAGCCCGCGGTGCAGACGATAGGCCGCCCTCGCCGCGCCGCCGCGGATGTCGTATGTGCTCAGATGCAGGATCCGCACGCTTCACCCTCCGCCCCGGAGACGCGCTCTCACGACGCTCCGCGGCCCCTTCCCGCAAGGAGACGGCGGCACCGGCCCGATGCGCTGCGAAGGAAGATGCCCAGCAGGGCCCGGCAATATCCCGGATCCCACGGATAGGCGAACGCCGCCGCCATAAGATCCTTCTTGCGTGCGCCCGAGTCCCGCATCCGTTTCCAGCGCGAAAGATAGGTCTTCCAGTTCATGCGCGACAGCAGGGCGCGGATTTCCCTCCATTCCTCCGCATGTTGCGAGGCGAATCGAAGCACGACGGGATCTTCCTTGAGAAAGAGAGAAAACTGCCGGCTCGATCGAACCAGGTCCCGGTACCCGGCCGACCATGCCAGACTGGATTCCTCCACCTGCCAGCGGAAGACGGCCCGGGATACGACGGCGACGTCCCCGAGGAGACAGAGCTTGACGATCAGCGCGTCGTCGCTGTGATACCCCCTCTCGAAATCCGGGAACATGCCGCAGGATCGCAGCTGCTCCGTCCGGGCGAGGTTCGTCACGAAACAGCGGAACCCGTGCGTTCCGCCGCACCAGAGCCGGATGAAGTCCGGCCCCGCCATCCGTTCCGGCAACCTCGGTTCCGACGCGGTCAGCACGTTGCCTTCGCGGTCGACCGCCTCCTGGCGGGCGATGGCCACCGACACCGAGGGATCGCGTTCCATGACCTCGACCAGCGAGGAAACGAAGTCGGGGCTGATCACGTCGTCGTCGCACAGCAGGACGAAGTACTCGCCGCGGGCCTCTTCGATCAACTGGTTGAAATGCCGGATGACCGGCACCGATCGATCGTTCCGCCGGAACCGGTATCCGCGCCCGTAGACCGATTCGACGATCTCGCGCACCTCGGTTCCGTTGCCTCCGTTGTCGGAAACGAGCAGGTCGATCCGGCCGTAGTCCTGCGCCCGGACCGACCGCAGCGCCCGCGGCAGGGAATCGAGACGCCGGTAGACCGGGACCGCAAGGGTCACCAGCGGCGCTTCCCGCGCCCCGGCCCGGGTTGCGCCGCCCGGAAGGTCGTCTGATGGGGGCGAACTAGGCATCTTCCCGTTCCGGCGAGGGCCGCGGTTTGATCACCTTCGCCGGGATTCCGGCGGCGATCGTCTCCGGCGGAATGAAGCCGGTGACCACCGAACCGGCGCCGACGACGGCGCCCTCGCCGATCTCGGCGCCGGAGAGGACGACGACCCCGGCCCCCAGCCAGGCATGATCCCCGATCCGGATGTCGCCCTTCACGCGGAGTCCCTGCCCGGAGATCGGGCGTCCCCGATCGAAACGATGATCGTGGGGGAACAGGAAAGAGCCGGGACCGATCTCGACGTCGGAGCCGATTTCGATCCCGCCCGCGTGGGCGCTGAGGAAACAGCGGGGCTGCAGATGGGTGTCCTCTCCGATCCGGATCGTCCCCCCTACCCCCGTTTCCAGAACGACGTCCATGTGAAGATCGACCCGGTCCCCGATGGAGATCCCGCCCCCTCCCCGGTACCGGTAGATCACCACCCGGTCTCCGACGAAGACCTTCCGGCCCCATTCGATCCGCTCGTGGTGAATCCGGGCGCTGGGCGCGATGTAGAGGGGCGCATGCTCGCGCGCGAGATCCCGCATCCCTCGGAACGGGGGCGCGAACCATCCGGCGAACCATGCCGCGCATCGCCCGGGCCGGCTGCGGCCGCATCGCCGCAACCAGAACCGCGTCCAGCGCGCGCGCAGGGAGGACGGCGTCATGATTTTTCTCCTTCCGGCCCGCCCGCGGCGTCGCGCACCTCCGGCGGCAGCGGCCACGGATCCACGACCGGCCGGCCGGACCCGAGCAGATCCGGCACCGTCACGAAACTCAGCTTCCCGGCGCTGCGCGCCAGGAAACGATCGAGGGCCTCAAGCATGACGCGGCGTTGCGGCAGAGGCGTCTGCAGGAGCGCGGGCTCCCCCGCCCCGGCCGGTTCTCCCGGTTCCGGGATCTCGAGACGGTCGTGCAGGAGCACGATCGCTCCGGGGGCGATCCTCCGCAGCAGCCTTCTCTCGAGATGTTCCGCGTCGGGATCCCACCAGTCCCCCGAATCGATGTTCCAGCCGACGATCCGATACCCCAGCAGCGCGGCGTCCCATCGCCCCCCGGCGGTCTGCCGACCGAAGGGCGGACGGAAGAGACGCGTGCCGTGCCGCCCGAGGAGCTCCGCGCATCTGCGGATCTGTTCGCGGCGAACCTTTCCCGGGATCGCCGTCCAGCAGGGATGATCCCAGGAATGATTCCCCACGGCATGACCTTCGGCGGCGGTTCTCGCGACGATTTCGGGAGCCTCCCGCGCCCGGATTCCGAGCATGAAGAAGGTCGCCCGCGCGCCGTGACGCTTGAGGATGTCCAGCAGTTCCGCCGTCGATTCCGCGTCCGGTCCGTCGTCGAACGTCAACGCGACCCAGGGACGATCCGTTCGAACGCGGACGACCGTCCCGGGCGCAAGGAGGGGAAACCGCCGCACGGGACGTCTCACGGAACCTCCCCTCCTGCGCGGTCACACGGGGGGCACACGGTGAAGAACGCTTCCCTGGAGAAGGCCCAGCAGCCAGCCGAATCGCCAGCACCAGGCGAGCCGCGCCTCCGGATCGAGGAGCTTGCGCGTCTCGCGCGCCAGGCGTTTCCACTTGCGGAGGTATTCGCGCCAGGGACGACGCCCCGGCGGTTCCCCCCGTCCGTAGCGGCGATAGATCAGTTCGTTGTACCGGGCCCATCGACGGGCCTGCCGCATCGCGCCGCCGCATCCGTCCCGGTAGCGCACGTGGAGCACGGCGTCCGGAGCGAATCCGAGCGTTCCGCCGGCCGTCTGCGCCCGGATGCAGTAGTCGGTGTCTTCGAGCATGCGCAGCGATTCGTCGAAGCCGCGGATCTCCTCGTGCAGCGCCCGTCGCACGCCCAGACCGCTCCCCCCCGCATGCGGCAGGTACGGCGGATACCAGAGCCGTTGCACGCCGTCGTTCTGGGGGTTGGAACGGGCGCGCGCGACCCGTCGGGAATTCAGCCGTTCGGTCTCGAATCGGCTCGCCGCCAGCTCGTGTCTTCGAAGCGCCCCGGCCATCGCCGCGATCCATCCCTCGGCCGGAACGTCGTCCGCATCGCAGAAGACCAGGAACTCCCCCCGCGCGGCGCGGGCGCCCGCGTTGCGCGCGTGGGCCGCTCCGCGCCGCCCCGATGCGTCGATCCTCCGCAGGCCCGGCAGGCGGTCGACGTAGGCCCCGACGGTTTCCGCGGTATCGTCCGTCGAACCGTTGTCCGCCACGACGATCTCCCAGGGTTCGCCCCATCGCTGCAGGGTCAGCGCCTCGAGGAGTTCCCCGAGGGACCGCGCGGCGTTGCGGCAGGGAACGACCACGCTCAGGATCACGGGGGCGGATGGACCGTCCGTCGTCAAGTCGGTTTTCTCGCGGGGCGGATGGTGATGTCCGTGATCTCCGCCGTGCGCGGCAGGTTCACCGCGGCCAGGACGACGGACGCCACGTCCGCCGGCTGGATCAGGCGTTCGGGACGGTAGGGCCTCCCTTCGAGCCGCACGACCTCCTCCTGCATCGGCGTCGCGGTCCGCCCCAGATAGATCGTGGTCACCCGGATCCCCGACTCGTTCACCTCGTTCCTCAGGCTCTCGGCGAGGGCCTTCATTCCCTGTTTCGCCGCCGCATAGGCGCCGACCCCGGCCGGCGCGTGCAGGGCGACCGTCGAGTTCACGAAGATCACGTCTCCGCCGGCCGCCTCGAGCCGCGGCAGCAATAGGCGGGTCAGAACGTAGGGAGCGCGCACGTGGATTCGATACTGTTCGTCCATCCTGTCCGCCGGAACCTCTTCGATCGCACCGCGGACGAAGGTTCCCGCTCCGTGGAAAAGCAGGTCGAGCCGGTCCGAGTCCCGGCTGACCCGGTCCGCCGCCTCGGCGGGACCTTCCGGATCGAGGAGATCCAGGGCAAGGATCGTCCGTTCGCCGCCCCGTTTCGATATTTCCTCGCCCACTTCGGAGAGGCGTTCGAGGTTGCGGCCCAGGAGATAGACGTGAAAACCCTCCGCCCCGAGGGCCGCGGCCGTGGCCGCGCCCACCCCGCTGCTGGCGCCCGTAACCAGCGCCGTGCGCCGCGTTCGTTTCTCCGTCACGGCATCCGTCCTTTCTCCTCCGCGCGCGGAGCGGATCCCGGCTCGATCTCCCGCAACAGACCCGCTTCGACGAGCCGTTCGGCCGCATGCGCAATCGATGCGAAGGGCATTCCGGACCGTTCCCCGATCTCCAGGAGAGAATGCCGCCCGTCGGAGAGGTTCAACGTCCAGAGCAGGGCCATGCGATCGTCCCCGCCGTCCGGCGACCCGCCGATCGAGCCGTACAACCCGCGCCGGCCGAGCTGCGGTTCGCATTTCGGGGAGAGATTGAGATACGTCCGGTCTCCTTCGAGGATTTCGAAGGTCTCCAGGCAGACCCTGAGGCTGTCCTCCAGCGCCTCGGGACGCACGAAATCGAGATCGTCCGCGGACGTGTGGTACTGGGGATACTCGCCGAAGGGGGTCCGCATCAGGCAACCGACCGGCAGATCGAACCCGGGGGAACCGTACTGGCGTTCGTCGTACCCGTAGGGGCTGAAAGCGCGGATCTCGTGCGGACGGCCCGAGGTGCGCAGCACGTGGGCGACGGCCCGGTCGATCGAGGCGTCCCCGCGCCGGCTTCTCTTGTAGGTCGCCGCGCCCGGGTCTCCGACGCCGGCAAGGACCAGTCCGTGTCGGATCCGCGCGGCGCGCTCCTCGTTCCGGGCCAGCCAGGTGATCGAGCCGATCGTTCCGGGAATGAAGAGAAAGCGGTACGAACGGCGCCGGGGCGCGGCCGCAAGGATCCGCGCGAGGGAGACCGCGACGGTGATTCCCGAAAGATTGTCGTTGCCCAGGGAGGGATGACAGACGTGAACGGAAACCAGGACCTCGTTCTCTTCCGCGCCCCGGATGAAGCACTCCCCGTAGGTCAGGGAACCGGGTTCCAGCGTGCTGTCGATGCAGATCTCGTATTCCCCCTCGGGAAGGGAACGCCGCTGTCGGTCCGCAAGACAGAATCCCCAGTCCTCCCGATAGTAGGACGTGCGGTACGGAATCCAGTCGGGGTGTTCCGGATCGCTGTGCAGGTGCTTCTCGAGTTCGCCTTTCGAAATCCGGCGACGCACGGGGATGCTGTAGCCGACGACGTGGAGGTTCGAATCGCGGAAATCCACGATCCGCCGTCCCGCGGGATCGAGAATCCAGGCGCCGCGGATGTTCCACTCCTTCGGAACCGTCCAGTCGAAGACGGCCGTTCCCGTAGGAACCTCGACGATCTTCAGGGGGATCTCCCCGCCGATCCTGCGCAGGGTCTCCCGCACGCCGTCTCCGGTGATGCTGCGGCAGATCGGGAAGAGCGACCGCATGCGATCGTGCATCCGCGCCCCTTCGCCCTCGGACGGCTGCAGCCGGATCATGATCCCCCTCTTCCCCGTCGCCGTCGGACGGCGTCGACCCGGAAATCCGGGTAGGAACGGTCCCTGTCGGAGATCACGCGGACCTCCTCCGGCCAGACGACGC
This sequence comes from uncultured Verrucomicrobiota bacterium, assembly GCA_964395275.1. Lineage (GTDB taxonomy): Bacteria > Verrucomicrobiota > CALLYA01 > CAYNBQ01 > CAYNBQ01 > CAYNBQ01. The sequence goes on from CAYNBQ010000002.1 coordinate 21,498, forward strand.
CGAACGCCGGGTCGTTCCATCGGACGCCCCGCGCCGATTCCGGATGGTAGAACTCCGACATCTGATAAAAGACCTCGGTGTCGTCTTCCAGGGTCAGGAACCCGTGCGCGAGACCTTCCGGTATGTACAGCATGCGCAGGGGCCGCGCAGAGAGTCGTACGGCGAAATAGCTGGTGAACGTGGGGGAATCGGGACGCAGGTCGACGATGACGTCGTGAATCGAACCGCGGACGCACCGGACCAGTTTGATCTCCCCGTGGGGATCGGCCTGGTAATGCATTCCGCGCAGAGTGCCGCGCCGGCGGTTGTAGGAGAGGTTGCACTGCACGAATCGGTCGCACAGTCCGCGCTCGCGGAATTCGCGTTCGCACCACATGCGCGCGAAAAAGCCGCGTTCGTCTTCCATCGGTTCGGCTTCGACGACGTACGCCCCGGCGAGAGGGGTTTCGCGGAAGAGCATCATCCCAGGATTTCGATCTCCGGAATCGCCACCAGGAACCGTCCGCCCCAGCTCCGGACATGATCCAGATGGGCCATGATTTCCTCTCGCAGGTTCCAGGGGAGAATCATCACGCAGTCCGGACGGGTTTCCCGGATCCGCGAAGGATCATGGATGGGGATCCCCGTTCCCGGCAGGTAACGCCCCTGTTTCTCCGGGTTCCGATCCACGGTGTAATCGAGGAAGTCCCGGCCGATCCCGCAGTAGTTCAGCAGGGTGTTCCCCTTGGCCGGGGCCCCGTAGCCGACGATCGTCGATCCGGCGTTCTTCAACTCGATCAGCGTCGCCAGCAGATCCCGTTTCCTGCGTTTCACGCGCTCCGAGAAGGCCCGGTACGTTTCCATCTCCCGCAGCCCGCGGTCGATCTCCCGTTGTCGAAGTTCCGCGACCCGCGGCGTCCTCCGCCGGGCCTTCTCCCCCTCCCTGCAGGCGAAGATCCGCAGGGATCCCCCGTGCGTTGGCAGTTCCTCCACGTCGAAGATGCGCAATCCGAGTTCCGCGAACACCCGTTCGACGGTCAGAAAGGAGAAATACGAGAAATGTTCGTGATAGATCGTGTCGAACTGCCCCTGGTCGATCAACCGCATCAGGTGGGGGAACTCGAGCGAGGCCACCCCGTCGGCGGCCAGCAGGATGCGGATGCCTTCGACGAAATCCCGCAGATCCGGCACGTGCGCCAGGACGTTGTTCCCGATCCAGAGATCCGCCGGTCCTCCTCCATCGAGAAGTTCCCGGGCCGCCACGCTCCCGAAAAAGCGTACGAGCGTCGGAACGCCGCGCGCGACCGCGGCTTTCGCCACGTTGGCGGCCGGTTCCACCCCCAGCACGGGAATCCCGGCCCGGACGAAGTACTGCAAAAGGTATCCGTCGTTGCTGGCGACCTCGATCACCCGGCTCTTCGATCCCAGGTCGAAGCGCCGGATCGCCCCCTCGGCGAAACGCCGCGCGTGTTCCAGCCAGCTCTCCGAGTACGACGAAAAATAGGCGTATTCCCCGAAGATCCTGCCGGGATCCTCGAATTCCCCGACCTGCACCAGGAAACATTCCGAACAGACCCGCGCGTGCAGCGGATAGAAGATCTCGGCACGGGCGAGATCCTCTTCGGTGCGATAGGAATTCGCCAGAGGCGACATTCCCAGGTCCACGAACGTCTCCCGCAACGCCGAACCGCAGAAGCGGCATCGATCCCTTCCCCTGCCCTGCACGCGCCCTTTTCCCTCGGCGTTCAAGATCGGGATCCGTCCTCCGGGGGTCCCCCGATCCATCGGAACCGTTCGTCGATTTTCCCATCGTCCAGGAGACGTTCCAGCTGTTTCAGCCGCGTGTAGAGGGGGGATTCGAACGTCTCCCGGTCGAGCCGCCGGATCTGGAAGATGCGCAACAACTCGGCGGCGACGGTGTCGATGCGGTGATTGCATCGGAAATCCGGGAGCCGGGCCGCGATCTTGGCGAAGGAGACCCGGTAGCTCCGGTTGTCCGCCGAGGGCGGGCCGAAGGTCGTCTCGCACTCCGGGAAGACCGAGGCGACGATCCGCGCGATCTCGCGGACCCGGAAGTTCTGTTCGTCGTCGCCGACGTTGAAGATCTCTCCGCAGACATCTTCCGCCGGCGCCGCCAGGCAACAGGCGACCGCCTGGGCGATGTCCCGCAGATCGACCAGGGGACGCCAGGGACTTCCGTCGCTGATCATGCGCACGACATGTTCCACCCAGGCATGTCCCGCAAGATTATTGAGCACGAGATCGAACCGCATCCTCGGCGAAGGCCCGTAGGCCGTCGCGTTCCGGAGCAGGACCGGACAGAAACGATCGTCGGCCATCTCCCGCAGGGCGCGCTCGACCCGGAGCTTGCATTCGGCATAGACGGTCTGGGGCCGCGGTTCGGATTCCTCCGTCTTGACCTCGTCGCCGCCGGCCCCGTAGACGCTGCACGACGAACTGTACACGAAGCGGCGGACGCCCGCCTCCTTCGCCGCACGCGCCAGCTTCACCGAGGCCTCGCAGTTGATTTCGCGGGTCACCTCGGGACGGAGCTGACCGAGCGGATCGTTCGACAACTCCGCCAGATGGACGACCGCGTCGAATCCGAGGAGGTCCGAGGGCGTCAGATCCCGGGTGTCGGCTCGGCGCACCGGCGGAACGCCCACCGGCTCCTCCACGAAGGCCGCCTCGCGGAAATAGCCGGCGTCGATCCCTTCGACCTCGTGACCGCACCCCACCAGGTGCGGCCCCAGCATCGACCCGATGTAGCCCTCGGCACCGGTCAGAAGGATTTTCATTGCGTCACGAACCGATCCGAAACCATGGCTGCGATCCTACCAGATCTTCCACGGCGCTTCCCCGCGATTCCAGAGTTCCTCGAGCATGTTCTTTTCCTTCAGCGTGTCCATGCAGGACCAGAACCCGTAGTGCCGATACCCCATCAGTTCCCCGTCGTGAGCGAGCCGCTCGACCGGCTCCCGTTCCCATATGGTGTCGTCGCCGTCGATATAGTCAAGCACTTTACGGGACAGGACGAAGAATCCGCCGTTGATCCAGCCTTCCCCCGCTTCGGGCTTCTCGTAGAACTCCGAGATGCGGTCCCCGTCGAAACGGATCCGGCCGAAGCGCGCCGGGTTCCGGACCGTCGTCACCGTCGCCAGCTTTCCGTGGGAGAGATGGAATCTCCAGAGGGAGCGGATGTCGATGTCCGCAACGCCGTCTCCGTAGGTGAACATGAAGGGCTCGTCCGGATCCAGCCAGTCCGCCAGGCGCTTCAGACGGCCCGCGGTCTGCGTGTAGAGGCCCGTATCCACGAGGTGCACCGTCCAGTCGGGACGGTCGTCCCCGTGGATCTCGACCGAACCGGCCGCCAGATCGACGGTCATGTCGTTGTTGATCTCGAGGTACTCGGCGAAGTAGCGCTTGATCACGTGTCCCTGGTATCCGAGGGCGATGATGAATTCGCGCACGCCGTGGGCCGCGTAGATCCGCATGATGTGGGAAAGAATCGGCCGGCCGCCGATCTCGATCATGGGCTTGGGACGGGCCACCGTTTCCTCGGAGATCCGCGATCCGAATCCCCCCGCCAGTATCACGGCCTTCACGACGCCTTCTCCTCTCCGTTTTTTCGCCCGCCCCCGGCGGCAGGCCCGGGCCCCTCTCTTCCCGACATGTCCCGGACCGCCCTGCGCAGACGATTGCGAAACCCCCGCGGCCCGGTTTGCGCCTCCAGGCTGCGGATCACTTCCTCCGGCAGTTCGTCCCGCAGCGCGCGGAAGGCCCGCCGGCGCCGGTTCCTCGACGGCGAAAGCAGGGTTGCCGGCGGCAGGGTCCAGCGCACGGCCGGCGACGACGCCCACCAGCCCGGCTCCGCGTACCCGAGTTCGTTCAACAGATCCCCCGCCTGAAGGTGAACGCGATAACGCATCCCGGCCGTAAGCGATTCCTCCCAGCCGCCGGCCCGTCCCTTCCGGAAGAAGCCATCCGGCAGTTCGGTTCCCCCCGCGCTCTTGCCGCGGAGTTTCATTCGTTCAAACTCGTGTTCCCGGAGAATGCGTTCCGCCTCCGGCCGGCCGACGGGCAGGCCGACGAAGTCGAAAAGCCCCCGGAGAACCTCGGTCCCGTTCTCGAGGAGATCCTCGTACCGGACCTCCATGTACCGATCGCCGAAGCGCCGCGCCTTGCCGGCCTCCCTCGCGAAGGACGCCCAGGTCCAGGCCGCCTTCTCGACCTCGGAGGGGGCCCAGCGGCTGCCCCATCCCCTCGAGGCGGCCAGCAGCGAGGCGACCACGTCCCGGCCGTCGCGGATCACGTGCACGAAACGCACGTCCGGCCGGAGCCGGTCGATGTGTTCGGTGTGTCCCGAGTATCCGGGATGCTTGTCCACGAGGACCTCCGCGTCCGGGTTCGAGGCCAGCACCCGCGCGTAGGCGTCCCGCAGAAATCCCCGCAGATACTCGAGAAACTCCGTTTCGCTCCAGAGCAGGGGCAATCCGAGCGGTCCGCCCTGCTCCTTCAGTTCGCATTGTTCCTCCCAGGAACGCATCCACGGAACCGTATAGAGATTGAAGAGCATCAGCTCGGCCGAGGTGCAGACGCGCGGATGCGCCCCGAGCATCGACTGCACCCAGGTCGTTCCGCTCCGGGGCGCCCCAATCACCACCACCAGGCGGACGTCTTCCGCGGGGTTCATCCGCGCTCGGTTCCCGGCGGATCCGTTCCGCCGTTTTCCCATCGGTAATCCACGAAGACCCCCGGTTGGCCCGGGGCGGGGATGATCCCCGTTCCGTAGTAGTCGCCGGCCTCGGTTGTCAACACCCCCGCCTCGGTGACCCAGTCCAGGGGGCGTTCCCCCTTTTCAGCGAAGAGATCGTAGACGTATCTGCCGGCCTTCAGCGGCCAGCGGTCGAGCACGCATTCGGTCGCGCCCCGGCCCGGCGGGAGGCGCAGGACCCTGCCGATGGCGCGGCTGCGGCAGGTGAACATCCGCCCGCCGTCGGGCGTCGCGAAGGCGATCCCGATGCCGACGTCATCCAGTCCGTCGGGGGCCCGGCATTCGTAATGGATCCGGATCCGGACGGGGGACCCGGAAATCAGGGTCGTGGTGGCCGTTTCGCTGGCGGAATCGATGAACTCCACCCGGAGGAAGCGGAAATCCTCGCCCCCCTGCCGGTCCTCTCTCGCGCCCAGGTCGGTTTCGAAGGAATCCTCGACCGTGCGCAGGTAATGCGTCACGGCGTCGCGCGCCGCGCCTTCGAAGACCAGCCGTCCCGAGTCCAGGACGATCGCGCGGGTGCAGAGCGACTGCACGGCGAGCATGTTGTGGCTGACGAACAGGACCGTCCGCCCGGATCGGGCCACGTCTCCCATCTTGCCCAGGCAACGCCTCTGGAAGGAGGCGTCGCCGACGGCCAGGACCTCGTCGACCAGGAGGATCTCCGGTTCCAGATGCGCGGCCACCGCGAAGGCGAGCCGCACGTACATGCCGCTCGAATACCGCTTCACGGGCGTGTCGAGAAAGCGGTTGATCTCGGCGAAGGCCACGATCCGGTCGAATTTCGCGGCGATCTCCTCGCGCGTCATGCCGAGGACCGCCCCGTTGAGAAAGATGTTCTCCCGCCCCGTCAGTTCGGGATGGAAACCGGTCCCCACCTCCAGGAGGGAACCGACCCGCCCGCGGATCGTCGCCCGTCCCGCGGAGGGTTCCGTGATGCGCGAAAGAATCTTCAGCAACGTGCTCTTTCCCGCGCCGTTGCGGCCGATGATCCCCAGCACCTCGCCCCGGGGCACGTCGAAGGTCAGGTCCTTCAAGGCCCAGAGACGCTCCCCAGGAAGCGTTCCACGCACCGCGATCGCGATGTTGCGCACCGGGGAACGGACGAATCGCCTCAGGGAATCCCTGAGGCTTCGCGAGGCCTCCCGCCGGGCCCCGATTCGATACCATTTCCCGAGGCCGTCGACCGAGATGGCCGGAAGGTTCATGGCGCGGATCGCCGGTTGCGCCGGGCCCCCTTCAAAGGAGGTCCACGATCGTTCGTTCCGTTCTCCGGAAGATCATCATCCCGCTGAGCAGCAGGACCAGTACGATGGCCGCCGAGGCGAGCATCAGGATTCCGGGCGCGGTGCCCTTGCCGTAGACCGACCATCGGAACCCTTCGATCACCCAGAACATCGGGTTGAGTTTGTAGATCCAGAAGAGATGAGGAATCCGGTCGGCCACCGCGCCGGCCGTATAGACGACCGGGGTGGCGAACTTCCAGACCTCGAGACCGTTCCGAACGGCGAATCGAAGGTCGCGATAGCGTACGGCGAGCGTGGCGCCCCACAGGCCCACCGCGAGGGCCGTCGCCATGGCCAGCAGAACGAAGACCGGGATCATCAGGAGTTCCCAACCCTGGATCACCACTTCGCCCCGGGCGACGTAGTACGCCATCATCCCCACCAGGACGATCATCCGGGCCCCGAGATCGACGAGACCCGCGATGACCGCGCTGAAGGGAATGACCAGCCGCGGGAAATAGACCTTGGAAATGACCGGCATCGCCGCCACCAGGCTGTTCACCGACGCGTTGGCCGCCTGCGCGAAGTATCCCCACGGCAGCAGCGCCGTGTAGACGAAAAGCTGGTAGGGAACGCCGTCGCTCGAAAGGCGCGCCAGCTTTCCGAAGATGATCGTGAAGACGACCATGTCGATGATCGGCTGGATCAGGATCCAGAGCGGCCCGAGCGCCATCTGGCGATAGCGGGCCTTGATGTCCCGCATCGTCAGGAACCACAGAAGTTCCCGGTACTGCCAGAGTTCGCCGAGCCCGAGGTTCGCCCAGCCCCGCGTGGGTTGGATCCGGATCGTCGGGGTCGCTTCCGCGGCTCGCCCTTCTGTCGTTGCGGTCGTGTTCATTCGAAATTCCGCTCTGGATCCCGGCGCGGGGGATCGCCCGATTCTACCCGTTCTGCGACGGCGGGCGATGCTTCAGAAACCAGTCGCAGGTCCGACGCAAGCCCTCGTCGAAGGAGGTCGAGGCCTCGAATCCGAAGCGTTCCCGGGCCCGGGTGACGTCGAGACATCGGCGCGGCTGCCCGTTGGGTTTGTCCCGGTCCCATTCGATGCTCCCTTCGAACCCGGTCAGTTCCCGGATCGTTTCCGCCAGATCCCGGATCGAGATCTCCATTCCCGAGCCGAGGTTCACCGGTTCCGCTTCGTCGTATCGTTCCGCGGCCAGCAGGAGGCCCTCGGCGCAGTCCTCCACGTAGAGAAACTCGCGCGTCGGACTCCCGTCGCCCCAGAGAACCACCGAATCGCGGCCTTCTTCGCGGGCTTCGACGAACTTGCGGATCATCGCCGGAATGACGTGGCTCGTTTCCAGATCGAAGTTGTCCCGCGGTCCGTAGAGATTCACCGGCAGCAGGTAGATCGCGTTCATCCCGTACTGCCGGCGGTAGCTCTGCGCCAGCACGAGAAGCATCTTCTTCGCCAGGCCGTAGGGGGCGTTCGTCTCCTCGGGATACCCCTTCCAGAGATCTTCCTCGCGGAAGGGCACCGGCGTGAATTTCGGATAGGCGCAGATCGTCCCGACCAGGACCACCTTCTCCACCCCCGTCCGGCGGGCCGCCTCGATCAGGTGCACCCCCATCTCCAGGTTGTCGTGCGCGAACAACCCCGGGTTCTCCCGGTTCGCCCCGATTCCGCCGACCCGCGCCGCTAGGTGAAAAACGATCTGCGGACGGGTCTCCTCGAAGAGACGAAACGTCGCCTCCTGGGAGGTCAGGTCCCATTCCCGGCTTCGAGGGACCAGCACGTCCCGGGCGCCCCGTTTGCGCAGTCCCTCCACCAGATGCGATCCGAGAAACCCGGATCCGCCCGTGACCATCACGCGCAAGTCGCCCCAGCCGTTCCGCATCTTCATCGGGGATCCCCCTGCCCGGCGGCCACCGCGGCGGAGGAGATCTTCTCGCGTTCGGCCAGCCGCGCGTCCGCGTCGGTCATGATCGCCACCAGCTGTTCGAAGTCGACGGTCGGTTTCCAGCCGAGTTTCGAGCGGATCTTCGATGCGTCTCCCTGCAGCAGATCCACTTCGCTCGGACGGAAATACCGGGGATCGATCTCGATGAGAACCCGTCCCGTCTTCCGTTCGAGACCCCGTTCCTCCGCTCCCTCCCCTTCCCACACGAGGGGCAGACCGACCCTCTCGAAGGCGAGTTCGCAGAACTCGCGTACGCTGTGGGTCTCGCCGGTCGCCACCACGTAATCGTCCGGTTCGTCCGCCTGGAGGATCCGCCACATCGCCTCGACGTAGTCCTTCGCGTATCCCCAGTCCCGGCGCGCGTCCAGGTTCCCCAGGTACAGCCGGTCCTGCAGCCCGTAACGGATCCTCCCGGCCGCCCTCGTGATCTTCCGCGTGACGAAGGTCTCCCCGCGCCGGGGCGACTCATGGTTGAAGAGGATGCCGTTGGCCGCGAACATCCCGTAGGCTTCGCGATAGTTCCTCGTGACGAAGAAGCCCAGGGCCTTGGCCGCCGCATACGGGCTGCGCGGGTAGAAGGGCGTCGTTTCGGTCTGAGGCGTCTCCAGAACCTTCCCGTACAGCTCCGACGACGAGGCCTGGTAGAAGCGCGCATCCAGCCCCAGTTCGCGCATGGCTTCCAGGATCCGGATCACCCCCACCCCCGTCACCTCCGCGGTATATTCCGGGATCTCGAAGGACACCTTGACGTGACTCTGTGCGCCGAGGTTGTAGACCTCGTCGGGCCGCACCGTTTTCAGGATCCGGTTCAACGAGGAGGCGTCGTTCAGATCGCCGTAGACGAGATTCAGACGCCGGCGGACCACATGGGGATCCTGGTAGATGTGGTCGATGCGCGACGTGTTGAACGAAGACGACCGCCGGACGATTCCCCAGACCTCGTACCCCCTGGCCAGCAGAAGTTCCGCCAGGTACGATCCGTCCTGGCCGGTGATTCCCGTCACCAACGCCTTCTTCACGATCGATCGACCATTCTCTCCGAATCCGGGTCGCGCGGACCCGCGAGACAAAGCTACCGCACGCACGGAAGATCGGGGCTGCCGCGCAACCCCCGATCGCCCGCTTCATTTCTCACCATGCCGATTCCGTCCGGAGGCCTGCGGACGAACCCGTTCCAGGCCGTCCTGCCGCAATCCGGCTCCTTCAACCGCCCTCCCGGACCGGGGTTCCCCGCCAGGAGGAACCGAGAATAACAGTCGCCGCACAGGCCGTCGCCAGTCAACCGGAATCCCCCTTTCCCCCCGCCGCCCGGAGAACCGCCTACCGGAGAACGCTTTCGTCCGGAGGGATGATCCGCAATCGCCGGTCGCGACATCACGTTTCCGGCGGGTCGCTCCCGGCAAACGCCCCGGGACCTCACGAAGGAGCCGAAACCTCCTTCTCGTCGGCCTCCGCCGCGGTCGTCGAGGCCGGCGTCTCCCTGCTCGAACGCCTCTTCTTCCTCTTGCGGACCCGCCGCTTCCGACGTTCGCCGTCGCCGTAGTAGGAATCGTGATAATAGGCGTAGTAATAGTAATAGGCGCCCGAGTTGACGTTGATCCGGTTCAGAACGGCTCCGGCGATCCGCGCCCGCGCGTCGATCAGCCGGTTGATCGTGCGCACGATCAGCTTCTTGCGCACCTTGCCGAACTGCACGATGAGCATCGTCGCATCGACCCGCCGGCTCAGGATCAGCGAATCGGCCACCGCGCTGATCGGCGGCGTATCCAGCAGCACCCTGTCGAACGATTCTCCCACCTCGGCCAGGAACCGGGCCATCTCCTGCGATGCCAGCAGTTCCCCCGGGTTCGGAACCGTGGCGCCCACCGTGCAGAGCCAGAGGTTCTCGATTCCCGTCGGTTGACAGACGTCCGTGACGGCCGATTTCCGTCCCTGAAGGTAGTCCGACAGGCCGCCCGAACGGGATACGCCGAAAATCCTGTGCAGCGACGGACGCCGGAGATCCGCATCGACCAGCAGCGTCCGGGAACCCGCCTGGGCATAGGCGATCGCGAGGTTCGAAGAGATCAGGGACTTCCCCTCGCCCGGTCCCGCGCTGGTGATCACGATCCGGCGGCAGGCGGCCTCGTCGTCCTCCTCGAAACCGAGGGCCGCGCGCAGCGTCCGGAAGGACTCCGCGGCGGTCGTCTGGGAATGCTTTTCGACGAGCCGGTCACGTTCCTCGTCCGGCAGGTTGTCCACGGCCGGAATCAATCCGAGGAACGGCACGCTCAGAACCTTTTCGATGTCCTCCTGGGACTTGATCCGGTCGTCGAAGGCGTTGAGCAGGAAGATCAACCCGAGCCCGCTGAGCAGGCCGAATCCCGTCGAGGCGAGGATGATCCGGGGACGGTCCGGTTTCGTCGGGCGCGCCGGGGGGCGGGCTTCGGAGACGATCTGGACGTTGTTGACCTCCATCTCGCCCGCGATCTCCGCCTCCTCCATCCGTTTCAGCACGGCGTTGTAAAGGGCCTCGAGCGTGTTCGCGCGGCGCTGGAGGATGTCGAATTCGACCCGTTTGCGGTCGATCTCCATCGCCTTGCGCTCGGTTTCCCGGAGGGTGCGGGTCAGCTCCTCTTCGCGCGCCCGGACCATCTCGTAATCCGCGCGGGCCCGTTGCAGGAGCTTTTCCGCCTCGGACCGGAGCTGCTGTCGGACCTTTTCCAGTTCGGCCTTGGCCTCGATGACGTCCGGATGCTTGTCCAGAAACCGTTCCTGCAACCGCGCCAGGGCCGCTTCCCGGTCGTTGACCTGCACCCGCAGCCTTTCCAGGGTGGCCGCGCCCGGAATTCCCGCCGGGATGGAATCGAGACCTCCGCCCGCGGCCAGGAGGCGGCTCAGTTCGTTGTAGGTGTTCTCCTTCTTGATCAGTTCCGTGCGGGCCTGGGTGACGGCGCTGTTCAGCTGGCGCAGTTCCTGCAGAACGATGTCCTTGCGATCCTCCAGGGAGATCGTCTTCTGCTCCGCCTTCAGATCCTCCAGGGCCATCTCGCGCTGGGCGACCTGGGCCTCGAGATTGGTCGCCATGCTCGCCAGCCAGCTCAATCCCTCGTGCGCCCGCGTCATCCGGTTCTGCAGGTTCTGCTCGACGTAGTTGCGCAGCAGGGAATTGGCGATCGTCGCCGCCAGCACGGCGTCCGCCGACTGGGCGTAGACGTCGATCAGCTGGCTGTTGGCCACCGGACGGATCCGGATCGAATCCCGAATGAGCTGGCGGTCCCGCGCCCGGCGTCCCGCGTCGGTCGAAAGGTCCGGACCGAGATGGAAGAGCCGTTCGAAGAATCCCCGGTCGATGTTCGGATAGTTCTTCCGGACCCGTTCGATTTCCTGCTGCACCTCCGGATCGTCCAGCACGAGATCGACCATCGCGCCGCTCTGCAGGATGCGCAGCTGGCTGTTGAAGAACTGGTTGAACTGCTGCGGGGTGGCGGGTTCCGGCACGCTGCCCTTGATGTCGGCCGGACGGGGAGGATTCATCAGGATTTCCAGCTGCGCCACGGCCACGTATTCCGGAACGGCCATCACGCAGTAGGCGACCGACAGCGCCACGGCCAGGAAGAGCGTTACCCCCAGGATCCAGATCCGCTCCCGGATGATCCGCAGGTAGTCGTACAACGACAGCCCCGGCTCCGGCACGTAGTAACGTTCCGCTTCCGCCGGCATCGCCGGCACGACTCCGTCCAGGGCGTCGCCTCGATTCTCACTCACTCCCGCAACTCCTTCGCGACCTCTCGATCCGCGTTTCCGCCGACCCCGATCCACCCGGCCGGCGCATGCGCCGGCCCGGGGAAAACCGCCGGCGAACCCCTAGAAGAAGGTTTCCGGAACCCTCACGATATCGCCCGGCGTCAACTGCAGATCCTCCTGATCGCCGTTCACGATCCGGTCGAAGTTGACCTTGATCCGACGGCGCTTCCCGTCCTCGCCGATGCGCGTGACCTGGATCCGGGTTCTCGCGGCCGTTTCGGTGAACCCGCCGGCCGCCGCGATCAGGTCCATCAGCCCGATCGATTTCCTCCCGGGCGGCAGCGTCACCGGCCCCGGTTTCCGGACTTCGCCGAAGACGGGAATCGACAGCATGCTGACCGTTCCCTGCCTCGGCTGGATCTCCACGGTCACCTGGGGATTCTTCAGATATCCGTCGGCGAGCTGCTGCGCCAGGGTCTGTTCGATCTCGTACTTCGTCTTCCCGATCACGAAGACCCGGCCGATCAGGGGAAGGTTGATCGTTCCGTCCGTGTCGACGATCGGGTTCCCGTTCAGCCGGGCCTCCTGGAAAACCCTCACGGAGACGACGTCCCCGGCGCGGACCCGGTAGAGTTCCGTCGTATCCGGCGTTTCCGTCGGATTGCCGGTCTGTGCGCCCGGTTCCGCGCCCGACTCGACGACGGCGGCCTCCCCGTCCGCGCCTCCCGTCGGCGCGCCCTGCGCCGGAACCGAGGGAGGAAGGTCCTCAGAGACGCAGGATGCGAGCAGACAGGCCAGAACGGTCGCTGTCAGCACCGACGACGACATACGGCGGAAACAATCGATCTTCGTCATGGTTCTTGCCCCGATGCGCGGGGGAGATCCTCCCGCCCGGCTTCCGTGGTTCTCTCGCCCGCCCTCCGGGCCCGGTTCCGTCCGATTGAAATATCCGCCTTCCGAATCCCTCCGCCGGCGATGCATCCCGCGCGTCGACGGCGTCAAAGATAACATCGGCCCATGCGTCGTCAACGGTGAAAGGGCGGGCCCGAAAGGCCTACTCCCGCGCGACTTCCAGTCTGTGGGGCGGGACGATCCGAAAGGCGTTGACCGCCTCGATGTATCCCTCCGGATGACCTGTGTCGTAACGGCGCCCCTGCGTTTCATAGGCCAGGAAGCCCTCGCGGCGGCGGATCTCGTCGAGGGCCGTCGTGAGCTGGAATTCCCCTCCCTCGCGGCGGTCCGTGCGGACCATTTCCTCGAGAACCTCGAAGATCGAGGCATTGAGAACATACTGCCCGAAGATCGTGTAGTACTCCCCGGGACCGAGTTCCTCGCACCGCAGGTATTCCCGGGCGTAGTCGATCGTCGGCTTCTCGGCGAAGCGGGTCACCCGGTGGATCGCGGGATCCGCTTCGGACCGTTCCACCGATACCGTGCCGAACTGTTCGATCCGTTCTTCCGGCGTCCGCTGGACGGCCAGCGTGTTGGCCTGGTGGCGTTCGTACATGTCGAGGAGCTGCCGCGCGCAGGGCACCTGCGACTCGGATACGTAGACGTGGTCCCCCAGCATCAGCAGGAAGGGTTCGTCGCCGACCCATTCCCGCGCGGTCAGGACCGCGTGGCCGAATCCCTCCTGCCGTTCCTGAACGATGAAGGTCAGTCGGCGCCCGATCTCGGGAAGACGGTCGAACTGCTCGCGGGCGGCCGGGGAAAGGTCCCCGGACCCGTCGATCGGCGACTGGAAATACCGCAACAGATCCTCTTCGTCCCCGGGACGGGTGATGATGCAGATCTCCTCGATTCCGGATTCGAGGGCCTCTTCGATGATGATCTGCAGGACGGGTTTCACGACGCCCGTTCGATCCACCACCGGGAACATCTCCTTCTGCACGCCCTTGGTCACCGGGTAGAGCCTCGTGCCGGATCCGGCTGCGGGGATCACCGCCTTGCGCACCCGCCGGCCGGCCGGGATCCGGATCTTCAACCCCTCCAGCCCCAGTTCCGTCCACAGGATTTCGACGACGCGATCCTGGGCCTCCTCGTCTTCCACCAGGAACTGGGCGCATCCGTCCCCCTGGGACCCGACGCCCTTGCCTCCGAGCACATGGGGCCGGATGCGGGGATCGGCCAGGACCCTGTGCAGAACGGGCGCTTCGAGTTCCCTGGGGCATGCGGGGATCATGGCCCGGTCGAAAGCGGCCTGGGCCCGGTCCATCAGGGCGCCGACGGCGCGCAGATCCCCGCGTTCGATCGCCTCGCGGGCCTGCCGGACGATCTCCCGGTTCTCGGCCCCGAGATAGCGGCGAACGGCCTCCGGGACGGGTCCTTCCGCGTTCGGATAACATGCGTTGAGATCGGCGAGGATCCGGAGCGTGTCCTTGCCCGCCTTCAGGTCCACCACGACGAGAAAGAGATCCGCCCCGGGCGTGATCGTCTCCACCAGGATGTTTTCCCCGTCGAACGTCAGAAGGGTCGGCCGGTTCCCGTATGCGCAGGCCTGGTCGAGCCGTCCGCATCGCGACGGCGTCAGGATCTCGCCCCGGTAGGCCTTCTCCATCTCGCCCCGGATGGTCATGCGCAGCTCGTAGAGACGGTTGAACGCGCGCGCCACCAGCACGCAGATCGCCGCGGACGACGACAACCCCTTCTTCATCGGCAGGTCGGTCCGGTAATTGTCGATCTCGATCCCGCGCACCCGGTGTTCGACGAGGATTTCGTGGGCCACGCCCGCCGCGTAACTGAAGAAATCCCCCCGGGAAGCCGCCTCCCGCAGGGCCCGCTCTTCCATCGGAACGTCGAAAGGCTTCGTCCGGGTTCCGTCCGGCAGCGTGGATCGCAGAATGAAACGGTCCGGATGCGGACGCACCTTCGCGTAGATGCCCTGATTCGTTCCGGTGACGATGGCGTAGCCCGGCTCGATCGACTCGTCCACGCGCCGGTAGCCCGCGGCCCAGTCCGAATGTTCCCCGAAAAGGCAGAGCCGGCCGGGGACGAAGAGTTGCACTTCCTCAGGCATCGCGCCGCTTCCTCCCGATCCGGCCGATCCGAACCGTCCGTCGCATCACGTCGCCTCCGGCACGGGGGTTTCCCAGACGCGCAGCCCCATGCGGCTCAGGTAGATGGGAATGCTCTGGAAGAGGGGGTTTTCCTCCTTGATCCGCGAGATCATGGCGCGTTTCGAGGCGGCCTCCGGACCGCAGAGGATGGAAACGGATCCGCCGTCTCCTCCGGCGCCGTTGACCTTCCATCCCACGGCGCCGTGTTCGCGGGCGATCTCGATGATCCTGTGCGCGTCGGCGCTGACCAGGTCCGGATGCAGATTCGCCTGCGCCTCGGTGTTCTCGATCATCGACTTCCCCAAGGCCAGGAAGTCTCCCGTCAACAGCGCGTCCTTCGCCTTGTCCGCCGTCCGCCTCAGCGCCTCCAGGCGGGGAGCGTCCGGTCCCTCCCCTTCCAGATCCCGGATGACCTTCTCGTGGACCTTCGAAGAACTGTGCGCCTTGCCCGCGAAAATCAGCACCAGCCGCCGCTCGAGTTCCCACCAGATCGAGTTCGGCACATGAAGCTGCGAAACGACCGCCTGAGGATAACGCTCGATCTCGATGTAGCAGATCCCCCCGTAGGCCGAACAGAGTTGATCCTGGACTCCGCACTGCTGCTTGAGTTTCTCCGTCTCGATGGCGTGCGCCGTGCGGGCCACCTGGTGGGGCGTCATCGTCCCCGGCGTCAGCCGGTCCAGCGCCCCGATCAGGGCGACCGTGACCGCCGCCGACGTCCCGGTCGAGCAGCCTCCCGGCGCCTCGGAATAGATGTTGACCTCGATGGCCAGGTCTTCCGGCACGCCCATCATCTCGATCGCGGCCTCCAGCAGGGGGTGCTTGTCGTAGATGCCCGGTTCCTCCATGCCGACGACGAATCGTTCCCCGTAGTTCTCGGCGTGAACCACCACCCGTTCGCGGCTTCCGTCGTTCGGAAAGACCTTCATCTGGACCTCCGCATACGGATAGACCGCGATGTTGAAGATCCTTCCCCTCTCCGCGAACCAGGTGTCGGTCCAGCCCCCGTTGTCGCAGATCCTCATGGGCGCCACGGTGTTGACGATGCGAATCGGACTGCTCATGCGATCATCCTTCCCTTCCCGTCTTCGGAAATGCCTCGGCCCCGGCCGGGCGCGGCCTTCTACGCTTCATGGAGGCCGTCGTCGACGGTCGGCGATTCGGAACCTCCCCCGTCGTGCAGGACCGATTCCATATCCGCCTCGACCTGCTCCGGATCCTCGCCCCTTTCGACCCGATCCAGGGCCTCTTCGAACCGCGGATCGAATCTCTCCCCCGCCTCCCGGCCGATCTCGCGCATCATGCGGGCCAGGATCCGCCGATCCGCCGTCCCCTCGTTCGCCTCCGCGGAATCGGCCGGCGCGCTGTGCCCGCGCGCCGGGGTGAAGCGCGAGGGCCGACGTTCCAGCCTCGGACGCCCGCACCGCGGGCAGGAAGGCGGACCGTGCCCGCGGACGTTGCGCACCAGGAAGGAAAAGATCCGGTTGCAGGAAGCGCAGTAATACTCGTAGATCGGCATGGATCCTCTCTCCCGCCCGTGCAACTATCCCCTTCGCAACCCCCTGATTTCAAGCCCGCGCCGGACCCGCCATGTTCGGCCGCCGCTCCGAATCCCGAGGAAATCCGCAATGCAAGAGGAATCGCTTCCGCTGCGGCCTCCCGCGCTGCGTCCGGGAGACGTCATCGGCATCGCCGCCCCGGCGAAGCCCGTCGAGGCCGATACGGTTCGTCGGATCGAACGACGCCTCGAGGCCCTGGGATACCGCGTCCGTTTCGCGCCCGGCGTCACCGAACGCTGGGGATATCTCGCCGGCGACGACGAAACCCGCGCCCGATCCCTTTCGGAGCTTCAATCGGATCCCGAAATCCGCGCCGTCTTCTGTGCGGCCGGCGGGTACGGATCCACGCGGATCCTCGACCGCATCGATTACCGGATCTTCGCGGAGGATCCCAAGATCTTCGTCGGCTACAGCGACATCACGGCGCTGCACGCGGCCGTCGGCGGGGAAACGGGCCTCGTCACCTTTCATGCCCCCATGCCGATGACCTTCCTCGGATGGGAAAAGACCCCGCCCGATCCGCGAACCGAAACCGTTTTCTGGGAAACGCTGCAGGGGCGCCGGGGGAAAGGCGCGGTCATCGCCGCCGAATCGGACGACGCCGAACCGGTCCTCCGCGTGCCCGGCAGGGCCCGGGGACGTCTCGCAGGAGGAAACCTCTCGCTCCTGTGCGCGCTGATGGGCACGCCCTGGGAGGTCCCTTCGCGGGACCGCATCCTCTTTCTCGAAGACGTCGGGGAAGAACCCTACCGGATCGACCGCTACCTCTCCCAACTCCGGCTGGCGGGCAAACTGCGGGATGCGGCCGGAATCCTCCTGGGTTCGTGGTCCCGCTGTTCGCCGGAGTCGCCGGAACGCAGCCTGTCGATTCGCGAGGTGCTTCGGGACTACTTTGCGGACTCGCCGGTTCCCGTACTTGCCGGTTTTCCCGCGGGGCACCGGCGTCGAAACATGACCCTTCCCCTGGGGATCCGCGTCGAACTCGACGCCGACGCCGGCGTCCTCCGTTTCCTGGAGGATCCGACGACGCCCCCGGCGGCCGGAGGCGATTCAGATCCCGCGTAGCGGACCGATCGATTCGATCACGTCCGCCGGTTTCGCGAAGAAACCGTAGAGCCCCCCGGTGTGCAGGAAGACGATCCGTGCGCCGAACGTCCGGGGATCCTTCGCAAGTTCCCCCAGCAGACCGAAGAACGCCTTCCCCGTGTACACGGGGTCGAGCACGATCCCCTCTTCCCGCGCCAGTTCGGCGATCGCGCGGATTTCCTCCGGACGGCTCAGGGCGTAACCCCGCCCCACGTACCCGTCCCGGACGTCCACGTCGGACGGCTCGACACGGATTCCCAGGCCGTAGCGATCGGAGCAGGCGTTCGCGATCGAGGGGACGATCCGCCGGAATTCCTCCGCGGTGTCGCAGACGTTCACTCCGACGATCCGGATCCGGTCCAGCCCGAGGAGTTTCCGCCCGAGAATCAGGCCGGCGCCGGTTCCCCCGGAGCCCACGGCGTGAACGACGACCGCCTCGCGAATCCCGCGGGAATCGAACTGCTCGGCCAGTTCCCGCATCGCCGCGACGTACCCCCAGGCACCCACCGCATCGCTTCCCCCCGAAGGCGTCCAGTAAGGGCGCCGGCCCTCGGAACGGAGCCGCGCCAGGATCTCGTCCCGGATCTCCTCCAGCCGTTCCGCGTAGTCCCCGGCCCCGACGAACCGGATCCGCGCCCCCAGCAGATGATCCAGCAACAGGTTCGCCTGCACATCTTCCGCCGCGGAGGGGGAATCGCCCCGCAACAGGAGAACGGCCTCGAATCCGGCCCGACGGGCCGCCGCCGCCGTCGCCCGGCAATGGTTCGACTGAATCCCTCCGCAGGTGACGATCGTGTCGGCGCCGATCCGGCGCATTTCCGCCAGATGGAACTCCAGTTTCCGCACCTTGTTGCCGGAAAGCGCCGATCCGGTGAGATCGTCGCGCTTGATCCAGAGATCCACGCCGAGCCGGTCCGAGACCCGATCGAGGCGTTCCAGCGGCGTCGGCGTGCGCGCCAGGGATTCACGCAACGGGAATTCGATCACGGCGCATCCTCCCGGAAACGGACGGGCATGGCGGAGAGAGAAAGGCCGCGCGGCCCGGATTTCTCCGGTTCCGCGCGGCCTCGAATCGACATCCGACCGCTTGAAACGGTCTTCCTACCCGCGCCGGCGGCGGAACAGGGCCAGGCCCGCAACGCCCAGAAGCGCCATCGTGGCCGGTTCCGGAACGTTCGAGACGCCCGGCGTATCGACCGCGTCGGCCGAGGCCGGATCGAACTCGCCGATCCGCCAGGCCGAGAAATCGGCGCCGTTCGACAGGCGATACGCGTGGGCCGGCACGTAGCTTCCGTCCGGTCCCAGGGCGTCCGCGTAGTACTTGTCTCCCGTATCGACCGTTTCGATCAGGGAGATGGCGTCGATGACGTCCGCCCACGGCGTCACGTCCAGCACGCCGTCGTCGTCCGTGTCGAGATCGTCCCCGTTGCTCCCCGCAAACTCCGAAACGAGCATGTGGGTCACGTTGTCGCTGTTCTCGAAGTTGATGCTCGTGGTGAGATCCACCTGGGCGGGAGCCAGGCTGAACGTGCTCTCGGCCGCGAGGAAGAATCCGTCGCTCGGAATCGACAGACCCGCCAGACCGATCACCGCTTCGATCACACCGCTGCCGCCCGAGCCGTCTCCGATGACCAGGTAGGTCAGGTCATCCAGCGAGTCGCCCGGCGTACCCGCGATTTCGAAGTACTCGTCGTTGTCCGTTCCCGCCTGGTCGATCCGGATCTCGTTGATCTGGATCGCCGCGGGGGCGGAAACCGCGATCGCAACGACCAGCAGTGCCATGAGCGTGAGATGCCTTTTCATCATAGCGCCTTTTCATGCCTCCCTGTTTTGTGCGGAATATCCGCCTGGAACATCACCCTTCAGCGGGCTCCACGCCGCCGGACACGTATCATACGCGCTTCGACCCCCGATGCAAGGGCAAACCCGGCGGCGGCCCTTCCCCCGGAGGTCATGCCGGGCTCGATCCGTTCACCGCGCGGGAGAACGCCTCGCGCAGGGTCCGGGCCGTCGCGCATCCGCCCGCCGGGAACGCCCCGTCGCGAAGGAGCCAGATCGGGGAGATCCCGGCGCGTCGGGCGCCGATGACGTCGTCCCGGTAGCTGTCCCCGATATGCACCGTCTCCTCCGGACGCACGCCCATCTCGCGCAACGCCGCGTGAAAGATCGCCGGATGGGGCTTTTCGACGCCGATCTCGCACGAAATGACGATCGCGTCGAAATAACCGATCAACCCCAGGCCTTCCAGGAGCCCGCGCAGCCGGGAATCCCAGTTGGAAACGAGGCCGACGGCGCAGCCGCGATCCCGGGCCTCCCGGAGAACCTCCACGGCGCCCTCTTCCAGATGCCAGAGCGCGGGGTCTGCGAACATCTCGTACAATTCCAGGAAACAGGGTTCGGGATCGTCCATTCCGCCGACCCGCTCGAGCGTGCGGTAGACGATGCGCCGCCAGTACCGCATTCCCTCCTGGTCGGCGGTTTCGTGCACCAGCCCCGCGTCGTGGACCTCTTCCCAGGTCTCGCGGAAGGCCCGCTCCATCCGCGCCGGTTCGACGCGCAACCCGTGCCGGGCCGCCACCCTCGCATAGATCGCCCCCGGACTCGGGCGGGTATGCAGAAGGGTTCCCCCCGCATCGAAGGTGATGGCCGCCGTCTCCTTGCTCATTGCGCTCCAGCGTAGTATGGATTGCGGACACGTCTCAACTCCCGCGGGTTCCGGCCGTTTCCACGGGCAAACGGTTTCCTCCGCGGACATCCCACCGATGATATCGACCCCGCAAATCCCCGACGGCGACGACGCCCGGCCCCGAATCGACCCGGGGTCCGACGAACGCCTCATGCGACGGGCGCTCCTCCTGGCCGCCGAGGCCGGAGAAGACGGCGAGGTCCCCGTCGGCGCCGTGATCTGGCGCGAGGGGCGGATTCTCGCGTCCGCCCACAACCAGGTGGAACGGTTGCAGGACGCCACCGCCCACGCGGAAATCCTCGCCCTCACCCAGGCCTCCGCGGCCCTGGGCGACTGGAGGCTGGAGGACTGCATCCTGGTCGTCACCAAGGAGCCCTGCGCGATGTGCGCGGGGGCGATCGTGAAGGCCCGGATCCGACGTCTCGTCTACGGCGCGCCCGATCCCCGAGAGGGGGGCGCCACCGTCTTTGGAATCTTCGACTGGCCGGGGATGAACCACCGGGTCGAAGTCCGGGGAGGGGTTCTCGCGGAGGAGTGCGCCGAACTGCTCCGGACCTTCTTCCGCAACCGGCGCAGGGAGCCCGGATCCCCGGAACCGCGTATCGAACCGTGACGCCCTTCGCGCCGCGCGGCGGGCGGCGATCCTTGGCCGACCCGCGCCGTCTCTGTACACTGGCAACGCCATTTCGAAGGAGCAGAACGATGTCCGATCCGTCCCGTCCCCCGCCCCCTCCGGTTCGAAGTCCCGCGCCGACGCCGGCCGCTCCCCCGCCGCGACGCCGGCGCAGCGGATGCCTGCTGACGATGCTGCTGGTTCTTCTTCTCATCAGCCTGGGAGTCAACCTGCTTCTCTCCGGGGATCGGATCGCCGGACAGAGTTGGAAGGTTCCCGTTCTCCGCGGGCGGGACCTGACCGAGGAGACCATCGAAGGCGATCCGGAGGCGACCGCGAAGATCGCCGTCATCCCCGTCAGCGGCATCATCCGCGGCGCCCTTCTCGACGGCCGGGATTCGGCGGCCTGGGTCTGCCGCCAGATCCAGCGGGCGATGGACGACGACGATGTCGTGGGAATTCTCCTCGAGGTCGACACGCCGGGGGGCGAGGTCGCCGCGTCGGACATGATCTACGACCAGCTCCGGCGCGCCGCGGAGAAGAAGAAGGTTCTGGCCTGGATGGGATCGCTCGCCACTTCGGGCGGCTACTATGTCTCGGCCGCCTGCGACGAAATCATGGCGATGCCGATGACGTCGACGGGAAGCATCGGCGTGATCCTCGTGCTCTTTCGATACGGCGAACTCATGAACAAGATCGGCGTCCAGCCCCGGATCTTCGCCGCGGGGCGGTACAAGGATCTCTTCAGCGGATTACGCGAAGAGGATTTCTCGGAAGAAGAAAAGGCCATCATCCGGAGCCGGGTGCAGGTTGCGTACGACCGTTTCGTCGAGATCGTCGCCGAGGCGCGCGGACTCCCGGAAGAAACCCTCCGGGAAGACATCGCCGACGGCAGGATCTTCTCGGCCGAGGAGGCCCGGGAGATGCAACTGATCGATGCGATCGGCTATCGGGAAGACGCCGTCGAACGCCTTCGGAAACTCGCGGGGGCGCCGGATGCGCGGCTGATTCGTTACGATCGGGGGTTCTCGATCCGCAACCTGCTGCATGCCGCGGGCGGAGGCTCGACCGTTCGCGTGGAACTGGGGGCCGGCTGCGGATTCGCCCTGCGGCCGGGCGCACTCTACTACCTGCCCCTGGAAACCGCCCGCGCCGCCTGGATCGAGCCGGAATAACCTCCGGGGACGCGGATCGCGGCCGGCCGGGCCGCACGAGGACGGAACCGACGGGACCCCGACGACGAGGATGCGGATGACGATGATTCGACAGGACGAGAGAGCCTGGGCGCTGCCGGCCGCGCTGGTCGCGCTCGCCCTGGTGACGACGATCGCCGTGGAATGGCACCGGATCGCGCGTTCCGAGGTCGACGCGTCGTCCCGCCTTCTCGAAAGGGTGCAGATCCGCTGGGCGCTCGACGCCGTTCGTCCGGGCGTCGTCCTGGCCCTCGCGTCGGATCCGACCCCGGGAGCGGACGGTCCCGACGATCCCTGGCTTCAGACCCCGGAGGACCCCGTTTTCCTCGGCGGCGTCGCGCTGCGTCTCTCCCTCCACGCCGAGGACGACCGCTGGGACATGAACAACCTCGGATTCCAACCGGACGATCCCGCCGTGCGACCCCCCGCCCGATGCTGGCGGGATCTGAAGACGTTGCTCGGATGGAATCGTTCCGACGGCATGGCGTCCGCCGTGATCGACTGGATCGATCCGGACGGAAAGGGCGCCTCGGAGAACGGCTGGTACCTGGATCTTCCCGAACCGCGTCTCTGCAAGAACCGCCCTCTGGATCTTCTCTCGGAACTCCTCCGCGTGCGCAGTTTCGCGCCGATCCTGCTCCGGGGCGGCGTCGATCCGGCAACCGGCCGGGAGATTCTCCCCCTGGACCGGGTGGCCACCGTCCTGCCGCGTCTCCGAACGGGAACGGCGGCGCCGGTCAACGTCAACCTCGCGTCCGAAGACCTCCTGCGGGGTCTCGTGGGACTCGACCGCCTGCGGGCGGCCGACCGGATCCTGCGGCGGCGCGAGGCGGCGCCTTTTCTCGCCGAAGAGGATCTGCGCCAGACCCTGGGGCCCGCGATCTGGGATTCCCTCTCGCCCTGGATCTCGGTGGGAAGCGAATGGATCCGGGTGGAGGCCGTCGCCGATCTCCACGGCGCCCGGCGCCGGCTCACGGCGCTGGTCCACCGGCCCGGGGGCGGTGCGCCGGTTTTCCGGAGATGGTGGGTGCACGGATGAAGCGCAGGATCGTCACCTTGCACGCGCGCCGGTACCTCGAAAGCCGCCGGGCCGCCGCCGTCGCCGTCTTCGAAGACGCCGTCGAATTCGCGGTCGCCGAGAAGGGCGAACGGATCCGGAAATCGGGCCGCCTGGAAGGCCCGACCGACGAGGTCTCCGCGGCAGGCCGTCTGCAGCGCGCCTTTGCGGCGATCGCGGAATTCCAGCCGCCCCTGGTCGTCGGCGTGATGCCGGCCCACCATGTGCCGCTGCGGCGGTTGACCCCGCCTTTCCGGGACGCGAAACGCCTGGCGCGAACCCTCGATTCCCTCCTGGAAATCCATCTTCCCTTCGACCTGGATGCCGTCAAGACCGATCACATCCTCGTGACCCGCGGCAACCGCGTCGAAGGAGACGTCCTGTCGATCGCGTGCCCGGCCGATCCGGCGCGGCGGACGGCGGCCCGCATCGCCGCCCAGGGAGAGGCCCCGTCCATTCTGGATCACGAGCTCGTCGCCCTTTTCAACTACGCCCGATTCCGCGGCGTTCCCGCGGGGATCTGGTCCGTCGTCCGGGTCGGGAAGACCCGTTGCGCATGGGTCTTCGGTGAAGACGACCGCCTCCTCGGGGGCCGCGCCCTGCTTCTGGAAGATCCGGAGGGCCTTCCGGCGGAATGGGAACGCAGCCGGCTCGCGATCCCCGAGACCCGGAGCTGGCAGGCGACGGACGAAACGGTCCGTCTCCTCGGGGATCCCGGGGGACTCGATCCCTGCGCCCGCGCCATGCGGGAAACCCTGGGATTCCTGCCCGCCGTGATGAACCCGCCCGCCGAGGAATCGGTCGCGGCCGTCGCGTGCGGCGCGGCGCTGCGGGGGACCGGACGGGGGATCGCCGTCGATCTTCTGCCGACTCCGCCGCAGGCCCGCCCGGCGTTCCGGCCGATCCGGCAGGCGATATGGGCAACGGCGGCCGCGGCCCTCTTCGTCCTGTTGATCCCCGTCGTCGGATCCCTGGGGAGAGGCGCCCTGGCCGTGCCCCGCCTGCGGGCCGTGAACCGCGCCCTCCTCGAGACCGCGCAACGCGCGGGCGTTCCCTCGCCACCCCCGGCCCAGGAGGTCTACGCCCTGCGCCGGGCCCTCGACGGGGCCCTCCGGCGATCCGAATTGTATGCGCCCCTGGACGCGCCCCCGGTTTCGGATCGGCTCGACCGGCTCGTCACCGCCCTGCCGCGGAACGTCCGGATCGAACGGATCTCCCTGGCGCCCCGCCGCGTCGTTCTCCGGGCTGCACCGGCCGATCCCGCAGCGGCCCCCGCCTACGCGGACGCCCTGCGGCGCGCCTTCGATTCGGTTTCGATCAAGACCCTGCCGGGATCCGGCGCCCTCGCCCGGTTCGAGATCGTCGTCGGCCGGGAGGTTCCGGCCCCATGAACATGTCGATTCGCACCGCCGGAGGACGGGCGATTCTGGTCGCCGCGGTCGTTCTGATCGGAGCGATCCTTTCCGTCCGCGCGGTGGAACGGCGTCTCGACCGCGTCCGCACGGCCCTGGTCGAACGGAGCCGGGACCTGGAGGAGGCGCGGCGGCTTGCCGGCGAAATCCTGGACGTCAACGGGCTCGAAGAGGCGGTCGTGCGGTCGGCGCGCGCCCTGCCCGCAGGATACAATCCCGCGGCCCGGCTCCGGTCGATTCTGCGGGAGCGCATCGGCAGCCCCGTCCCCGAGGAGGGCGTTCAATCGACCGGCAGCGAGCGCCTTCCCTCCGGCATCCTGCGCGAATCGCTGCGGGTCGAAATCCGGTCCATCCCCCTCGAACAGGCCCTCGGGATCTTCTATGATCTCGACCGGCTCGACGCCCCGATCGGCGTACAGCGCCTCGAGTTGACCGCGGGCGACGAACCGCCCCGATTCGATCTGGTTCTCGAAATCGTGGCCTTCGTTCCGCCCGCTTCCTGAATCGCAGAAGACATGTTTTCCACCCTACGAGAAATCGCCCGCCGCCGGGAGATGCTGAGCACCCTGATCGTTCGGCATCTGAAGATCCGCTACAAGAACAGCACGCTCGGGTTCCTCTGGACGGTGCTGAACCCGATCTTCATGGCGATCATCTACTGGTTCTTCATCAGCAAGGTCGCCCGGGCCCCGGTGCCGATCGGCGCGCTGCTCGTCGGCGTCTTCGCATGGAACTACACGGTCATGTCCGTCATGGATTCCACGGGGGCGGTGATCGGCAATGCCAACCTCGTGAAGAAGGTCGCCTTCCCGCGCGAAATCCTCCCCCTGTCGGTTTCGATCGCGGGACTGATCAACTTCCTCCTGTCGCAGATCGTCGTCCTGCTTTTTCTGCTGGCGACCCGCACGGCGCCCAGTCCCTGGGTCGTCCTCTTCCCGTTCATCGTGCTGGCGCATTTCTGTCTCTGCCTCGGGCTGTCGTTCATCGTCTCGTGCGCCAACGTCTATTTCCGGGACACCGAGCACCTGGTGGGGGTTCTCCTCTCGGCCTGGTTCTTCATGAGCCCGGTGATGTACGCGATCGACCAGGTGAAGGGCCTGCCCCGACCGTGGTTCTTCATCTACTGCATGAACCCGGTTGCGGGAATCGTGAGCGCCTATCGCGCGGTTCTCCTGCCCGGAAAGACCCTGCCGCCCGATCCTGTGCCCTGGGCCGTTTCGTTCGCCCTCTGCGGGGCGATCCTTCTCGCCGGATACGCGATCTTCCGCCGCGCCCAGGCGAACTTCGGAGACGTCCTCTGATGTCCACGGCGATCGAAGTCGAGAACCTCGGCAAACTCTACCGGATCCAGGGCCGCACCGTTCCCACCCTGAAAACGACCGTCATCGACCGCCTGCGGCGCCGCGCCCGCAAACCCTTCTGGGCCCTGCGGCACGTGACATTCCGCGTCCCGAAGGGAATCACCTTCGGGGTCATCGGGGCGAACGGTTCCGGCAAGAGCACGTTGCTCGGCCTGATCGCCGGGACCCTGACCCCCACGGAGGGGTCCATACGCGCCGAGGGGAAGATCTCGACGCTGCTCGAACTCGGCGCGGGATTCCACCCGGAACTCACCGGACGGGAGAACGTCTTCCTGAACGCCGCGATCCTCGGGATCCCCCGCGAAGAGATCCGCAAACGCTTCGACCGCATCGTGGAGTTTTCGGGGCTCTCGGAGTTCATCGACACCCCGGTCAAGTTCTATTCATCCGGCATGTACGTGCGCCTCGGCTTCGCCGTCGCCATCGAGATGGATCCGGACATCCTGCTGATCGACGAGGTCCTGGCCGTCGGCGACGAATCGTTCCAGATGAAGTGTCTCGACAAGATCCAGCAGTTCCAGAGGGAAGGCAGGACGCTGCTGATCGTCTCCCACTCCATGCCGGTCATCGAGGACGTCTGCGACGAGGTCATCCTCCTGGATCACGGGCACAAGGAAAACCAGGGAAAAGCCGGAGAGGTCGTCGCCGAATACCTCCGGATCACCCTCGGGCGCGACAGCCATCTCAACATCGAGGAACACGGCAGCCGCGACGTCGAGATGGTGTCGGTCCGGTTCGAGGACGGCGCCGGCCGAGAGACCCGGCAGTTCGAGGACGGCGGCGCGATGCGCGTGCGGATCCGCTACCGGGCCCGACGCCGGGTGGAACGTCCCGTCTTCGGCTTTTCCGTCAAACGGGCCGACGGAACCCACATGTTCGGCACGAACACCCAGCTGATGAACGTCCCCATTCCCGCCGTCGAGGGCGCCGGAGAGGTCGTCCTCGATCTTTCTCCGCTGCATCTCCTGCGGGGCGGATACTATCTCTCGCTGTCGATCCATTCCTGGGATCACTCGATCCAGTACCATCGCCGGGAAGACTGGTATTCCTTCAGCGTTCGGAACCGGTCCGGAGACGAGGGATTCGTCCGAATCCCCTGCCGCTGGGAATGGCGGCCCGACCGCGGCGGGGAACCGCCGCCGCAGGAAGAGGAAGAAGACCATCATGAGTGAACCTTTCGAGATCCGGGCGGACGGCGTCGATGTGCAGGCGATCATGGAAGAGATCCGGCGCACCGTGGAACGAAAGCGCGCCGAGGGGGTTTACGACGACGACCGGATCGCGCGGGCGGAGCGGATGAATTTCCAGGAGCTGAAGGACGAGGATTCCTTCTTCGATTTCTACATGTCCAGCCTTCACCACGTCCACCTGGTCGACATCAACGATTTCCCGATCCGCACCCACCGCGGGATCTTCGGAAAACCGATCGTCCTGCTGAAGAAGACGATCTGGAAACTGCTGCGCTTCTACACGTACCGCATGTTTTCCCAGCAGAATCAGATCAACGGCCAGGTCATCAACGCCCTGGACGGACTGAACCGCAAGCTCAACCGGCGCACGGCCGAAATCGAGGCGCGCATCGCCCGCCTCGAAGAACGCCTGGGAACCGACGGCGAACCCGATGAGTGAACCGCGCCGACTCGCCTTCGTCACGCCGCGTTACGCGGACCGGCGCGCCGTCGGAGGCGCCGAAACCGCCGTGCGCCTCCTGGCCGAACATGCGGCCGCGCGGGGTCATTCCGTCGAACTGCTCACGACCTGCGCGGTGGACCACGTCACCTGGAAGAACGAACGCCGGCCCGGCAGCGTCCGGCGCAACGGGATCACCGTCCGTTTCTTCCCGACCCGCGTGGACCGGGACCTGTCGACCTATCTCCGGATCCAGAGAAAGATCGACCTGGGCCTGGAACTGACCGACGAGGAGGAAGAGACCTGGATCGGCGAAAGCGTCCACAGCGACGACCTCTACGCCTACCTCCGCCGGAACCTCGACCGTTTCGACGCCTTTCTCTTCGCGCCCTATCTCTTCGGCACCACGATGCGGGGCGTGACGCTGACGGGAAGGAAGAGCGTCCTGATCCCCTGTCTGCACGACGAACCGTTCGCCCGCTTGCGCATCACCCGGCGGCTTTTCGAAGAGGCCGGATGGGTGATGTTCCATACCCGTCCGGAACGCGAACTCGCCGAACGGATCTGCGGCGCCGACCCGGCCCGGGCGTCCGTCGTCGGAATCGGGTTCGACCCCTTCCCGGCCGACGGACCGCGGTTCCGAAAGCAGTACGCGATCGACGGCCCCCTGATGCTCTACTGCGGCCGGCGCGAGGGCGGCAAGAACGTCCCCCTGCTCATCGATTATTTCACCACATGGGCCGAACGCAACGACGGCGATACGCGCCTGGCGCTCGCGGGATCCGGCGCCGTGGCGATTCCCTCGAACATGGCGGGCCGGATCATCGACCTGGATTACCTCCAGGAACAGGAGAAGCGCGACGCCATGGCCGCCGCGGACGTTCTCGTCCAGCCCTCGGTCAACGAGAGCCTCAGCATCGTCCTGATGGAAGGCTGGCTGGCGGGAACCGCCGCCCTCGTTCACGCCGGCTGCGCCGTCACCCGGGACCACTGCATCCGTTCGAACGGGGGACTCTTCTTCGCCGACTATCCCGAGTTCGAGGAATGCGCCAACCGGCTGATCGGCGATCCGGCCCTTCGCGAAGCCCTTGCGCGCGGCGGGCAACGCTACGTCCGCGAGGAATACTCCTGGGACCGCGTGATGGACCGGTTCGAGGAATCCCTGGAGGCCCGGGACGTCTGATGGGAATTCGCGCCATTCACCAGGTGCTCGCGGGCTTCGCCTACGGCGACGCCCAGTCGAACGAGGCCCTCGTCCTGCAAAGGATCTTCCGGGACTGGGGGTTGCAGAGCGAGATCCTCTGCGAACGGTCCCGGATCCTGCCCAGCGTGGCCCGCCTCGCCCGGCCGCTGGAGGCCTACCGTCCGGAGGATCCCGCCCGGGAAGCCCTTCTGCTGCATTTCGCCATCGGTTCGCCGGCCAACCGCTGGTTCGCCCGGCATCGCGGGCCGAAGATCCTCCTCTATCACAACATCACCCCCGCGTCCTACCTGCGCGGAATCAACGAGGAGATCGCGCGTCTTCTCGAGGAAGGGCGGGCCGACCTCGCCGGCCTCCGCGGCGTTCCCGACGTCGTTCTGGCCGACAGCGGCTACAACGCCCGCGAACTCGACGAGCTCGGGTACCGCGACGTCCGCGTCTTCCCCCTGGCGATCGACCTCGCCGCCTTCGATCGCCGCCCCGATCCGTCCGTCCGGAGGGATTTCCCCCCCGACCGGATCATCTGGCTCTTCGTCGGACGCGTGGTTCCCAACAAGCGGCACGACGATCTCCTGCGGGCCTTCGCCGCCTACCACCACCATGTGCGTCCCGATTCCCGCCTGGTGATCGTCGGCTCGGCCGGCGGCACCGAGATCTATCTCGCGATCCTGCGGGCCTACGCCCAGCGCCTCGAAATCGCCGAAGACATCCATTTTCTCGGCAGCATCCCCTTCTCCGAACTCGTCGCGCACTACCGGATCGCCGACGTCTTCGTCTGCATGAGCGAACACGAGGGCTTCGGCGGCCCTCTGATCGAATCGATGTACCTGGACCTCCCCGTCATCGCGCGGGCGGCGGCGGCGGTTCCGGAAACGATGGGCGACGCCGGGATCCTGCTGAAGGATCCCGATCCCTTCTACACGGCCGAGATCGCGGAACGACTCGTCGCGGACTCGGATCTGCGCCGGGGGGTTCTGGAACGACAACGCCGGCGGGTCCGCGATCTCCTGGACCGGGATATCGCGTCCGAGATCCGGGGGCATCTCGCTGCGATCCTGTAGGCTGCCGCCCCTCTTTTCTGGATCTCCGTCCGCGATGAGGCTATCGTTCGCGCGCCCGATGCCGCCGCCGACGCAGGCCGGAATCGCCGGATTCACGCGGCGGTTCGGCGCCCCGTCCGGCCCCGGGATCCGGACCGCCGAACCGAGGAGGTCGTCGAGTGAAGCTCTCGATCATCGTGCCCGTACTGAACGAAGAGGCCACGTTGCGCACGCTTCTGGAACGGGTGAACGCCGTCGAATTGCCCCTGGAAAAGGAGATCATCGTCGTCGACGACGGATCGACCGACCGAACCGCCGAAATCGCCGAGGAAGCCGCACGTTCGCTTCCCGTCCGCATCATCCGGCATCCGGAAAACCGCGGAAAGGGAGCGGCCGTGCGCACCGGGTTCGCCGAAATGACCGGGGATTTCGTCGTCATCCAGGACGCGGACCTCGAATACGATCCGGCCGAATACGTCCAGCTCATGCGGCCGCTGATCGACGGGGTCGCCGACGCCGTCTACGGGGCCCGCTTCCTTGGCGGCCCGCATCGGGTCCTCTATTTCTGGCACTACGTCGGCAACCGGTTCCTGACGCTGGTCACCAACGCGCTTTTCAACATCAACCTCAACGACATGGAGACCTGCTACAAGGCCATGCGGACCGACATGGCCCGGCGGCTGCGATTGAAGTGTTCCCGGTTCGGCATCGAACCGGAAATCACCGCCCAGCTGGTCAAGAAGGGCGCCCGGATCTACGAGACCCCGATCTCCTACTACGGCCGGACCTACGAGGAGGGGAAAAAGATCCGCTGGCACGACGCGCTCTCGGCCCTGGGCGTTCTCATCCGCGAACGATTTACGGCTTGATTCCCGCCGGCGCTTCGTCAGCATACGGGCCTTTCGACCGGGTCGGCGGCCGCGATCCGGGATCGGAAATCTTTCGAACGCCCCTTTTGCCCGAGGAGAAGAACATGGCGAAAAGCATCGAGAAGGTCGGCGTCGTCGGGCTCGGATACGTCGGGCTGCCCCTGGCCGTGGCCTTCGCCCGCCACATGCCCGTGGTCGGCTTCGACATCAGCGAAAAACGCGTCGCGCAGCTCCGCGCCGGGGAGGACCTCACCGGGGAAACCTCCGCGGACGACCTGCGCAATCCGAACCTTTTCCTCACCTCCGAGGCGTCCCGCCTGCGCGGATGCGACGCGATCATCGTGGCCGTGCCGACGCCCGTCACGCGGGCGCGGGAACCCGATCTGACCGCCCTTCGTTCCGCCACCGAGATCGTGGCGCGGCAGATCACCCCGGGCACCGTCGTCGCCTACGAGAGCACGGTCTACCCCGGCGTCACCGAGCGCATCTGCCTGCCGATCCTCGAGGAGAAATCCGGCCTGAAACTCGGCCAATTCCATCTGGGCTACTCGCCGGAACGGATCAACCCGGGCGACCGCGAACACACCGTCGACCGGGTCGTCAAGGTCGTTTCCGCATCCGATCCGGAAACGCTCGAAACGCTGGCCGAACTCTACGGCAAGGTCGCCAAGGCCGGCGTACACAAGGCCCCGAACATCATGACCGCCGAGGCGGCCAAGGTGATCGAGAACATCCAGCGCGACCTGAACATCGCCCTGATGAACGAGTTGTCCATGATCTTCCGGCTCCTCGGGATCCGGACCCGCGACGTCCTCGACGCGGCGGCGACCAAGTGGAATTTCCACCGGTACACGCCGGGGCTCGTCGGCGGCCATTGCATCGGCGTCGATCCCTATTACCTGACCTATCGATCCCTGGAACTCGGACATCATCCCCGGGTCATTCTCTCCGGGCGGGACGTCAACGACGGCATGGGACGTTACGTGGCGGATCTGACCCTGAAACGCCTCAGCGAGGCCGGCAAGGTCCTGAGCCGCAGCACCGCCTACGTCATGGGGCTCACCTTCAAGGAGAACGTTCCGGACATGCGCAATTCGCGCGTCGTCGACGTCATCGGCCGGCTGCGGGAGTTCGGGGTCGACGTCGTGGGCTGGGATCCCCTGCTCGCCGACGAGGACGTCCGATCCGAATTCGGGATCGAGAACGTGCCGCTCGAGAAGATCCGGAAGTTCGACGTCGCCGTGGTCTCGTGTCCGCACGACGCCTTTCGTTCGATCGACCTGGAAACCCTGGCGCAACGCATGCAGCCCCCCGTTCTGATCGACATCAAGGGGCTCTACGACCCCGACGACGCGATCCGCGCCGGTTTCCTCTACGAATGCCTCTAGCCCCCGCGCGGCATTCCGCATCCGGACGGACCGGGAAGGGACGAGCAAGGGGGAATCTCCCGGCGATATGAAGACGGACCAACCCATCCGCGGCGCCGAAGGCGGCGTCCTTCTCGACGTCCGGCTCGTTCCGCGCGCGAGAAGGGACGAGGTCGAGGGGATCTACGGCGACAGCCTCAAGATCCGCGTGGCCGCCCCTCCCGTCGAGGGACGCGCGAACGAGGCCCTGCTCCGTTTCCTGGGCAGGAAACTCGGCGTGTCCCGGTCCCGTTTCGAGATCCGCAGGGGACGCACCTCCCGCCGCAAGCTCGTCTGGATCGACGGCGTCGACGAGGAGGCCGTGCGTCGCGCCCTGGGCCTCGCACAGCGGGGCTGACCTCCCCCGCGGCCGCCGCGGCGGCGGCGGACGCACGCCGGATCAGCCGAGATGCCGGGCGACGTCCCACCCGAGGTAGGTGGCCATCGCCTCTTCGACGGCGTCGGCGACCTCTCCGCGGGTGGCCGCCACGTGATGCTCGAACCCGTTCTCGCAGATGTAGCGGAGCAGGCCCTGGAACCCCGGGATGCGCACCACCCCGTAGCCGCCGAAGGTCGAAAGAGGATCGTCGGTGAACTCGCCCTGCCCCACGTAGGCCGCAATCTCGCCCCGCACGTCGTCGGTGGAAACCCGGCAGAAGGTGAATCCGCCCGGCCGGATCCGACCCACGATCGTCCCGTAGCTCTTCGCCTTGCCGACCGTTCCGGCGATGATCTCCTGGAAATCCATGTGGTGTTCCTGCAGGAAATCCTTCGGCAGATTCGAACAGTGGAAGACCACTCCCCGATCGGGATCGTCCCCGTAGTTGTTGTTCCAGTCCAGGAGGGCCGCCGGTCCTCCCGAGGCGCTCTGCAGGGCGCACATCCCGATCAACCCCGCGATGTCCGTTTCGCAGGCGCTCGGGCGCATCGAGTTCGACATCATGCTCATGACCGTGCAGGGGACGACGCCGTAGTACTCCTCGATCGACGTCCAACACTGGATGGCCGTGGCCGAAAGGTCGTTCTCGGTCATCCATTCCTCGATCACCACCGCGAGTTTCGCCATGCGGACGAGACTTTCGTCCGGCACCCCGTCGACGCTCGTGTAGGAGCGCACGGATTCGAGCTTTTCCCGGACGCTATTCGCCCCGTCGTCCATCGAGGTCGCCCGGCCGAAGATCTCCGAGAGATCGATGGTCTCCACGCTGATGCCCGCCGATTCCAGGATCTTCTCGCTGAAGCGCACCGTGTTGAACGACGCCGGCCGCGCGCCGATCACGCCGAGCCGCATGCGCCGCAGGGTCCTGACCACGCGGCAGACGGCGGCGAACCGGCGCAGATCCTCCCGGAAGGAGGCGCTCTGCGGATCGACCGTGTGCAGATCGGTCAGCGAATAGGCGATGCCGTACTGGCGCAGGTTGTTGCAGACGGACATCTTGCCGCAGAAGCTGTCCCGCCGATCGCGGATCGTCATCCGGTCTCGATCGTCGGCGAAGGCGTGCACCAGGACGGGAACCTCCAGATCGGAATAGCGGATGGCGTTGGCCACGGCGCGTTCGTCGCCGAAATTCGGCAGCGTGACGAGGATCCCCATGATGTCGTCGCGCCGCTCGCGAAAGAGATCCCCGCAGCGTTTCGCTTCCGCGAGGCTCTCGACGGCGCCCATCTTGGTTTCGTCCTCGCCGACGATGACCGGTTCGAACCCCTCTTCTTCGAGCACGTCGAGAATGGTCTGCCGCCCCGTGGCGCAGAGATGATCCGGAAAGAACCCGCGGTTTCCCACGATGACGCCGATCGGAAGCTTTTCCATGCTGCGGATCTCCGCGCGCCGCCCCGCCGAATCGGGACCGGCACGTCGGCCGGAAGCATACGAAGGTTCTTTGGAATCTCTCAACGCATTTCGGTAGGCTCGGCGGAACCGGGGAGAGGAGATCCCGATGCGCTACGAAACCCTGCGCAGAGCCGTCTGCGAAGCCAACCGTACGTTGTGGAAAGCCCGCCTGGCGCCCCTGACCTGGGGCAACGTCAGCGCGGCGGACGCCGACGCGGGCGTCCTGGCGATCAAGCCGAGCGGGGTCCCCTACGAAGACCTCGAACCGGAGATGATTCCCGTCGTCTCGATCCGCGACGGGACGCCGGTGGAAGGCGATCTCCTTCCCTCGTCGGACACTCCCGCGCATCGCCTTCTCTACCGCCGTTTCCCCGGAATCGGAGGGATCGCCCACGCGCATTCCCCGTATGCGACCGCCTGGGCGCAGGCCCGCCGCCCGATTCCCTGCCTCGGAACGACCCATGCCGACGCCTTCCGCGGAGAGATCCCGGTCACCCGGCCGCTGCGGGAGGCCGAGATCGCGGCGGACTACGAAGAGGAAACGGGAAAGGTGATCGCCGAGCTTTTCGAAGCCCCCTCCGCTCCGGATCCGATGGAAATGCCGGCCGTTCTCGTGGCCTCCCACGGCCCCTTCACCTGGGGACGATCGGCCCGCGAGGCCGTCGTTCATGCGATCACCCTGGAGGAGATCGCGCGCATGGCCGTGCTCACCTTCCGGATCGCGCACGACACGCCGCCGATCCCGGACGTTCTCCTGGAGCGTCACTTCACCCGCAAACACGGCCCGGGATCCTACTACGGGCAGCGCGGAGAAACCGGCTGAGACGCCGGCCGCCGGCGATCTCCGTTCAGTAGGGCAACTGGATGACGGATTTCGAGATCAGGGTGAATCCGATCGCCAACATGCCCGTCAGTCCGAGACCGCAGGTGGCGCCCGCCGTGAGCACCGGCACGTACCGGCGCCACTTGTCGCGGCCGAACCGGGGTTGGAAGACGTAGTGGCCGAGAAGGGCCCCGGCGAAGAGCAGGACCTGGTTGTGCGGCCAGGCGCCGATCCCGGTCAGCAGCCCGTAGAAGAGGAAGAGCGGCCCGTTGAAGATCATGAAGAGGGCGTAGAGCCCCAGCCCGCCGCCGAGACCGAGGGCGATGTATCCGGGCTTGATGGCGTCGAACAGCAGCGAGTTGCCGGTGCGGGTTCCCGTCGCCCAGAGGCACTGCCAGTACGCCTGGATGCCCCACATCTTGGCCGCGTAGGGATAGGCCGCCGACGGAATCTGGTTGAGCTTCCACAGGAAGGAACAGAAGAGGACGCTGGTGATCAGCAGCAGGGGGAAGATCAGCAGTTCCACCTTGATCAGGCTGGTGAACTTCGTCCGGGTCAGGGTGAGTTCCCGGAAGGTCTGGGTCATCCATCCGTAGTCGGCCAGGGGGACGGGAGCGAACCAGATGGCGATGCCGTTGTACCCGAGCATCCGCGTGCTGAGGATGAACGACGCCTCCCGGAAATAGCTGAACTGCACCGGTTGCCCCGTCAGGCCGACCATCCGCGCCGAAATGTACGAGTTGAACGGCGTCCAGACCAGGGCGTAGAAGACCAGCAGCCACCACGGAAACGTCGGAACGAGACGGTGGCAGAGGTAGACGAGCGACAGGGCCGCCGTGAGCCAGACGCCCACCGCCAGGAGGACGGGGATGTCGCCCCGTTCCTTCGAACCCCGCTGGATCTTGCGTTTCTCGCCCCGCCGCAGGAGGGCGTGCGCCGCGGATCCGATCCCGATGAAGGCGATCGTCAGGGTCGTTCCGATCCGGATGGACATCCAGAGGTCGAGATCGTTGGCGATGTACGTCTGGATGGTGTCCATCCCCGGTTTCCACGAGGTCAGGATGTCGTGGTTGTAGAGAATGGGGTTGAGAACGATCATCGTGCCGATCGAGGCGATCGTGGCGCCGATGACCAGCCGGAAGGGAAGAACGAATCCGATCAGGATGAAGAGAAGGTTCGTCCCCAGCCCGACCAGGGCCGCCGGCAGGATTCCCTGGGTCTTCTGCGTCAGGTCGATGAAGGGGATCGGAAGGATCTGCACCGGCTTGTTCATGATACCGCCGGTGATCGTCGGCAGCACGACGTAGACGATCCCGAAGACGATGCCGATGGCGGTGCCCGTGGTGAAGACGCGCCAGCGCCAGGTTTCCTTCGGCTCGTAGGATTCGGCCAGGGCCGTGGCGCCCTGCGCCGCGATCGGGGCCATCGGGAAGGGCAGCTGCTCGACGTCGCTGGTGATCCGGAAGAGGGTGTAGCCGAGGCAGAACATCACGATGCGCCCGAGCAGGCCGCTCAACACGATCACGCCGATCGCCGGGAGCCATTCCCGGCTGAAGATCGTCCGCAGCAGGTAGACCGGCGAACCCCGCGGCGGGGCGATCCACGGGTTCTGGCTGAGTTCGCCGACGATTCCGAACTGCTCGGCCTGGATCGACTGCACCAGGAACTGGTTCCAGAGGATCTGGAAGAAGGGGCCGCCCGATACCACCAGCCCGCCGGCGAGCGCGAAGAGGACCACGATCTCCTGCCGGGTCAGACGCGTGAAACAACGGCGCGAGACCTCCGTGAAGAGAATCACCGTGACCCACTGCGCGGCCGTGTGCATCCCCTGTTCCGATCCCGCCACCAGCGTCAGATAGATCGCGCCGGGCAACATGACGAAGGCCAGGAAAAGGCCCCCGATGACCGACTTCATGTTGAAGCCGTCCCGGTACGGTTCCCGGGCCTCCTGGAAGGCGGCCGACCCCCATTCCTGCAGCAGTTCTTCCTGAATCGACGGCATCGGCTCTTCTCCCGGACTCAGGCTTCCTCTTCTTCGATCTTCCCGGAGAGGATGTCTTCGGTGCGGCTGTAGTAGATGTCCTTCTCCTTGTCAGGCAGAACGCGCCAGAGCAGGATGGTCTTGCGCAGGCGGTTGAAGAACTCCCGGTTCGTCCGGCGCCAGGCCGTCTCCTCGCCGCTGATCCGGCGGATCGCCAGGCGGAAGGTCAGTTTCCCCTCGATCACGTCCGAAGGCAGGGAGATCAGTTCCACGTCCTGTTGCACACCGAAGTCGTAGGGCGCCAGGCGGCACCGGAAGGAGATCACCGCGAGGCCCTCTTCGATATCGTCGCGGAACCGGACGTTCTCGGCGCAGAAATGCCCGACGGCCTCCTCGCGATGCGCCCGGAAATAGTCGACGAGATAGGCGTTGAAGGGATGGACCTGGTTCTCGTCGATGATGAACGGCAGGTCGAGAATCCACCGGTCGCCCTCGGGATCTCCCACCTGCCAGGTCCGGGCGATGTCGGGGGTCGCCAGGCGGTGGGCCAGCGAGGCCGGGTAGAGACTCGATCCGATCGTCACCAGCATGACCATCGCCACCGCCAGGAAGGTCGACATCGACGAGTAGTTCAGCGTCAGGCCCGCCAGCCAGTGGTTCTTCGCCAGCGTGAAGGCGACCGCCTGCCCCAGAAGATATCCGGCGATGGCCCCCAGCACCGCGTAGACGCAGGATTCGGCGATGAACAGACTGGAGATGTGGACCGGGGAAAGGCCGACCGAACTGTAGGTGTGAATCTCCTTCTGCCGTTCGTAGACCGATCCGAGCATCGTGTTGAAGATGATCAGTCCGGCGATGAGAAGCGGGATCGCCATCGTGCCCAGGCCGGAGAGCGAACTCGCCCCGATCGAGTTGAAAAGCATCGCCGTCTCGCCCGGCTTTTCCCCCACGTAGATCGCCAGCGACCAGCCCGACAGCAGTTTCTCGACGAACCCCCTCAGGTCCATCGATTCGTCCAGGGGCCGCGCCGCGATCGAACGCACCGTCCCCCCGCGCATCATCAGGGTCTTGAAGGGCAGCAGCGCGACCGCCGAGGCCGGGAAATAATCGTATTCCTCGAGCGCGGCCGCGGTCGTGCCCGTCTCCTCGTCTCGACGCACCTGTTCGGCCCTCCGGACGAGGAAACTCGCCGGGGTCAGCGGATCGTCGTTCAGATCGACGATGTCGTTCCAGCCCGGCAGGCCTTCCTCCGGCTGCGACCGGACCAGCCCGATGACCGTAAGCCGTTCCCCGAAGAGCCGTACCGCCGCCGTCCCGAGCCGGTCCGGCGTGATCCCGATCGCCTCCGCAAGGCTGTCGGGCAGGATGCAGACCTTGCGATCCCCCGGTTCGAACCATCGCCCGGCCGTCAGGGCCCGCCCCACGCCCGTGATCCGGATCTCCTCCGGCTCGAGTCCCACGGCGCCGGCGATCTGCGTCATGCGCGTCGGTTCGTCGGCGTTCGAGATCTCCATGGCCAGGTATTCTTCCGGCCGCGCCGCCGTCAGCCACGCCCGCGCCGCGACCACGAACCCCTCTTCGAAGGCGCGCCGGAACCGGCGGAACTCCGGTTCCTCCAGCGGCGCCCAGTCGAGGTTCCGGTAGAGCACCCCCCGGTACTCCGCCTTCCAGGGAAGCGGATAGCGGTTCAT
This sequence comes from uncultured Verrucomicrobiota bacterium, assembly GCA_964395275.1. GTDB lineage: Bacteria > Verrucomicrobiota > CALLYA01 > CAYNBQ01 > CAYNBQ01 > CAYNBQ01. The sequence continues at coordinate 59,658 of CAYNBQ010000002.1, forward strand.
CCGCAGGTATCCCTGCACGGAGACGAAGGAGATCACCGTGAAGGTCAGGAGAATCAGCGCCACGCAGGTCAGCGTCGTCTTCATCTTCCGCCGGCGCATGTAGGAAACGCCGAGATTGAACGCGGTGAGCGCCGCCCCGAAGCGGTTCACGTCGCTGTAACGCAGCGCCACCATCCCGGATTTCAGGCGGCGCAGTTCCCGGTTGAACTTCGACATCACCAGGGAGGTCACCACCACCGCGAGGGTGATGATCACGAACCCGAGAAAGATCAGCAGGGGCGTCATGGTGATTGCGAAGGCCGGGTGCACCATCGCCAGCAGCAGGAGTACGACGGCGAAGACACCCACCACGCCCGCGATCCGCGCGCGGATGTCCGCGAAGGCGAAGACGAGCCGTTCGGTGAAGAAGGCGAAGGGCAACGCCATCGCCAGGTAGAAGATCACCCCACGGACCACGTCGTTCGAGGTGCTGATCACGTCGGGATACACCCGCGACGCGAAGGCCCACGCGTCCGAAGTCGCTTCCACGTACCGGCTCCAGAGCCGGTCCTTTCGGTAGTTCGCCGCCCGGTCCAGCGCCGCGCGGGCCTCCCGGTGCATTCCCGCCAGAAACTCGCTCACGATGCCGTGCCGCGTCAGGGCCGCAAGACGTTCCTCGTTCAGGTACCAGAGGTCCCGGGCCACCCGTTCCGGAACCTCCTTCATGACCCCGTGGACGGGGCGGAATCCGTACGTCGAACCCTTGTGATTCTCGATCACCGTCGAGACCAGCCGTTCCACCTCCTGCCGCCGCTTGCGCCAGGCGTGGTCCGTGCCTCCGTTCCGGGCCTCTTCCACGAGCGTCCGGAACGTTTCGCGGGCCTCCCGGAGATGCCGGAGCTCCTTCTCGGTCGGCGGGACGATGCCCCGGGAAAGCAGTTCTTCGGGATCCGCGTCAAGGATCTTCGAAAACAGCTCTTCCACGGTCTTCGGCTGCAGGCTTGCCGGCGCCCTCGCCAGGGCGTCGGGACCGCTTTCCGCCCGGTCGAGGCACCCCCGGACGGCGTAGCCGAGTTCGATCAGCGGCGTGGCGGCGTTGACCAGCACGAGCCGTTTGCCGACCAGCCCGAGGCTCATCGTCAGTTTGAACCGGTCGTCCGGCCTCGTGAAGATCACCACGCAGGGTTCGATGTACGAGGTGGCGTACCGAGGAACCATCGGCAGCGAAAACCCGAAGAACTGCGGTTCGGCGTCGGTGCGCCCGTCCAGGATCTGCAGGTACTGCAGGGAGAGCAGGTAGCGCGGATCGACCAGATCCACCAGGGCCGTCGCGGAACAGTCGAAAAGCACGGCCGTGATCCCGAGGGCGGATCGCGAGGGGATGTGGATTCGATGGAAGTTGTACTTCCGGTCCCCTTCCCCGCCGAGGTCGTGGGCCATGGTCACGTGCCCGGTTTCTTCGTCCAGGAGAAAGGCCTGGAGTTCGGCGCCGGCGGTCCAGAGGAACCCGGGGAACGAGAATCCCCCGTCCTCGTCGGCGATCGTCACGTGTTCGGTGTGGATTCCGTACAGGGGTTTCGGGAATCCCCGCAGATAGGCCCCCTTCATTCCCCGTTCGGGACGGACCATCAGCAGGGCGCCGGGAACGGGCGTGTCCGCGATGAGGCTCTTGGCCTGTTCGAGACGGACGGCCCGGCCGTGGATGGCCGGGTAGAGACGGAACTTCTCGTAGATGTGCAGGTCGATGTCGACGTCGTCGGCCAGCATCCGGCAGATCGTCGCCGCCATGCGGCCGCCCAGGAGGAGGTTGTCGAGGTTCACCTGTTCGACCGTGTCTTCCGGCGTGTCGACGAGCCGGCGCGCGTCTTCGCAGGTCGCCACCGTGACGGCGGGGATCGCCATCGAAACGATCTCGCTTTCGAAGGCGAAGGTCTCGCTGAAGAACGATTCCGCGCTGGTTCCCCGCTGCCCCGTGATCGTCTCGGCGAAGATCGCCGCCGCCGGCACGCCGAGCGCGTCGCCGAGGCCCGGTTGCCCCATTTCGGCGTCGCCGATGATGCGGCTGCGCAGGGCCCGTCCGAGCGGAACGTATTCGCGCTGGCGGTAGATGTCGCGGTTGTCCTCGTATCCCCCCCGGATGAAGAGGCCGACCTTGGGGGAGCCGCTGGTGAGATCGAACCCCACGAAGAGAACCGGCGAACGTTTCCGGGCCCGTTCCCGTTCGGAGACCCGCCGGAACAACGGGGCGCGGGGCCGATTCTTCCTGGCCTCTTTCACCAGGCGGTCCAGCTCCGGCGTGTGCTCGTATTTCTTCTGGAGACGGACGATGGCTTCGCGCGCCTTACGGCACAGGGCGATCTCCTCGGCCGCGCCCGGCCGGTTCCTCAGCTCCGGATCGTTCCGGAGATCGCGGATGCGCGTGCGGAGATCCGCCAGGGCGCCCTTGAGGTCCCCCATGTCCCGGAAGGCGTTGCGCACCCCTTCGTAGGTTTCGACGTAGGCGTTGGCCCGGTCCCATTCCGTGCTGAAGGGGGGAACCGCGAGAACCTCGATTTCCCGGCGGACCTTTTCCTCCTCCTCGCTCTTCGATTCGAGGCTCTCCCGGACGTCCGCATAGAGGTTCGTGATCGCCTCCAGCGTCGGGAATTCCCGCGCCAGACGTTCGAAATCCGGCAGGCGCGCCCGCAGCATCTTCTCTTCGAGGGGGATCGCCAGCAGTTTGCGATGATGGCCGCCGTTCGTGTTGGCCTCGCTGAACCAGCGAATGAAGTTGGCGGCCCCGCTCATGCCCAGGAAATGCGCGTCGGTGAATACGAAGAGGACCGTCCGGGCCGGCGGATCCTCCGCGAACTGCCGGGCGGTTTCCAGGAGGGCCGCGGCGTTCCCGGCGGCTTCCGCTCCCGGGGCGCGGTTCGGCACCACGGAAACGGCGTCGTAGTACGCGGAGAGAATCACCCTCTCGTTCGCATGGTCCGGATCCGACCCGGGCAGCAGTCCGATGACGTTGTGCGCCGTGACCGTTTCCCAGTGCGACCCGCCCCACAATCGCGCCCGCTCGCCCCGGCGGGCGGCTTGGCGCAGCTCCTCGGCCCGGTCCGCGCGGCGCAGCATGAAACGCGGATAGTCCAGGGGCGCCGACAGAAGAGCGCGCTCCATTTCGGTGCGTTCCACCACGCGCGGGGGCAGGAAGACGACGGCGCGGATCCCCAGTCCGGCGACCCGGACCCAGAAATCCCCGTCGGCGAAATCCTGCACGAGGATGCCTCCCTCGACGTCGGTGCCGTCGAGGTCCTCGTACGATCCGGCGTAGATCAGCGGACCTTCGATTCCCTCCCGGGGGGTCTTCGGCGGAACGCCCGCATTGGGCCATAGGGCGTCGACTTCCAGATCCATCCCGCCGACCTGCAGGCGGCCCGGCGCGTCGGGGACCGGAACGGTGACGTCGAACTCCTGCACCACGACGCGGTTCGTGCCGAGAATCTCCCCCAGTTCGGCCCGGATGTGTTCGAAGGCGTTCGAGGAACCGACCGATCCCGGCATCCTCGATTCGTCCGAGGTGAGAATCCGCAGGGTTTCCTCGATCCGGGAGCGGTCGAAGGGCGGCGCGGGGGAACCGGCCCGGGCGGGACCCGCGTTCCCGAGCAGGACCAGGATCGCCGCCGAGAGCAGCGGCAGTCGGATGAGTGCACGGTTCCTCATCGGCTACTCGATGATCAGGACTCCCTCGATCGGGAAGAAGAAGTGGATCAACAACCAGGTGAACAGAATGAAGGCCTCGCCGAGAATCAGCCCGAGCGCCGCCGGATAGAGTTTCCGCCAGAGTTTCACGCCGCCGAGCCAGGTCACGACCGACTTGATCGACCATCCGAGGAAGACCGACCACCAGTAGCGGCCCATCGTCCAGGTCGTGTTCACCACGAACCCGAGCGGATGGAAAGGCCACCAGAGAAACTGCTTCCTCATGAACACCAGGAAGAGCGTGAACAATCCTCCCAGGGCCATGTCGGGATACTCGTTTCCGCGGAAATACTGGTTGCGATAGATCGGCGTCGACACGATGCCCGCGCACCAGCGCGCGGCGCCCCGCGTCCACCAGCCCAGGTTCGGGATCGCCGTGCGGTACATCACCCAGATGGACGGGATGTGGCAGGCGAGCATCGACACCAGGATCGCCAGCGTGATCATCAGGAACAGGACCCGGCGGTTCAGCTTCGCCGTATCCCCGATCTTGAAGGCCTGGAGGACCTGGGGCTGGATGCAGGTGGCCGCATCCACCAGGTTCCAGCCGATCATCGTCAGGGAGGTCACGTTCTGCCGGGAAAGATTCTCGGAGCCGAACGGGAGGAAGGCCATCTGGTGCGGGTAGACGCCGAACCAGTAGACGAACAGGCCGGTCTCCGAAATGATGCGCGTAAGCACCATGATCGCCAGGAAATACCAGCCGAACATGATCGCCGCCAGCCCGAGCGACAACCCCGCCGCCCAGCACCACGCCAGGATCCCCGCCATCCCGAAGACGATGCCGAAAACGGCCGCGCGGTAGCTGATCGGTTCGTCGGAATCGTCGATGCGTCGATCGTTCGTGAAGGCCTTGCGCAACACCGCCAGGAAATGCTTCCGCCCCATCCAGAGGTAGAAGAGACCGATCGCGGCCACGGACCCGATGTGCAGCGCGCGGAAATACTCCCCGTGCCGTTCCGCGCCCGCCGTGATGCGCACGATCTCCTGCACGTACCGGAAGAAGTAGAAGAAGACCAGGCTGAAGCCGACCTCCCAGGTCAGCATGTAGGCGATGCCGATCATCCCGAAATAGAAGCCGATCGAGATCCGGTTCAGGACGTTCCAGGGACGATCCGAGAAGAGGTTCGCGAACCAGCGCGGATAGAGGTTGAAGTGCGGGAAGGACGGCGCGTAGGCGTGAATCCCGTTCACCAGGTAGACGATCACGGGAATCAGGAACGCGATCCAGAAGGCCCGTTTCCGGAAGAAGGGGGAGGCGCCCGTGCGTCCCGGTCCCTCGGCGGTCATGTCCAGGGGCACCTGGGCCAGGGGGAAGAGCAGGCGCTCGTTCTCGATCCATTGCTTGCGCAGCACCACGCAGATGCAGATCGTCACGAAAAAGATCAGGAAGAGAAAGGGCGTCCAGACCGCCAGCGGACGCACCCAGAGGTGCCAGGGGATGTCGTGGAAGCCGGCCCCCTCCGGCAATCCTTCGAAAAGCCACCGCACCACGGGGGCGTTGGGATCCTTGGAAGGCACCAGCCAGTCGCGGATGTACCGGTGAAATCCGTTCACCGGGTCCGCCCACTGGTTCTGAGGGGTCGCGTAGTAGATCGGACCGACCAGTCCCAGGTAGAGATAGGTCGCGAACTGCTGGCCCGGGATCCCGGACATCACCACCAGCGTGCAGTAGACGAAGAGAAGCTCGCTGCGGCGCAACCCGCGCATCCGCGTGAAACGGCGGACGAGGAAATTGATCGCCAGAAGGACGAGCAACGGATAGAGGGCCGAGCGCGGCAGATGTCCCGTGCCGATGAGGTCATAGCGCAGGAAGGCCGAGAAACATCCGGCGACGGAGATGCCGACGACCAGCGCCAGCGCGAGGACTCCCACGGCTGCGGCACGCATCAGCGAGGTGCGTTCTTCCGCGCCGCGCTCCCTCATGCCGTCTTTCGCTCCATGCTCGTCGACGAGGGCACAGCATTCCCCCTGTTAGCCGGTTTCCCGGACGTTCAAGCGCCTTCCCACCGGACCCGCGCGCACGACGGACTCAGCCACCGGGACGATGGGGTGAGCGAGGGGACTCGAACCCCCGACCTTCAGGGCCACAACCTGACGCTCTAACCACCTGAGCTACGCCCACCACTGTACGCGAGAGCCTTCCCCCGGACCCTGCCGCCGGGGGGCCAAACCGGCGCCCATACTACGCGGGCGCTTCCCGCGGGTCAACAGGCTGCGTCCGCTTCCCCTCTTTCCTCCCTTTACAACGGAAGCCGGTTCAGTTCGAACAGCGGAAGAAGGATGGCCAGCGCCACGAAAAGGAAGACGATTCCCATCACGATGATCATGCCTGTCTCCAGGATCGTGCTCATCCGTTCGGTACGGGCCTCGATCACCGTCTCCAGAAGATCGGAACCGTGCGCCAGCAGCGAGGAGACCTCTCCGCTCGCCTCGCCCGCCCTGGCCAGATGATGGATCACCGGCGGCAGGGCCCCGCTTTCCTCCAGCGCGCGGGACAGGGGGATTCCGCTGCGCACACGGCCCGAAACCCCTTCCAGCCGAGCGGCCAGCGCCCGGTTGCCCACCGACGACCGGGCGATTTCCAGCGCCTCCGCCATCCGCACGCCGCCGCTGAGCAGCGAGGCGAGCGTCCTCGCATAACGGGCCGATTCGGCGTCGGAGAGCAGACGTCCCGCCAGGGGGATCCGGAGTTTCAGCCGGTCGATCTTCTCCCGCGCCGCCGGACGCGACGCCCAGCGTCGAAACCACAGGACCCCCGCCGCCAGAAGAAGCAATCCCGGCAACCAGGCGGACGCCGCCAGCCGGCTCAGGGCCGCCACCACCCGCGTCGGCCACGGCAGTTCCCGGCCCAGCTCCGTGAAGAGGCCGAAGATCCTCGGCGCCACGAAGGTCAACAGGAACGTGAAGACCACCGCTCCGAATCCCAGCAGGATCGCCGGGTAGAGCATCGCGGTGCGGACGCGGTCCGCAAGGCGCGCCGAGCTCTCCAGTCCCTCCGCGGCCCGGTCCAGAACGGTCGGCAAGACCGCCGCCCGCTCGCCGGCCCGGAGCAGTCCCACGATTTCCCGGGGGAAGACATCGGGGAAGGCCGCCGCCGCGCTTCCGAGCGATTCCCCGCGCGAAACCGATTCGTGCAGCGAATGAACGATCGCCCTCAGTCCGGGATCTTCCACCTGGTCGGCCAGGGCGCGCAGGGCCTGGGCCAGCGGCATGCCGGCGCGCACCATGGCCGCCAGTTGCCGCAGGGCGAGGGCCAGATCCGCCCGCCCCACCTTCGCCCGCCGCCGCACGCGGGTGCCGCGCGCGGGACGCAACTCCTCCGGAAAGAGCCCACGGCGCACCAGCGTCTCGCGCGCCGCGCGTTCGCTCGGGGCCTCCACCGTGCCCCGGGCCGGAGATCCCGCCGAATCGAAAGCTCGGTAGTCGAACGAAGGCATCGGGGCTTCAGTCCTGATCCCGCATCGTCACGCGCACCACTTCCGAAAGCGTGGTCAACCCCGCCCGCACCTTCTCCAGACCGTCGTCGCGCAGGGTGCCCATGCCCCGGCGCGACATCAGCTCCCGCAAGGCCGCCTCCCCCTCCCCGTCGTGCACCATGCGGCGCACGTCGCGGTCGAAGGAAATCAGCTCGAACAACCCGATCCGCCCGAGGTACCCGGTTCCGCCGCATCGGTCGCATCCGCGCCCCCGCCGCGGGCGCAGCCCGGCCGACTCCTCCGCGGTCAGGCCGATCGCGCGCGCCAGGTCGGGATCGACCGGGACCTCCTCCGCGCATTCCGGGCAGATCCTCCGGACCAGCCGCTGGGCCAGCACCGCAAGAAGACAGGCCGACAGGAGAAAGGATTCCACGCCCATGTCGATCAGGCGCGTGATCGCCGAAACCGCGTCGTTCGTGTGCAGCGTCGAGAGCACCTGGTGTCCCGTCAGCGAGGCCCGCACCGCGATCGCCGCCGTTTCCAGGTCGCGCATCTCCCCGATCAGGATCACGTCCGGATCCTGCCGCAGCACGTGCCGTAGCCCCTGCGCGAAGGTCAGGCCGATCTGCGGTTTCACCTCGATCTGCCCGATCCCCCCGATCTGGTACTCGACCGGTTCCTCGATCGTGATGATGTTGCGGCGCCTGTCGTGGATGTGCCGGATGGCCGAGTACAGGGTCGTCGTCTTCCCGCTGCCCGTGGGCCCCGTCACCAGGAGCAGCCCGTGGGGCATGCGCAGGAGGCGGTCGATGGTCCGGAAGATGCCTTCCGGCATTCCCAGGGCCTCGAGCGAATAGAGCATCGAGGCCGGATCCAACAGCCGCAGGACGACCCGTTCCCCGAAGGTGGTCGGCACCGTCGACACCCGGATGTCGATCTCGCGGTCCCCGATCCGGATCCGCGCCTTGCCGTCCTGCGGAAGCCGCTGCTCGGCGATGTCCAGATCCGCCATGATCTTGATCCGGCTGACGATGCCCGGATACATCGACCGCGGCGGGGCGTTCTGTTCCTGAAGAACCCCGTCCACGCGGAACCGCACGCGCAGCTCCCGTTCGTACGGTTCGATGTGGATGTCGCTGGCCCGCGAGCGGACCGCGCGGAGAATCATCGTGTCGACGACCTCCACCACCGGCCCTTCGTCCGAACGACCGAGCAGATCCGCCTCCGTTTCGACGGAGGCGCTTCCCTCCTCCGGAAACTCCGGTCCGCTTTCCTCGGGGCTCAAGCCCGCGGCCTCGTAATAGAAACGGTTGATCGCCGAACGCAACGCCGACGGTCCCGCGACCACCACTTCGACCGGGGATTCCAGAAGAAGACCCGCGTCGTCGATCGCCGCCGTGTCCAGCGGATCCGCCATGGCCACGATCACGCGGCCACCCGCGCGCCCGATCGGCAGGAGAAGATGTCTCCTGGCGAACCCGATCGGAATTCGCGCGACGAGTTCCTCCGGCACCGGCGCGCGATCGAGGGGCGGCGCCGGATCGAGGCGCAACGCCGCGGAAAGAGCCGATACGTACCGCTCCTCGTCCAGAACCCCCCCGGCGGCGAGCGCCTCGGGCAACCCGCCGGGCGCCTCCGCGCCCCGGCCGCGGAGCACTTCCTCGATCTGGTCGCGCGTGCAGACCCCGTCGCGCACGAGAATCTCGGCGATCGCCGACATCCGTTCACCTCGGCCAGCGAACCGGTTCCCCGGGGATCTCCTCCACCCCCTCCGGAGGGAATACCGGGGTCGGCGAGGGTCCCGATCCGTCCGATTCCTCCCGGGTGAAGAGCCCCCCGGCCTGATGTTCCTGCATCATCCGGTCCTTCGCCGCCCGGGCCTCGGCCGGGGAACGGATGATGTGCGGGGTGATCAGGATCAACAGGTTCGTGCGTTCGACCACCTTCGCGCTGCCCCGGAAGAAGAATCCCACCACCGGAATGTCCCCGAGCAACGGGATCTTCCGGCGGCTCGACACCTCCTGGTCCTTCAGCAGCCCGCTGATGACGATCGTCTCGCCGTCCGCAACCGTCACCGTGTTCTTCACCTGCCTGCGGGCGATCGTCGGCGTGTACATCAGGTCGCCCGTCTGTTCGCTGATCACCGCTTCCACCGTCGGATTCAGCTCGAGCTGGACATGGTCGCCCTGGGTGATGTGGGGCTTGATCTTCAACTTGATGCCGACGCTCACCCGTTCGATGTTCTGGATGATGTCCCGCGCGGTTCCGGCCCCCGAGGCGACGGTGGACTGCAACACCGGGATCTCCTCGACGACGTCGAAACTCGCCTCGGTGTTGTTCTGCGCCCAGAGGCTCGGGTTCGACAGGATCCGCACCTTGCCCAGCTTCTCCAGGGCCCGGATCAGCAGGGGAACCATCGGAACCTGGTTGCCCTCGGCGTCGGTCCGATAGCCCCGCGCGATTCCGAAGGCGACCCCCTCGGGAAAGATCTGCTGCGTGATCAGATCCGCCGCCGTGTTGCCCGAGGGCGAGAGATTCGTGAACCCGAGAAAGGTGTTCACCCCCATCTTCGGCAATTCCGTCGTCGCAAGGTCGACCGTCACGTCCTTCTCGTTGCGGGTGGTCACCTCCGCGATCAGCACGTCCACCAGCACCTGGTCCTGTTCGACGTCGAGTTGCTTGACGAGATCCCGGATGACCTCGAACTCCTTCGGCGGGGCGTCGACCACCAGGGCGCTGCTTCCCGGAAGGAAATCCACCGCCGTGTCCTTGACCGCCTCCTTGCCGAGCTTCTTCGACAGAAGCGTCGTGAGCATCTCGGCCGTCTTTTCCGGATCGAGATAGTTCAGCGGAATCGCGTTCAACCGGCTCTTGCCGGGCGGCGTTTCCACGTCGAGCCGTTCCACGATGCTGCGGATGTGTTCGATCTCCGGTGGGGTGCCGACGACCAGCAGCGCGTTGCTCCGTTCCTCCGCCACGATCTTGACCTCGAGCGGCAGCTCGCTCGACCCGGCCTGCCCCAGCGCGACGCTGCGGCGGATCCGTTCCTCGGGGGTCAGGTCGAGCCGCAGGACCTTGTTCAACTGGTCGGCGATGTCCCGCACGGGGGCGTGCTCCAGCGGGACGATCTCGAGGATGCGCCCCGCGCCCGGCTGATCGAGGTCCCGGATGATCGCGAGAAGCCGTTCCACGTTCTCCGCCGTGTCGGTGATCAACAGGCGGTTCGACCCGGGAAAGGCCCGGATGGAATTCTCGCCCATCTCCGCCAGCGATTCGAGCGCGCCGGCCAGTTCCCCGGCCGGAACGTTGCGCGCCGCGTAGATCCGCGTGACCAGGCCGGTCGGCCGACCCTCCTCTTCGCCGGAGACCACGGGACCGCCGATCGTGATTCCCCGCTTCTTCGGCAGGACCCGGACCGCGTTCTCCCCTTCGACGACCGCCAGTCCCCGGGCCTCGAGCGCCGCCACGGCCAGGGGATAGACCTCCGACGCCGGGATCCGGTCGGGCGAAATCAGGGTGATCGAGCCCGTCGCTTCCGAATCGACGATGAACCGCCGGCCCGTGATCCGGCTCACCAGCTTGAGGAACACCCGCAGATCGACCTCGTCGAAGGAGATGTCGACCAGCGCGGGCGTCTCCGGCCCGGGCGCCGCTTCCGACGCCGGTTCCACGGCCCGGACGGCGGGGGCGGCCAGCACGAACGCCGCAAGAAACAGTCGCGGAACTCGTCTCATGAATCTCCGTTCTCCGAACGACGCGCCCGGAGTCGGTCCTTTCCCCGAACGATCGGTGTCCCCCACCCTAGCGGGAAGCCGAAAGCTGTTCAACGGGAGATCCCGCGCGAGGAGTTCCGCACGAATTCCGCCAGCCGGTCGATTTCCTCGAGGGAGGGTAGTTCCTCCAGGATCCTGCGGACCGCCTCGTCGATCGCCAGCCCTTCCCGGTACAGGATCTTGTAGGCGTGCCGCAGGGCGTTGCGAACCTCCGGGGGAACCCCGGCGCGTTCCAACCCCACCCGGTTGATGCTGCGCACCTCCGCCGGATGCCCGTCGGCCATCATGTAGGGCGGGATGTCCTGGGTGATCTTGGAGCATCCGCCGATGATCGCCAGCCGCCCGATCCTCACGAACTGGTGCGCCGCCGTCAGTCCGCCGATGATCGCCCGGTCCTCGACCACCACATGCCCCGCCAGCGTTCCGCAGTTCGCGATGATCACGCCGTCGCCCACGACGCAGTTGTGGGCGATGTGCGCCACCGCCATGATGTGACAGTTCGAGCCGACGACCGTCTTCTCCCCGTCGCCCGTGGCCGAGTTCACCGTCACGTATTCGCGAAGGGTCGTCCCGTCCCCGATCTCCACGAAGGTCGTTCCGCCCCGGTACTTCAGGTCCTGCGTCTGGCTGCCGATCGAGGCGAAGGGAAAGATCTCGCAGCCCGACCCGATCGTCGTATGCCCTTCGATGACGACGTGGGAATGCAGGCGGCAGCCCGCCCCGAGCCGTACGTGTTCGCCGATCACGCAGTACGGACCGATCTCGACCCCTTCCCCCAGCTCCGCCCCCGGGGAGACCACCGCCGTCGGGTGTATCGTCGTCATCGATCCCCCGCATCCACCAGCGCGAACATCAGTTCGGCTTCCGAAACCAGTTCCCCGTCCACGGTGATCCTTCCCTTCACCTTCCCGGTCCTGCCGCGCACCTTCAGCATCTCCGCCTCGATGATCAGACGGTCCCCGGGCGTCACCGCGCGCCGGAACTTCGCGTTGCTGATCGACATGAAATAGGCCAGCTTGCGCTGGTTGCCCGCCTTGCCCAGCAGCAGCACCCCCCCGACCTGCGCCATCGCCTCGATCTGCAGAACCCCCGGCATGATCGGATGCCCCGGGAAATGCCCCTGGAAAAAGGGTTCGTTGATCGTCACGTTCTTCAGTCCCACCGCGCGGTCTTCGTCCTGCCGGACCTCCAGCATCCGGTCGACCAGCAGGAACGGGTAGCGATGCGGCAGCACGCCCATGATCCCCTGGGTATCCAGGGATTCGTCCCCCGCGGGAACGGGAACGGACGCCTCCTCGATTTCCTTCCGGCCCTGAATGCTCTCCTTCAGCAGCCGGGCCAGTTCCACGTTCGGCGGATGCCCGGGCTTGATCGCGACGACATGGGCCTTCAGCGGTCCGCCCAGCAGATAGAGGTCGCCGACCATGTCGAGGATCTTGTGGCGAACGAATTCGTCCGGGTAACGCAGGGCCTCCTTGCTCAGGATGGCGTCGTCCCGGACCACCACCGCGTTGTCCAGGCTGCCGCCCCGGATCAGCCCCTTCTCCATCAGGGTCGCCACTTCGTCGTAGAAACAGAAGGTGCGCGCCGGGGCCAGTTCCTCCCGGAAGGTCCTCTCGTTCACGTCGAGGCTCAGGTACTGCGCGTCCAGGGCCGCCGTCCCGTAGCTGATCGTGCAGGAGATGCGGAACTCCTCCGCGGGCAGGGCCACCATCGTGACCCCGTCGCGGCTCATCGACACCGTCCGGCGCAGCTCCAGCACGCGGCGCGGTTCGTCCTGTTCCTGCACCCCCGCCTCGTTCAGCGCGTTGAAAAACGGAAGACTGCTTCCGTCGCCGACGGGAGGTTCGCCCTCGTCGAGTTCCACCAGGAGGTTGTCGATTCCAAGGCCGCTGGCCGCCGCCATGACGTGTTCGACCGTGTGCACCCGGACCTCGCCGAGCCCGATCGTCGTTCCCCGGCGCACGTCCACCACGTTGTCGATCTTCGCCGGAACACAGGGCCGGCCCGGAAGATCCGCCCGGACGAACAGGACGCCCGTGTTCGGCGGGGCCGGCCGGAACGTCGCCGTCGCCCGCATTCCGGTGTGCAGCGCGATGCCGGTCACGCTGACCTCGCGCGCGATCGTTTTCTGATTCGCCATGATTTCCCCCGGATCGGCCGCCGACGCGGCGTCCGAAAAGCGTTCCACAAGGATTTCCGATTCCCCCGACCGAAGCCTCCATAGCACGGGACCGACCGCGGCACAAGATCCTCCGCGGCCCGCCGTCGTCCTGCCCGGCGGCGCGCGAACCCGTCCGATCCGGCGATCCCGGAACCGCTCCCTGCTTGTCCGGGGGGCGATTCGATGGTTCGATCGGTGCCATTCGTTCGCGATGGATCTCCCGGTCCCCGCGTCTCCCGGCGACGCCGTCGCCGGCGCAGGACGGGATCCGCCGCAAACCCAGCAACCGGGTCCGCGGGGAGAGACCCGGGTACGGAGAGAAGGAGATGCCGGATACGGTCGGGTTCGCCATCATCGGTTGCGGAAACATCGCGGAAATCCATGCCCGCGCCATCGGGGACGTTCCCGGCGCCCGCCTGGCCGCCGTGTACAGCCGGACGCGCTCGAAGGCCGAGAGAATCGCCGCCCTCGGCCGGGAGACGTTCGTCGGCGGAGACCTCGACTCGACGGTCTCGCGTTCCGACGTCGATGTCGTCGTCGTCGCCACGCCCAGCGGCGCCCACCTCGAGCCGGCCCTGGCGGCGGCCGCGGCGGGGAAGCATCTCCTGATCGAGAAACCGATCGAGATCACCGTCGAACGGGTCGACCGCATTCTCGATGCCGCCCGCCGCGCCGGCGTCCGCGTCGGCGCCGTGTTCCAGTCCCGCTTCGGCCGGGGCGCCCGGGCCCTGAAAGACGCCGTCGACGCGGGCCGCTTCGGCCGGATCACCCTGGCCGACGCCTACGTCAAGTGGTTTCGTCCGCAGTCCTACTACGACGGCGGCGACTGGCGGGGAACCCGGCGATGGGACGGAGGCGGCGCGATCATGAACCAGTCGATCCACGCCGTGGATCTTCTCCAGTGGCTCGTCGGAATGCCGGACCGGATCATGGCCTTCGCCGCGGCGCTCGCGCACGAAAGGATCGAGGTCGAGGATACGGCCGTCGCCGTTCTCCGCTTTCCCGGCGGGGCCCTGGGGGTCCTCGAGGGCGCCACGTCGAGTTATCCCGGCTGGGCGAAGAGGATCGAGATCTCCGGCGACGAAGGATCCGTGATCCTCGAAGACGACCGCATCCTCGCCTGGGATTTTCTCCGTGCCTCCCCGCAGGACGAGACGATCCGCCGCACCTCGGAAACCGACGCCATCGGGGGCGGCGCCTCGGATCCGATGGCGATCGACATCGAGGGACACCGCCGGCAGATCGAGGACATGGTCGGGGTCGCGCGCGAAAACCGCGAACCCCGCATTCCCGGGGCCGAAGGGCGAAACGCGGTTCTGCTCATCGAATCCCTCTATCGCTCGGCCGAGGAAGGACGCCCCGTGGAGATCCCCCGGAAAGAATCCGGCGCCGGGGACCGGAGCGCGTCATGAAGGTCGGGGGGGTGTGGCGATACCTCGGCTGCGGATGGGCGGTCGTCTCCGTCTTCGCCGCCGCGCCGGCGCATGCGCAGGAGCGGGTTCCGGATCCCGCACAAGCGACCGGCCGGATCCGCGGCGGCGGGGCCGCCGTCGCGGGCGCCGACCGGATGCGGTACATCGTCGACACCTCGATCCGCCTCGGCATTCGGCCGGAGACGACGGGTCCGTCGATCGCGGGATTCTACCGGGAACGCCTCACCTTTCTCGAGCTGGACGCCGCGCCCGCGTCGGGACCGATCCAGCTCGATCGCGTCTCCCAGTTGCTCTACGCGGGAGGATACCTGCCTCCCCTCGACGGATGGTCCCTGGGACTCGTCGGCGGCGTCGCCGGCGCGCGCGCCGCGGATACGATCGGGGAATACCGGGTCGGATTCGTCGGACCGGGGCTCGTCCTGAACCTGCCCGCCCGGGGCATCGAAGCGGAATGCATCGCCGCACCGGCCTTCGACACCCGGGGGGTCGACACCGACGCATGGTACCTTCTCGACATGGCGTGGACCCCGTCGTTCGCGTCGGGTTGGATCACCCTGGATCTCCGCTACGAGGGTCTCGGCGACCCGTCCCCGTCGGGCGGCGCGTGGGAGGGCGGCGCCGTGCTGCATCTGATGCCGAACCGGCCCCGCTCGGTGGATCTCGCCTTGCGCTACGTGTCGGTCGAAGACCAGCCCCTCTTCTCCTTCGACGACGACGGATGGGGATTCTGGATCGAACTCCAGGCGGACCCCTCTTCCGACGGGACCGGCCCCGGGGATTCCGAGGGCGCCGCCGGCTCCCTCCTCGCCTCGGGATCCCTGCGTCTGGGCCTCGGCGACGACGGGTACACCTCGCGGTTCGGAGCGCGCGCCTTCTGGCGCGCCCCCGGAAGAAACTACGGATTCCACGTGGACTACTGCGCGCGCACCGACGTTTCCGACGACCCCATCGGCATGTTCGCCGTCTCCCTCGGACCCGCCCTGGAGTTCGCGACGCCGCCCCCGCCCCTCGAAGGTCCCGAGCGGATCCTCGTCGGCCTGGAGTTTCTCCATCGCAGCGATCACGCCCTCGACGCCGACCCCGGGCGGCTCGCCGCGTCGGGCCACTACACCGATCTCGGTTCCATGGTCGAACATACGAACATCAACATCGTCCCGCGGCTTTTCCTCACCACCTCCGGCTGGCATTCCCCGGATCTCTTCCGCACCGCCGATCCTCCCCGCTGGTCCGTCCGGCTGGCGGCCGGATACCGGCTCGGCACGAACAGCGCGGACCCGGGGTTCGCCGGCAGCGCCGGCCTGCGGATCAATTTCCTGAGACGGGAAAACCTGACCGGCTATCTCCGGGGCATCCTCGGCACGGGTCGGGAGACGCCCGAGACCGCCGCGGAGATCGGGCTGGAATCCGGACCGTGGCTTTTCTATCTGTCGTGGAGCGATCCCGACCTCGATGCGAATCTCGGGGATCCGCTCGAGGGTACCGTGGGAATCGGTTTCCGCCTTTGAAGACCCGAAACGCCATTCTGCTCTTCGCCTTCTGCGGGGCCGCATCGGGGTTTGCCGACGGGCTTCCGGCGGCCGATCCCGCGCCTCCGCCGCCCTCCTTCGCATGGGGCGGCGTCTGGCCCATCTACGAACGCGACGCCGAACAGACCTCCTGGCTCGGACCCTTCTTCCAGCAGTGGCGCACCGGGGAAAAGGAGGGCTGGGCCCTGCGGCCGCTTTTCGCACGATTCTCAGACGGGGATCGGGAAGGATGGGACCTCCTCTTTCCCGTCGCCCTGTACCGATCGTACGACGATTTCCACCGCTACCAGGTCCTCTTCCTCTTCCACCGCAAGGTCCGTTCGGACCCGCAGACGGCGGACGTCCGGACCACGCTTTTTCCGGTCTATTTCTCCCGGCGCTCCGTGGATCCCGACTACGATTATCTCGCGGTCTTCCCGATCGCCGGAACCATCCGGCACCGCTTCTTCAACGATTCCCTTTCCTTCGTCCTCTTCCCCGTCTACGCCCGGTTCGTGCGCAAGGGCATCGCCACGACCTACTATCTCTGGCCGTTCGTGTCCCGCGGTCCCCGGGGAGCCGGACGCACCGGCTGGTCCTTCTTCCCCTTCTTCGGCCTGCGCCAGAGCGACGGGGTCCGACGGGGATTCTACTTCTGGCCGATCGTCACCTGGCGGGAAACCGCGGGCGGTTCGAAACACGCGGCGATCCTCCCGATCGTATCCAGCACGGAATCCCCCCAGAGTCGCAGCCTGACGATCCTGTGGCCCTTCTTCCGATGGCAACGGGTCGATCTGCCCGAATACCGGGAATTCGGGGCCCCCTGGCCCTTCGTGGTCTTCGGACGGGGGGAACGGAAGAGCCGCCAACGGGTCTGGCCGATCGTCAACTCCTACGTCAGCCGCGACATGCGCAAGGCGACGTTCGCATGGCCCTTCTGGATCGAACGGACCACGAGCCGGGCCGACGGCCTGCGCCGCACCCGGAGGATGCTCCTGATCTTCGCCACCGAGGAACTCGACCCCCGCCCGCCGCCCGGAAAACCGGCCCACACCGCCACGATCTGGCCCCTTCTCTGCTGGCGGAAATCCCCCGCCGGACGGGTCGAATGGCAGATCCCCGCCCCGATCTCCGGGATCCTTCCCCGCAGTCGAACCGTCCGCAGGAACTACTCCCCCTTCTTCCAGTGGATTCACAGCCGGACGACGCCCGACGGCGGGCGCGATTTCGAACTGCTCTGGGGGCTCTGGCGATCGCGCCGGACATCCCGTTCCTCCCAGTGGAGCCTCGCCGGTTCCCTGATCCAGAGGACCACCATCCGGACGCCCCGAGGTCGCAGATCCCGCTGGCGGCTTCTCTATGGCATGATCGACACCGGACGATCCGGGGATCCCCCGGGGAAGACGAAGCACTGACGATGGTCGGACGAATCACCACATGCAGACTCTGGCTCTGCCGATGGCTCGCCTCGATGGGCGAGGTCGTTTCCCTCTTCTTCCGCGCCATGGCCAGAATCAGCCTGCGCGGCAACCACCGCCGCCGCCTGATGGAACAACTGGCGGAAATCGGGTTCGCCACCGTGCCGATGGCCTGCCTGGTCTCCCTCTTCATCGGCGGCGTTCTCTCCCTGCAGACCGGCCACCTGCTGGCCCGACACGGCGCCCTTTCCGGCCTCGGCGGACTTGTCGGCATGAGCGTCGCCCTGGAACTGTCGCCCGTAATGATGGCCATCCTCCTGGCCGGCCGCATGGGATCGGCCATGACCGCCGAACTCGCCTCGATGAGCATCTACGACGAGGTCGACGCCCTGCGCATGATGCGCCTGGACCCGATCCGGTTTCTGGCCACCCCCCGGATCCTCGCGTCGATGCTGTGCATGCCGGTGCTGGCGATCATCAGCGACGTCATCGGCTGGACCGGCGGCGCCGTCGTCGCCCGGTTCAACACCGCCACCCAGCTTCCCTTCGGTCTCTACTACCAGGGACTCTCCAGCGCCGTCTCGTTTCCCGACGTGCTGCGGGGTCTCGTCAAGTCGTTCGCCTTCGGCATCATCATCTCGTCCATCTGCTGTTCGATCGGCCTGAACGCCCGCGGCGGTCCGCGCGAGATCGGCACCTCGGTCACCCGGGCGGTCGTCCTGTCGATCGTCTCGGTGCTGATCTCCGACTACATCATCACGAGGATTCTGCTCTGATGAAACCGCGCCGACCCTGCCCTCCCTGCGCCCTCGAGGAGATCGTGCTCGAGGCGAACGGCCTGGTGCGCCGGTTCGGATCGAACCTCGTGCTGGACCATGTCGACCTGCGGATCCGACGCGGCGAATGCTACGTCATCATGGGGCCCAGCGGCGCCGGCAAGAGCGTCCTGCTGCGCCACCTCGCCGGCCTGGCGGAACCGGACGAGGGCACCGTGTGCATCCTCGGCGCGGACATCCACTGCATCGACGAGGAAAACCGTCCCCCGCTGTCGATCGTCTTCCAGTCGGCCGCCCTGCTGAATTCGCTCACGGTCGGGGAAAACGTCGGTCTGGCGATGATCGAACGCAACGAACCGATCGAAGAGGTCCGGCGCGTCGTCCGGCAGAACCTGGAACTGGTCGGCTTGCCGGACGTCGAGGACTACATGCCGCCGGAGCTGAGCGGCGGAATGCGCAAACGCGTCGCCATCGCCCGCGCCCTCTCCATCTCCTCGGAGATCATCTTCTACGACGAACCGACCTCGGAACTCGACCCGATCACCGCCGCGCGGATCGCGGAACTCATGGACCGGCTTCAGAAACGCCTCCGCCGCACGGCGGTCGTCGTGACGCACGACCGCGACCTGGCCTATTTCCTCGCCGACCGCGTCGGAATCCTTCACGGAGGCCGCATCATCTGCGAAGGTTCGCCCGACGAGGTCTGGGCGTCCCGTCAACCCGAGATCAGGGAGTTCCTCGACGTCCACATCGGAACTCTCTCCGCCGGGAGGCGACAGTGAAACAGATCGAATCCATCAAAGTCGGTACGTTCTTCGTCCTCGGCATGGTGCTCCTGGCCGCCATCTTCGAACTGGTCGCCGGCCGGACCACCCTTCTGCGGGGATACACCCTTCACACCTGGTTCGACTCCACCCTCGAACTCAAGACGGGGGACCCGGTGCGCCTGGCCGGCGTCATCGTCGGCGACGTCGAATCCATCGAACTGGAACCCGAAAGCGTCCACGTCGTCCTCAAGATCCAGCCGGAGGTCCGGATCCGGGCCGACGCCGTGGCCAGCATCCGCATGACCGGTCTGCTCGGGCAGAACTACATCTACATTTCCCTCGGCAGCCCGGAGGCCCCCGTGCTCGCCGACGGCGACCGCCTCGCATCCATGCCCGCCATGGATCTCGTGCAGACCATCCAGCGCCTCGGCGAGATTTCCGGACTCGTCGGCGACCTGCGCAGCACCCTGACCGGACCCACCGGCCTCCTCGGCCGCGCCTCCGCCCTGCTCGCCCCCGACGGGAACCTCGCCCTGACCCTCGCCAACGCCGAGGCCGTCACCGCCGCCCTGCGCGACGGACGCGGCACCGCCGGCCGGTTGATCCAGGACGACGCCCTCTACTCGGCCGCGGAATCCACCCTCGCGCAGTCCTCCCGGTTGCTCGCCGGAATCCGGGAGGGCCGCGGCACCCTGGGCCGCCTCGTCACCGACGAGACCCTCTACGAAGACACGGATTCGACGGTCCGCAAGGTGGGAGACGTCGCCGACGCCGTCGCATCTTCCCGGGGAACACTCGGGCTCCTGCTCCACGACGACCGTCTCTACGTCAACGCCGCCGACGCCGCCGGGAATCTCAATGCCATCCTGGCGAAGATCGTCCGGGGCGAAGGGGTCCTCGGGAAGGCCATGCAGGACGAGGACTTCGCACGCGAGGTGCGCACCGCCCTGCAGAGCATCACGCAGGCCAGCGAGGAGGTCGAAACCCAGGGGCCCCTCGCCGTCCTCGGACTGCTCATGGGAACGGCCTTCTGATCCGGCCGCGCCCTCCCGCCGCGGCTCATTCGTCCGGCAGGGGCGCTCCGTACACATCGAAGAGACGGCGGATCACTCCCCCGAGGATCCGGCTCGGAGACGACGCCCCCGCCGTGATCCCCACCGTCAGCGGACGCGTCGCGTCGAGCCATCCGCTCGTCACCGCCTCGCTCCGGGTCTCGAGGTCGTAATGCCGGATCTCGTCCCGGGAGATCAGGCAGTCGGCCGATTCCACGAAATAGGCGGGACAGCGTTCCATCGCGATCTCCACCAGGTGCGACGTGTTGCTGCTGTTGTAACCGCCCACGATCAGCATGAGATCCGGATTCCGGTCGAGCAGTTCCGTGGTGGCGTCCTGGCGCTCCTGCGTGGCGCCGCAGATCGTCTCGTAATACCGGAACCGCTTCGGCAACTCCTCCTCCCCGTAGCGGTCGATCATCGCCTGCCGGATGCGGCGGCCGACCTCCTCGGATTCCCGGCCGAGCATCGTCGTCTGGTTCGCCAGCCCGATGCGTTCCAGGTGGCGGTTCGGATCGAACCCGGGAGACAACGCCCCCTCGAACCGTTCCCGGAACCGCCGCGCGTCCGCTCCACGCCGGATCGCATCGCAGACGATCTCCGTCTCTTCCAGATCCCGCACCACGACGTAGTGCCCCGAGTCCGGCGTCGCGCCGACCGCCCGGGAACTCGTTGCCAGGGTTTCCTCGTGACGCGCCCGGCCGTGGATCAGGGTCGTGAACGAGGCCTCCGCATACTGCCGAACCCGGCGCCAGACGCTCACCACGTCGCCGCAGGTGGTGTCCACCAAGTGACAACCGATCCGCTGCAACCGGTCCAGCATCTCCTTCGGCGCCCCGAAGGCCGGGATGATCACCACGTCTTCCTCGCCGATCCGGGAGAGTTCATCCCCCGAACCGCGAGAATCGAGGAAACGGATCCCCAGTTCCCGCAGCCGCTGGTTCACGTCCGGGTTGTGGATGATCTCCCCGAGAATGAAGATCCGGCGCCCCTCGAAATGCCGACGGGTCGCGTAGGCCAGTTCGATCGCCCTCTCCACCCCGTAACAGAAACCGAACCGACGCGCCAGCAGCACCGTCAGACCGCCCCGTTCGATCCGGTTTCCCGACCGCTGGATCGCCGCCACCAGGTCGCTCTTGTAGTGGTCCGCGATCAGATCCTTGACCGGTCCGAGGATCTCGCTCCTGCGTACGTTGACTCTGCGAACCCGCCGCATCTCGTTCTCCGGATCCTTCGCTCGCGCCGATCCCGCCGGGGTTGACCCTGCGCGAACCCGTGTCTACCGTTTCGGCGAGGGTTTCCTCCCGGAACCGCGCCCATGAAAACCGTTTCCACCGTCTCCACCCTTCCCGATCTCGCCGACGCCTTCGCCGAGGCGTGGGATCAGGCCGTCGTCGAACTCCGGGAACCCCCCGATTTCGCGACGGTCTTCTTCTCGGAAGAATACGAGATCGACCCCATCGCGATCGACCGCCGGATCGCCCGCGTCCGCGAACTGACGCCGCTGGTCGGCGGCTGCGCCGGAGGCGTCATCGGACGGTCGCGCGAAATCGAGGAAAGCCCGGCCGTTTCGGTCTTCGCGGCCTCCGGACACGGCGTTCACGCATCCACCTTCGCCCTTTCGCAGACGGCCCTTCCCCTTCTCGAATCCCCCGACCTGTTCCGCTCCCACCTCGGCATCGAGAAGACGTCGCCGGAGGTCATCCTACTCTTCGCCGATCCTCATACGATCGAAATCCCGGTCGTCCTGGAGATTCTCCATCACGCCTTCCCCGACACGCTGGTCGTCGGGGGGCTCATCGGCGGCGCCGTCGTCCCGGGAACCGCCACCCTTCTCGCCTCCGACGGAACGCACGACCTCGGCGCCGTCGGCATGGCCCTCTTCGGCGTTCACGCCGAGGGCATCGTCGCCCAGGGATGCCGCCCCATCGGCGAACCCCAGGTCGTCACGCGCGCCCGCAGCAACCTGATCTACGAACTCGGCCGGCGACCCGCCTTCGAGGTCCTGCGGGAAACCGTCGAAGCGCTCGATCCCTCCGAACGGGCGTCCCTCTCCCACAGTCTCCACATCGGCCGCGTCATCAACGAGTACGCCGAGGAGTTCCACACCGGCGATTTCCTCGTGCGCAACGTCCTCGGCGCCGATCCGGACAAGGGGATCATCGGCGTCGGCGACGTCGTCAACAGCGGCCAGACCATCCAGTTCCACGTGCGCGACGGCGCCACCGCGGAACGGGAAATGCGCCGCATCCTGCGATCCCGGGCGGGCGCCCTGCGCCTCTGCATCGAAAACGGCGGCGGCTGCCTGATGTTCAACTGCGCCTCCCGCGGCATCGAACTGTTCGGTTCGCCCGACCACGACGTCACCCTCCTGCGAAGCGAACTCGGCGACCACCCCGTCGGCGGATGTTTCTGTTCCGGGGAGATCGGCCCCGCCGGCAGGGGCAGCGCCGTGCACGCCTTCAGCAGCGTCGTGCTCGCCCTCTGCGAGGCCTGACGCCGCCTCCGCCCGGGACGACGCTCCCTCCCTTCCCCCTCCGGCACGGGTCCCGGCGCCGGGCAAGCCGGGCGTCCGTTCGCCCCGAACGAGGCATTTTCGCCCGATATGCGCCCTTGGCCGCCTGGCGCCCCCGTGGTAGGCTCCCGCTTGAGGGAAGACGTCCGAATGAGCCTTTCACGGTACGACCTGTCGGCGGGACCGGGGCCGGACACGTCCGGGCCGCCCGGATCCCGCGGCGCAACATCACGGAGGTGGCAGATGCGTCGTCGCGACGAACGGCATCCGATCCACAAGTGCACGGGCTGTCTGTACAACCTGAAGGTTTCCTGCGCCCTCTTCGAAAACCCGAAGGAGGTCTGGGACCGCGGAAAATGTTCCGGATGGAACAATACGGACCTGCTCGCGACGCTCGAGGAACGGAAGCCGGAGGTCGGCGCCGCTCTCCGAAGACGCCTTCGCCAGGACGAATTCCGGCTCCGGCGCACGGAAACGCATCACGAGGGCAACAGCCCCCACATCGCGGAGGCCGTGCGGGTCCGCCATCGTCCGGGACGACGCGCGGTCTGACCGCCCGGCGGTTCAGATCGACGGGGAATCGATTCCTTCGAACAGTCCTTCGAAAAGGGTCGTGCTCAGATAGCGCTCGCCGCTGTCGGGCAGGATCGCCACGACGGTCTTGCCTTCGAACTCGCGGCTCTTGGCCAGCCGTACCGCCGCCGCCGCCGCCGCGCCGCAGGAGATCCCCGACAGGATGCCCTCCTCCCGGGCGAGTCGGCGCGACATGTCGATCGCCTCGTCGTCGGTCACCTGTTCGACCCGGTCGATCAACGAAAGATCCAGCACCTTCGGAATGAATCCCGCACCGATGCCCTGGATCTTGTGCGGCCCCGGCGTCGGATCCCTTCCCTGGAGGGTCTGGCTGATGACCGGGCTTCCCGCGGGCTCGACCGCCACGGTCTGGATCGGTTTCTTTCGGGTCTTCTTGATGTAACGGGAGATCCCCGTGATCGTTCCGCCGGTGCCGACGCCCGCCACCAGGACGTCGATCTTCCCCTCGGTGTCCTCCCAGATCTCCGGACCCGTCGTCTCCTCGTGGATCCCGGGGTTCGCCGGGTTCTCGAACTGCTGCGGAAGGAAGAAACGGTCCGGATCGGAATCCGCGATCTCCCGGGCCCGGTCGATCGCCCCCTTCATGCCCTGCGCACCCGGGGTGAGTTCCAGGTTGGCCCCGAAAACCGCCAGAACCTTTCTCCGTTCGATCGACATCGTCTCCGGCATCGTCAGCGTCAACCGGTAGCCCCGCGCCGCGGCCACGAAGGCCAGGGCGATGCCCGTATTGCCGCTGGTCGGTTCGACGATCTCCATGCCGGGACGGAGCTTCCCCTCGCGCTCGGCGCGCCAGACCATGGAAGCGCCGATCCGGCACTTGACCGAATAGGAGGGGTTCCGTCCCTCGACTTTTCCGAGGACTGTGGCGGCCGCGCCGTCGGTGACGCGATTCAGGCGGACCAGCGGCGTACGACCGATCGAAAGCGAATTGTCTTCGAACCATCGACCCATGGCGGGCGCTCCTTCCGCGGGCGGGATACGTGAGCGGACCGTCCGCCGGCCGCCCGACCCCGACCGATGGCACAATACATGGATATTCCGTATAGTCAACTCAACAATTCATTTTACGCGGGATCTTCCCGCCCGTTTGCCCCATGATCGGCCCCGAGAAATCCGACCCGTTTCGCCGAACCCTTTTTCAGAAAGGATCCGCCGTGGCTTCTTCAGAACCCATCCTCCGCCGGTGCACCCCCCTCTCCCTTCTCCTCCTTCCCATCGCCTGGCTCCTCGCCGGTTGTTCCCCCTCCGCGCCCGCCACCTTCGAGGAGGTCGCCGCAGCCCCGCCCGATCATTCCAGCCCGACCGGCATCGTCCGTTCCTACCTCACCCGCATCGGAACCGGTCGCCTGGCCGAGGCCTACGACCTGACCTCGCCCGACAGCCAGGCCGCCGTCTCCCTCGAGGAGTTCGTCGATCCCCACGCGAAACTCTTCAGCCACGCCGTCCTCGAACGCTTCGACATCGAACGGACGGTCGAGGAAACCCCGGACCGCGTGCAGGTCTGGATCCGCTATACCCTCCTCTTCCACGGCAACGAGCGGAACGAACTCCAGAAGGTCTACGTCGCCGTCCGCGACAAGGGGGGCGCCTGGTGGGTCGTCTTTCCTTCGCCGCAACCCGATGAGTTGAAACGGAAATCCCCCGCGTCCGATCCCGCGGACTCTTCCGCCCCCCCGCCCGAACACGCCCCGGCGTCGAAAGGCGCCGGCGCGTAGAACCCGCCGGCGCCCTCCCGATCTCCCGATCCGCCCGCCCGGGTGCGCTACGCGAACCGGATCCGCAGGCTGACGATCTCGTGCGGACGGACCTTGACGCGGACCGTCCGGCCGCGCACCCGCGCCGCCGGGGCGTCCTTCAACGGGTCCTCGATGATGTTCACCCGTTCCGCGCTCTTCACCGCCGCCGGGAACCGCAGCACGGCGTCGGTTTCCTTCCCACGACCTTCATGGAAACGCACGATCCATCCCCTGCCATCCTCGGCCCGTTTCCAGGCCGACAGGAAGACGTTGGCGGGCTCCAGTTCCAGCCCCTTCTTCGGAGCGGCGATGTCGAAGCCCGTCGGCGCCTCCCGTCCCACCAGCGGCAGGTTGAACGCCATGCCCGCACGATCGGCGTCCCGCTTCCAGGTGCCCGCGTGAGGGCGGATCGCGTACCGGATCGAATGCGGCCCGAGATCGGGACAGATGTCCGGTTCATACGACGCCCGCAGCAGGGTCATCTCCACCACGTCGTCGGTGCAGCGGTAGCCGTACTTGCTGTCGCTCAACAGGGAGACGCCGTAGCCGCCCCCGGAGAGATCGACCCACTTCTGGGCCGGCACCTCCTGGCCCGTGCGGGGGCGTTCCAGCGCCGCGAAGGGCGTGTCGCAGACGAATCGGCCGTCCTCGATCCGCAGGGGGAAGCCGACCCGCAGCGTCGGCGAATCGTGATCCGGTCCCCCGACTTCGTACCAGCGCACGTCCAGTTCGAAATCGATCCGGTCGCTGTCGGCATAGACGATCGTGCGCTGCAGGAACTCCGAACGGCCCCACAACCGCCGGACCTCGTAGACGGCGCGCACGGGACCGCGTTCGGCCATGCGGGCCGACTGCACGTCGTCGATCCGTTCGACCTTCGTCGCCGGGCCGAGATCCCATCCCGACATCGGATGGGGCGCCTCCCACGTGATGTTCAGCGCGTTGCAGAGATCCCCCCGTTTCACGATCTCGCGATTCGCCTTCCTGTCCCGGATGCGCCGGACGTATCCCGTCTTCTCGTCGAACTCGACGCGGTACCGCGGGGTTTCGATCCACCGATCGCCCGTGCGCAGGTTCGCATTGGCCCGGCCCGGTTCGCCCGGATACACCCGGTAGCCCCTCACCCCGGTCGGGGGAACGTCCTCGGCGAGGAACTGCACGCGGATCCGGTAGCCGTTCGGGAAGAGCTTGCCCCCGACGATCTGCCCCGGGATCTCGGCGCCGCCGTCGTCCTCCACCCTCACCGACGCGATCGGTCCCTGTCCGACGTCCCGGACGTCCACCGGCCGCGGAATGAAATGTCCCCAGTGCGGGATCCGCGCCGAGGCCGGCGGAATCGGCGTGAACACCTCCACTTCCGCCACGTCGCGGCGCTGCTCGGGCATCGGATTGAAGACCAGAACCGGATGACCCGCGCCGTTGCGGGGTTTCGCGGGCCGCCGGCGGCCCCAGCGCTCCCAGAGATCCCGGAGCGCCAGGCCGACCCATTCCTCCACGGGCGCCTGGACGCTCTGGTACTGGGCCAGGGCCTCGTCGTTCGCCTCGTGGATCGCCGAACCGCAGAGGATGTCGTGGAACTGGTTGAAGGCCTGTTTCCACCACGCCTTCGCCAGAATCTGCGCCGGATACTCCCGCCCGCCTTCCAGGGCCGCGAGCGAGGCCAGGACCTCCGCCAGGTAAAGAAGGTTCTCGCCGCGGCGATTCGCCCTCTTGACGCGCGCGATCGTCGTGTAACACCCCTCGAACTCGTACTGCAACTCGCCCCGATGCACCGGGAAGGCGTCTCCCGCCTTTTCCGCCGTTCGATAGAACGATTCGGCCGTGCCGAAGCGCATCTTCGGAAAGGAACGGAACGTGTCGTATTGCAGCGCCCGCGTGATGTCCCGGCGGGTCGGCCCCCCGCCGTGATCCCCCACCCCGTAGACCGCCATCGAGACGCCCTGCTTCGGGTTGTACTGTTGCGGGGCCAGCCGGATCTGCGGATTGATCTCCCCGTTGTAGGTCGGCGTCGAAAAGGCCAGCAGCCGCGAGCCGTCCGGCGATTCCCACCAGTACGGACCGGACGTCGGCTGACATCGAAAGGCGTAGAAATACCGGATGCCCGCAAGATTCAGGATCTGGGGCAACTGCGCCACGTGTCCGAAGTTGTCCGGCAGCCACCCCACCTTCGCCGTCTTGCCGAAACGCGACCGGAAGTAGCTCTGCCCGAGCAACAGGGTCCGCGCGATCGCCTCTCCCGAGGAGAGGTTCGTGTCCCCCTCGTCGACGGCCCCCCCGAGCAGTTCCCAGCGGCCTTCCCGGATCTTCCGTGCGACCACCTCGAAAAGCTCCGGATCGGTCCGTTCCACCATTTCATAGATCGAGGCCTGGCTCTGGGAGAAATGGAACTGCGGAAACTCGTCGAAGAAGCGCATGACCTGCCGGAAGGTGTCGTGCGCGCACTGCACCGTCTCCCCCTCGGTCCAGAGCCAGTTCATGTCGAGATGGGCGTGTCCCACCAGCACGACCGTCTGGTCCCTGCGGCTGCCGAGCGCCTTCTCCAGCGCGTCGAGCATCGCCCGGGCCCGGTCGATCGCCCCCGCCAGATCCCCCTCGGCCAGGGCCGCGAGCCCTTCCGCGGCCAGGGAACCCGTGTCTCCGTCCGCGCCGACCTCCCGCACCAGGAAACGAAGCCGCTGCGCCGTCTCCCGCTGTCCCTCGTCGCCGAACCAGACGCGCGCCGTCACGTCGCCGGCCGCCACGGGAATATCGAACTCGACCTCGACGGAGGACGCCTTCGTTTCCCTCGGGCCGAGAAGCCGTTCCGGCAACTCCGGATGCGATACCTCCCTCGCCAGACGCGACGGTTCCCGGGGCTCGACCCGGATCAGCATCGGCGTTCCCCGCAGGGCCTTCGGGACCGGGATCCGCAGGACCCTGCGCCCGGCGCCCTTCACCGGAATCTCGTATCCCCCCAGGATCCCCACGAAGGCCTCCGTCGTCGCCCCCAGCGGCAACGGCTGCCGGTCCTCCGTCCCGTTGGACGAAACCGCCACCGTGAGCGGGTTCCGCTCCGGATCGACGAGCGAAGGCCGGATCCGCGAGATCGCCAGCCACAGGGAAGAGGCGTCCACCGCAAACGGCGGCATCTCCTCGATGACGCCCTCCGAGACCACGTTGCCCGAGGCATCCTCGATCACCGTCCGAACGCCGCGGCCCGTCGAGGAATGATCGTTGAAAACCTCCACCCGCGCGTTCAGCCCCAGTTCCCCGCGTCGCAGCGACGGACGCAGCGACATGGACTCGATCCTCGTCCCCCTCGCGCGCCTTCCAAGCCCCCGGAATCCGGCCCGCGCCGGACGTTCCAGACGGAAACGCAACCGGTGGGTCGGCTCCGCCGTGCGCGCCCCCGCGATCCGCACCTGGAATCCCCACGCGCCGAGGGCCTGCGAAATCTTCAGCATCAGGAGGTTCCAGCCTTTCTCGAGCCGAACCGGAACCACGTCCTGGTCCGGGATCAGGACCCGGTGGGTGTCCACACGGGCCATCTCCCTGCCGTTGAGGTAGACGATGTAGCCATCGTCGCTCCCGATCAGCAACCGGACCTTCTGCGCCGCCGGCGAATAGACGTAGCAGGCCGCGTAGGCGTAGCACCACTGCATCCCCTCGAACCCGCGCCCGGGCCAGAAGAAATCGATCGCTCCCGAGTCGCTCGTCGCCTTCCATGCCGTCCAGGTCCGGCCGCGGAAGGGTTCGTCCGGGGTCGGCGCGAAATCGGCTTCGGCTTCGTATCCGTTCTCCAGCCAGCGGCCCTCTTCCCTCTGCTGAAGGGGGAAGGCGCCAAGAATAAGCCATTCCGGCACGGGAACGGCCTTCTCCAGGGGGGATTCGCTCGCGGCCATGGGGGAAAACTCCTTTTGCTTTTCCTGCGTCGCCGAAAAAAGCGTTCGGTCGAACGGCGCGCGAACGTATCAGCATCCCCTGCGCAAGGTCAACGCGCGGCGCCGTTTTTCCGCCGGAAGACCGCTTCCGGCGCGGCCGCCGCCGCGGCTCCGGAGGATCCGCCGCCCGCCCGGCGATCCTCCTTCCGCATTTCCGGATCGCATCGCCGGCCGATCTTCGCCGAACATTGCGGTCTCCAGGAGGAACATCCCGTGACGATCGATCCCCATCTTCTGCCGGAACAGGACGAGTACATGAACCGCCAGGCGGAAGCCTGCCTGGATCTCGTGTCGAACATCCTCGACCGCTTCCCCGCTCGCCGGCCGGAACCCCTCGAACGGAAGCTCGCCCTGCATCTTCTCGACGCCGTCCTCCACGATCCCTTCGCCGCCGCCCGCCCGGCGGTCCGGGCCTTCCTCGCCCGCCGGCTGCGACGCATCGTCGAGGCCGTCGAAACGTGGGACGGCCCGGAAGGCACCGGAATCTGGAAACTCTACAACCACGCCTTCGTCGTGCGTACCGGCGGCGTTTCCCTCGGGTTCGACCTGGTCCGCACCCCCTCCTACCTCCGCGACGATCCGCCCGAGACCCCGGACGTCGTGGACCGGCTGGTCGAGATCTGCGACGTCCTCTTCGTAAGCCACGCCCACGGCGACCACGCCGATCCTCATCTCGCCCGCGCTTTCCTGGACGCGGGAAAACCCGTGATCACCGCGCCCGGCGTCTTCGAGGACGAGGATTTCCACGATCGCCTGCTCGTATTCGAACGTCGGGCCGATGCCGTCCGGACGCTTCCCCTCCGCAACGGTGCCCGCGAGCTGCGGATCGTTCTCTACCCCGGCCATCAGCAGGTCGCCGAAAACGAGACGATCGACAACAACGTCGTTCTCGCAATCGCGCCCGACGGCGTCGCCGTGTGTCATATGGGCGACCAGGCCTGGAACGACGATTTCGCCTGGATCGATTCCGCGGGCGATCACTACCGGACCGACATCCTCCTGCCGAACTGCTGGACCCCCGACATGCCGCGGATGATTCGCGGATTCCGCCCGCGGATCGTCATTCCCGGACACGAAAACGAGATGGGCCACGGGATCGAGGCGCGGATTCCCCACTGGCGCACGTACGACATCGAAACCCCGTCCGCGCCGATCCTCTCGCTGGCCTGGGGAGAATCCTTCGTCTACCGCAGCGAACCCTCCCCGGCCGGAACCGCCTGATCTCCGGAACACCCCCGAGCGCCGGGAGAAGCGTCCCCCGCGAAAATCTCTGTGCACGCCGCTTGACCCCGTACCGGGGTACGGGGTGTAGGGTCTTTCCGAACAGAAAGAAGACGTCCCCATGAACCGCGAATCCCTCACCATCGGACAGCTCGCCCGCCGGGCCGGCGTCGGTGTGGAAACCGTTCGTTTCTACGAACGACGGGGCCTCATCGA
The DNA here is from genome assembly GCA_964395275.1 of uncultured Verrucomicrobiota bacterium. Lineage (GTDB taxonomy): Bacteria > Verrucomicrobiota > CALLYA01 > CAYNBQ01 > CAYNBQ01 > CAYNBQ01. The sequence continues at coordinate 89,884 of CAYNBQ010000002.1, forward strand.
GGAACCGCCGCGCGACCCCGCTTCAGGATACCGCCGCTATCCGGAAGGGGCCGTGGCCCGCATCCGTTTCATCCGGCACGCGAAGGATCTCGGGTTTTCCCTGAAAGAGATCGACGAACTCCTTCGCCTGCGCATCGATCCGTCGACCTCCTGCGAGGAGGTGCTCCGGCGCGCCGAAACGAAGATCGCCGACATCGAGGCGAAGGTCGCCATCCTCCGGCGCATGAAAGCCGTCCTCGAGGATCTCGTCCGCGCCTGCCGGGAAACCTGTCGGACCCCGTCGTCCCGGATGCACTGTCCCATCCTCGACGCCCTGGAGGAGGATGAATGAAACCCGTGGAACTGATCTACGATTCCGACTGCCCGAACGTCGCGCGGGCCCGCGCCGCCCTTCTGCGCGCCTTCGCCCAAACCGGCATCGAGGCCCGATGGACCGAGTGGCAACGGGGCGATCCGGAAGCGCCCGATCGCGTTCGCGGCTGGGGTTCCCCGACGATTCTCGTCGACGGCCGGGACGTCGCCGGAGAGGAACCGGTGAAGGACGTCTCCTGTTGCAGGATCTACGGGGGAGAGGACGGATCCCTCCGCGGCGTCCCGTCCGTCGAAGACATCGCCGCCGCCCTGCGGCGGACTCCGTCCGGAGGGAACGGCGCCCCGGAACCCCCCTCGCAGCCGAAGGTCTCCTGGCGGAACGCCCTTGCCGCCGCGCCGGCCGTGGCGACCGCTGCCGTCCCCGTCGGCCTCTGCCCCGCATGCTGGCCCGCATACGCGGGCCTTCTCGGCCCCTTCGGCCTGGGCGCCGTCGTCGGGACGACATGGCTCGCGCCCCTGTTGATCCTTTTCCTGGGCGTCGCCCTTTTCCCGCCGGCCCGGCACGGCATCATGGCGGTAGATTTCCAATCTCAAG
>CAYNBQ010000003.1:0-73249 GCA_964395275.1 uncultured Verrucomicrobiota bacterium
CGGCAGGCGGACCGCTACCGCGTGCCGCGGCTGGCGTTCGTGAACAAGATGGATCGAACGGGCGCGGACTTCGAAGGCGTCGTCCGGCAGATGCGGGAACGTCTGGCGGCCAACGCGGTGCCGGTGCAGCTGCCGATCGGCTCGGAGGAGAATTTCGACGGCGTGATCGACCTGGTCGGCATGCGGGCGATCCGCTTCGTGCCGGCGGAGGAGGGCTGCGTTCCGGAGCCCGGGGAGATTCCCCCGGAGATGACCGGGGCGGCGGAAGCCGCCCGGGAACGGCTGGTGGAGGCGGCGGCGGATTTCAGTGAAGAGGTCATGGACGCCTACATCCACGGCCGTCCGATCGGCGAGGAGATGTTGCGGGCGGGAATCCGCCGGGGGACCCTGCAGCAGAAACTGGTGCCGGTGCTCTGCGGGGCGACGCTGCGCGACAAGGGGACCCAGCCGCTGCTGGACGCCATCGTGGATTTCCTGCCGTCGCCGCTGGACGTCGACGACGTGGAAGGCGTGCATCCGAAGACCGGCCGGACGGAGTTCCGATCGGCCGACGATTCCGGCCCGCTGGCGGCGTTGGCCTTCAAGATCGTGAGCGATTCCTACGTCGGCAAGCTGGCGTACGTACGGGTGTATTCCGGGCGGCTGCGCAAGGGACAGCAGATCTACAATCCCCGCACCGGCAAGCGGGAACGGATCGGCCGGCTGCTGCAGATGCACGCGAACCACCGCGAGGAGATCGACACGATCTACTCCGGAGACATCGGGGCGGTGGTCGGTCCGCGCGACGTGACCACCGGCGACACCCTTTGCGACCAGAGTCATCCGATCGTCCTGGAATCGATCACGTTCCCCGAGCCGGTGATCGCGATGGCGATCGAACCGAAGACGACGGCCGACCGGGACCGCCTGATGGAGGTCCTGCGGAAACTCGCCGAGGAAGACCCGACCTTCAAGGTCACGACCCACGAGGACACCGGCCAGACGATCGTCGCCGGCATGGGGGAACTCCACCTGGAGATCCTCAAGGACAGGCTCTTCCGGGAGTTCGGCGTGCGGGCGAACGTCGGGCGGCCGCAGGTGGCCTACCGGGAAACGGTGACGGAACCGGCCGAAGGCGAGTGCCGGTTCGTCCGCCAGACGGGCGGCCGGGGACAGTACGGACACGTCGTGCTGCGGGTCGAACCCGGGGAGCCGGGCAGCGGGATCCGGATCGAGCACGAGATCAAGGGCGGGCACATCCCGAAGGAGTATCTGCCGGCGGTGGACCAGGGCGTCTCGGATTCGGCGGCCACGGGGGTGCTGGCGGGCTATCCGATGGTCGATCTCGTGGTGCGGATTCTCGACGGATCCTATCACGAGGTGGACAGCTCGGACATCGCGTTTCGGACGGCGGCCTCGATCGCCTTCCGCGACGCCGCGCGCCGGGCCTCGCCGATCCTGCTGGAGCCGGTGATGCGGGTGGAGGTGACGACCCCCGAGAGCTGCCTGGGCGACGTGATCAACGATCTGAACGGGCGCCGGGCCCGGATTCGGGAAATCGAGTCCCGGGGGGCGGCCCAGATCATTCATATCGAGGTGCCGCTGCGGGAGATGTTCGGGTATGCGACCACGCTGCGGTCGCTGACCAAGGGCCGGGCGAGTCACGCCATGGAACCGCTGCATTTCGAGCCGGTTCCGCGCAACGTGCAGGACGAGATACTGGAAAGGTTCCCATGAGCACGCAGACCATGGAGCACAGGATCAGGATTCAGCTGAAGGGGTTCGATCATCAGATCCTCGATCAGTCGGCGCGGGAGATCGTGGAAACGGCGCGACGCACGGGCGCGCGGATCGCGGGGCCGGTCCCGCTGCCGACGCGCATCGAGCGCTACAGCGTGAACCGATCGCCTCATGTCAACAAGAAATCGATGGAGCAGTTCGAGATCCGCACGCACAAGCGGATGCTCGACATCATCAACCCGACGGGCAAGACGGTGGAAGAGCTCAAGAAGCTCAACCTGCCGACGGGTGTGGATGTGACCATCAAGATGTAGGGACGGCAGGAAGATGACCGGATTGCTTGGAAGAAAGATCGGAATGACGCGGATCTACGACGGGGACGGGGTCCTCCGTGCGGCGACCGTGCTCCAGGTGGGTCCGTGCGTCGTCCTGCAGCGCAAGACGGCGGATCGCGACGGGTACGACGCCTACCAGGTCGGGTTCGAGACGAAGAAGGAAAAGCGCGCGACGCGCGCGGAGCGGGGCCATGCCCGCAAGGCGGGGCTGGAGGCGGCGCCGCGGATCGTGCGCGAGTTCCCGGCGGTCGACGAGCACGAGGTCGGCGAGACGGTGACGGTGTCGATCTTCGATGGGGTTCCCTACGTCGACGTGACGGGGATCACGAAGGGGAAGGGATTCCAGGGGGTCGTCAAACGTCACGGGTTCCGCGGCGGGCCGGCCAGTCATGGTTCGATGTCCCATCGCCGCCCGGGTTCGATCGGCATGTGCCAGACGCCGGGACGGGTGTTCAAGGGACGGAAGATGCCGGGCCGCACGGGGGGACGGCGGCGCACGGTGCAGAACCTCCGGGTTCTCGAGGTGCACGGCGACCGGAATCTCCTGGTGGTGGCGGGCGCGGTGCCGGGGCCGAACGGCGGCTGGGTCGAGGTGCGCAAGGCGCTCAAGCGGCCGGCGGCGGTGACGGCGTAGAAGCGCTCAACGACGTGGAAACGGGCACGAGATGAAGATCAAGGTTATCGATACCGACGGGGCGGAGCGCGAAGCCATCGAGTGGAGCGACGAGCTGATCGTGCGGGACCGCGGGGAGCAGGCGGTGCACGACGCAGTGGTCGCGACGTTGGCGGCGCGCCGCCGGGGAACGGCGGCGGCGAAGTCGCGCGGACAGGTGCGGGCCTCGGGGCGCAAGCTCTGGCGCCAGAAGGGCACCGGCCGCGCGCGGCAGGGGACGATTTCGGCTCCGCACTGGCGGGGCGGCGGTGCGGCCTTCGGTCCGAAACCGAGGGATTACACCCAGCACTTGCCGAAGAAGGTTCGCCGGCTGGCCTTCCGCCGGGCCCTGAGCGAGCGGATCGCCGGGGAGGCCCTGACGGTCGTGGAGAGCCTGGAGCTGGCCGAGCCGAAGACCCGTCTGCTGCTGGAGCGGATGCGGGGGCTTTCGCTGGAGGCGCCGCTGCTGATCGTCGTCGCCGAGCGCGAACGGAACCTGGTTCTGGCCGCGCGGAACCTCCCGGGGGTCGAAGTGGTTCGGGCGCGCGACGTCGACACCTACCGGCTGTTGCGCTACCCGAGGATTCTCGGGACGCGGGAGGCCGTGGAGATCCTGCGGGAGCGGGCCGCGTCGTCCGCCGGTTCTTCCCGGGCGGCGGAAGGGGTTTCGCAATGAAAGAGCCGTATCAGATCGTTCAGACGATGCTCGTCACGGAGAAGGGGACGCTGCTGGGCGAAAAGAACCAGTACGTGTTCCGCGTCGCCCGCGACGCCAACAAGATCGAGATCCGCCGGGCCGTCGAGCAGTTGTTCGACGTGCACGTTCGCAAGGTCAACACGATGAGCCGCCGCGGCAAGCGGAAACGGGAACGGACCTGGACGTTCGGGCGGACGTCGAGCTGGAAGAAAGCCGTCGTGACCCTGGCCGAGGGCGAGACGATCGAGATCGCGTAGGAGAAGGGCCATGGCCATCAAGAGTTTTCGACCCGTCACGCCGAGTCGCCGGTTCATGACCGTGTCGACGACGGAAGATCTGACGAAGAAGAAGCCCGAACGCAAGCTGGTGGCGCCCCTGAAGAAGTCGGGGGGACGGAACAACCAGGGCCGGGTGACGACGCGTTTCCGGGGCGGGGGCGCCAAGCGCCGGTACCGGGTGATCGATTTCCGCCGCGACAAGCGGGGGATCCCGGCGAGGGTGGCGGCGATCGAATACGATCCGAACCGTTCGGCCCGGATCGCGCTGCTGCACTACGTCGACGGCGAGAAGCGCTACATCCTGGCGCCGAACGGCTTGAAGGTGGACGACCGCGTGATGGCGGGTCCCGACGCCGAACCGAAGCCGGGCAACGCGATGCCGCTGACCCGGATTCCGCTGGGCATGCAGATCCACAACATCGAGATGGTTCCGGGCCGGGGCGGCAAGCTGGTGCGCAGCGCCGGGTTGTCGGCGCAGCTGATGGCCCGGGAAGGCGGGTACGCCCAGGTCCGCCTGCCTTCGGGGGAGATCCGGAGGATCCACGTGGACTGTTACGCGACGATCGGCGAGGTCGGCAACGCGGACCATGAGAACGTCTCCCTGGGCAAGGCGGGCCGCAAGCGATGGCTGGGGCGGCGGCCGCACACCCGGGGGGTCGCAATGAACCCGGTCGACCATCCGATGGGCGGCGGGGAAGGCCGCACCTCGGGGGGCGGGCACCCGATGTCGCCCTGGGGACAGCTGGCCAAGGGGTACAAGACGCGCAAGAAGAACAAGCCTTCGGACAAGTTCATCGTGAAGCGGAGGAAGTAGGTCATGGCACGTTCGATCAAGAAGGGTCCGTACGTGGATCCGAAGCTTCTCCGCAAGGTGGAGAGGATGACGGCATCGGGGGACCGGCGCCCGATCCGCACCTGGTCGCGCCGATCGATGATCGTGCCGGAGTTCATCGGCCACACCTTTGCGGTGCACAACGGCAGGACCTTCGTCTCGGTCTTCGTGACGGAGAACATGATCGGCCATCGTCTCGGGGAATTCGCGCCGACGCGGACCTTCCGGCGCCACGGCGCGGCGACGGAGCGGACGGCCCGGTAACGGTTCACGGCGATGAGACGTTTTCACCACGCCCTGCTTCTCCTCTTAACGTCGGCGGGCTTCTGCGCTACTGATGCAAAGGCCTCGGAACCGGCCGCGGGAGGCGATTCGGCGGGATCGCCTGCGCCGGCCGGGGCGGCGGCCCTTGCGGCCGAGGCGGAGGAGGCGCGCGCGGCCCTGGCGGCGGTGCGGGCGGAGCGCGACGAATATCGCGCGCGGGCCGAGGCGCTGGAGCGGCGTGCGGAGGAACTGCAGGGGACGATCCGCGATCTCTCGGAGGCGCTGGGATCGGCCCGGTCGCAGGTCGATCGTCTCCGGAAGCAGTGCGAAGAGAACGTCCTGGACCGTGCGCTGGTCGGCGGATGGACCGGGGACGACGACGCGGCGGCGCTGCGCAAGCGGATGGAGTCGGTCTGCCGCGAGCTGCTGGTTCTCCGGCGGGAGAGGGATCGACTGGCCGAGAGGCTGGAGGCCCTGCTGGCGCGGCTCGACGCGCAGCCGGCGGACGCCGCGCTGCGGGTGGAGATCGCGGCGGGACGGGCGGCTCTGGAGGAGCTTGCGCGGCCCCGGCCGCAGGAGGATGCGGGGGCGACCGATCCGGCCTTTGCGGACGTGTCCGGCTGCCGCGTCCTGAGCGTGAATCCGGATTTGAACGTGGTCGTACTGACGGCCGGGGGTCGGCACGGGGTCCGCGCCGGCATGGAGATGGACATTTTGCGCGCCGACCGGCCGGTGGCGCGGGTGCGAGTGGTCGAGACCCGCGAGCGGGTCTGTGCGGCGGTGATCCAGGAATCGGACCGGGCGGAGGGACCGCGCGTCGGCGATCTGGCGCGTCCGGCCGCGAGCGGTTCGTGATTCAGCAGACAGCGAGGCATCGAGATACGATGGAAGTCAGAGCGGTAACCCGGTTCGTCCGGATTTCCCCCCGCAAGGGGCAGGATATTGCACGGCTCGTGCAGGGGCTGCCGGTTTCGCAGGCCCTGGCGACGCTCGATGCGGTTCCGCGGAAGGCCGCGCGGCTGATCGGCAAGACGCTGCGCTCCGCCGTGGCCAACGCGGAGAACAACGAGGAGCTCGACCCGGGGAAGCTCTGGGTCAAGGAGGCCGTCGTGACGGATGGTCCGATCCTGAAACGTTTCCGCCCGCGGGCGCGGGGGATGGCGTCGCGGATCCGGAAGCGGACCAGCCACATCACGGTGGTTCTGAGCGACGGAGAGGCGGAGTAGCCCGCGGACGCGGCGCGACCGGTAGAAGGGGGTTTCCCTTGGGACAGAAAGTCAATCCAATCGGCTTCAGGGTAGGCGTCAAGCACGACTGGCGCTCGGTTTGGTATGCCGAAGGCCGGGAGTACGGGGACCAGCTCCTGGAAGACCTGGAGATTCGGGATTTCGTGAAGAAGCGTCTGCAGAGCGCGGCGGTTTCCCGCATCGTGATCGAGCGGTGGGCGAACCGGATGCGGCTGCGGATCTTCACGGCGCGCCCCGGGATCGTCATCGGGCGCAAGGGCGAGGCGATCGACCGGCTTCGCACGGAGCTGTCGAAGAAGGTCGGCAAGGAAGTGGCCGTCGAGATCCAGGAGATCAAGGTTCCCGAGACGGACGCCCAGCTCGTTGCCGAGAACGTGGCGTTGCAGCTGGAGCGCCGGATTTCCTTCCGCCGGGCGATGAAGCGCGCCGTGAACTTCGCGATGGAGCGGGGCGCGGCGGGGATCCGGCTGCATGCGGCCGGGCGGCTGGGCGGAGCGGAACTGGGACGCAAGGAAGGCTACCGGCAGGGCAAGGTTCCGTTGCACACGCTGGACGCGGACATCGACTACGGATTCGCGGAAGCCAGGACGATCTACGGCACGATCGGCGTGAAATGCTGGATCTGCCACGAGAAGAAGGACGAGGCCGCGGCGGGCGGTTCGAAGCAGCGGAAGGAGGTGCGCCGTGCCCCTGATGCCTAAACGAGTCAAGCACCGCAAGGCGCATCGCGGCAGCCGGGCCGGGATGGCCAAGGGCGGCACGCGCGTCGATTTCGGCGAATACGGGCTGCAGGCGATGGGGCGGGCGTGGATATCGGCCGTGCAGATCGAGGCGGCCCGGATCGCGATCACGCGGCACATGAAGCGGCGCGGGAAGGTCTGGATCCGGATCTTCCCGGACAAGCCCGTTTCGAAGAAGCCCGCGGAGACCCGGATGGGCAAGGGCAAAGGCGCGCCGGAGTTGTGGGTGGCCGTGGTGAAGCCGGGGCGGGTCCTCTTCGAGGTCGACGGCGTCCCGGAATCGACGGCGCGGGAAGCGCTCCGCCTGGCGGCGGCGAAGCTGCCGATCCGGACGCGGTTCGTGATGCGGCGGCATGCGCGCGCGGCGTAGGTAAGGAGTCTCTTGCGATGGCCAGGATACAGGAATTCCGCGATCTGACGGACGAGGAACTCCGTTTGAAACTGGAAAGCCTTCAGCGGGAGCTGTTCAACCTCCGGCTGCAGGCCCAGGCGGGACAATTGGACAACCCGGTGCGGTTGCGGATCGTTCGTCGCGATATCGCCCGCGCGAAGACGCTGGCGCACGAACGCGAACGCGAACGCGCCGCCGGCAGGTAGTGGATCATGACGAACGAGACGAAAGAACGCGGGGTCCGGAAGGTCCGAACGGGCGAGGTGGTCAGCGACAAGGCGGACAAGACGATCGTGGTGCGCGTGAGCCGGCGGGTGAGGCACCCGGTGTACAAGAAGGTGATCACGCGGTTCAGCCGCGCGCACGTGCACGATCCGAACAACGAGGCCCGGGTGGGCGATCGGGTGGTCATCGCCGAGACGAGGCCGTTGAGCCGGCTGAAGCGGTGGCGGCTGGTGGAGGTCATCCGACGGTCGCCCCGGTGATCCGGCGGCGTTGCGGGAGATACGACGATGCTCCAGATGAGGACGAGACTGGACGTGGCGGACAACAGCGGCGCGCGGCGCGCTTCGTTGATCACGGTGCTGGGCGGGGGCAAGCGCACGGCTTCGATTGGAGACATCGTGACGGTGAGTGTGAAGGAAGCCGCGCCGAACGGTGTCGTGAAGAAGGGCGAGGTGCACCGGGCCGTGGTGGTGCGCACGAGTCATCCGATCCGCCGGCCGGACGGGTCGGTGTTGCGATTCGATCGGAACGCGGTGGTGATCATCGATCCGCAGATGAACCCGCGGGGCACGAGGATTTTCGGGCCGGTGGCGCGGGAGCTGCGGGAGAAGAACTTCATGAAGATCATCTCGCTGGCGCCGGAGGTGCTCTGATGGGCGCGGGATTGAAGATCCGCAGGGACGACATGGTGATCGTTCTTTCGGGGGACGACCGGGGCAAGACGGGCAAGGTGCTGGAGGTCTACCCCAAGCGGCAGCGGGTGCTCGTCGAAGGGGTGAACCTGATCAAGCGGGCGATCCGCAAGACGCAGGACAATCCGCGCGGGGGCATCATCGAGCGGGAGGCGCCGATCCACGTCTCGAACGTGATGCGGCTGGATCGTTACCGGGCGCGCCATCGCTCGGACAAGGCCTCGGGGGATGAAACGAAATGAGCGAACTCTACCGTCGATACAGGGAAGAGATCGTTCCGGAGCTGATGAAGGAACGGGGATACGCGAACCGGATGCAGGTGCCGCGGCTCGAGAAGGTCGTCATCAACATGGGGATTCCTTCCGGGACGGATCGGGCGCTGTTCGATGCGGCGGTTGAGGAACTGGCGCAGATCTCGGGGCAGAAACCGATCATCACCAAGGCCCGGAAGAGCATCTCGAATTTCAAGTTGCGGGAGGGCAATCCGGTCGGCTGCAAGGTCACGCTGCGCGGCCGGCGGATGTACGAGTTTCTGGAAAGGTTCCTCAACGTGGTTCTGCCGCGGGTGCGGGACTTCCGCGGGGTGTCGCCCCGTTCGTTCGACGGGCGCGGCAACTACAGCATGGGGGTCACCGACCAGAGCATCTTTCCGGAATTGGATCTGGACAAGATCAAGAGGACGCAGGGGATGGACATCACGATCGCGACGACCGCGGCGACGGACGACGAAGCGCGCGCGCTGCTTCGGTTGATCGGGATGCCCTTCGCGGCGTCGTGATCGCGAACGGAGAGAGGCTGTCTTGGCTAAGAAAGCATTGATCGTCAAATCCAACCGGCCGCCCAAGTACGCGGCGCGGCGGTACAACCGCTGCCGCCGATGCGGACGCGCCCGGGGATACATCCGCAAGTTCCAGGTCTGCCGGATCTGTTTCCGGGAGCTGGCGAGCCAGGGGATGATTCCGGGCGTCGTCAAGGCAAGCTGGTAAGCACCGTACCGGACGGACGGAGTCGAGAACGAAGAATGAGCGTCACCGATCCCATTGCCGACATGTTGACGCGGATCCGCAACGCGCAGAGCGCGCTTCACGACGTGGTGGAGATGCCGCACTCGCGCATGCGCGAGGAACTGGCCCGGATCCTCCGGGACCAGGGCTACACGCTGGACTACGAGGTCCTGGGCGATCCGCCGAAGAAGATCCTGCGCATCCGGTTGAAATACCTGGATCCGCGCAAGCGCAGCGCCGCGATCACGGGGTTGCAGCGCGTGAGCCGTCCCGGGTTGCGCGTCTACGCGGGCGCCGACGAGATCCCCCGGGTCCTCGGGGGGCTGGGGTGCGCGATCCTGTCGACCCCGCGCGGGATTCTGACCGGCAAGGAGGCGCGGCGCGCCCGGGTCGGCGGAGAAGTACTTTGCTACGTCTGGTAGCGAGGGGGCAACGATGTCGCGGATAGGCCGCTTGCCAATACCGGTTCCCTCGGGGGTGACCGTCACGATCGGGAATCGGAACGTCACGGTGCAGGGTCCGAAGGGGACGCTGGAGGTTCCGCTTCCGCCGCTGTCGGAAGTCGCGCTTTCGGAGGAGGGGCGGATCGTGGTGACCCGCCGGGACGACAGCCGCGAGGCGCGCAGCCAGCACGGGTTGACCCGCAGCCTGCTGGCCAACGCCGTGGAAGGGGTCGAGAAGGGGTTCAGCAAGACCCTGGAGATCGTCGGGGTCGGATACCGGGCCGCCCTGGAAGGGGACACCCTGGTGGTGACGGTCGGGTACTCGCACCCGGTGCGTCTGAAGGTGATCGAGGGGCTGAAGGTGGAGATCGACGACCGTTCCCGGGACGCGGTGCGGGTGACGGTCCGCGGGGCCGACAAGCAGAAGGTCGGCGAGATGGCCGCGCGGATCCGCCGGATCGCTCCGCCGGAGCCGTACCTGGGCAAGGGCATCCGGTACCAGGGCGAGGTGGTCCGGCGCAAGGCCGGCAAGACCGTGGGCTGAGGTCCCGCGAGGGAGACGAGAATCGATGGCAACGATCAGCCGAAGCAAGATGCGCGAGAGGCGGCATCGGCGGACCCGGCGCAAGATCCGGGGCACCGCGGAACGGCCCCGGATGGCGGTCTGTCTCACCTCGAAGCATATCTACATTCAATTCATCGACGACGACCGCGGCGAGACGCTCGCGGCGGTCTCTTCGCTGGACCCGGCCTTCCGCGAACAGGGCGGGCGCTGCAACCTCGAGGGGGCGGCGCGGCTCGGCGCCATGGCGGCGGAACGGGCCAAGGCGAAGCAGATCACGCGGGTGGTCTTCGACCGCGGGGGATTCCGCTATCACGGCCGCTTGCGGCGGATCGCCGAGGCGGCCCGCGAGTCCGGTCTCAACTTCTAAACGCTTGGCGGGACTGACGATGCTGGCAGATATCGAAGCACAGGAAGAACTCGACGAGAAGGTCGTCGAGATCAATCGCTGTTCCAAGGTCGTCAAGGGCGGCCGTCGGTTCAGCTTCAGTGCGCTCGTGGTGGTCGGAGACCGGAACGGGCACGTGGGCGTGGGATTCGGCAAGGCCAACGAGGTGGCCGACGCGATCCGCAAGGGATCGGAACTCGCGCGGAAATCGATGACGACCGTCGCCCTGAAGGGCCGGACGATCCCGCACGAGGTCGTCGCCGAATCGGACGCCGCGAAGATCCTGCTGCGTCCGGCCAGTCCGGGGACCGGGGTGATTGCGGGCGGCGGAATGCGATCCGTACTCGATCTGGCGGGGGTGCGCGACGTGCTCGCGAAATCCCTGGGTTCGGGGAACCCGATCAACGTCGTCAAGGCGACGATGAAGGCCCTCGAATCGCTCCGGTCGAAGGAAGAGGTCGCCAGGGTCCGCGGGATCCCCGATCTGTAGTCATCCGGACGGCGAAAGGCGGCAACACGATGAGCGAACTGAATCTTCACGGACTGAAAAACAGCGCCGGCGCACGGCGTTCGCGGAAACGGAAGGGGCGCGGCCCCTCCTCGGGCCACGGAAAGACCTCGGGCCGGGGACACAAGGGACAGCACGCGCGGTCCGGATCGACGACCCGTCCCGGCTTCGAAGGCGGCCAGATGCCCCTGGCGCGGCGGATGCCCAAGCGGGGATTCCAGCCGCCGCGGCGGACCGAGTACGCGATCCTGAACCTGGACGCCCTCTGCCGGTTCGAGCCGGGCACCGAGGTGACCCCCGAACTCGTCCAGAAGGTGGGGCTCGTGCGGAACATCCGCGACGGACTCAAGATCCTGGGCACCGGCAGCATCGATCGGCCGTTGAAGGTCCGCGCGCACCGGTTCAGCCAGACGGCCCGGGCCCGGATCGAAGAGGCCGGAGGCACCTGCGAGGAAATCGGCTCTTAGGCCGGATGGAGTTCCGATGTTTTCGGCTTTCGTCAACAGCTTCAAGATCACCGAGCTTCGTCAGCGGATCCTCTTCACGCTGATGATCATCGCCCTGTGCCGCGTCGGCGCCGTGATCCCGACCCCCGGGGTCGATTCCACGCGCCTGGCCGCGGAGATCCAGCGGATCGACGAACAGGTCGGCGGCGGCCTGCTCGGCCTGGTCAACCTCTTCAGCGGCGGCGCCCTGCAGAACTGCTCGGTCTTCGCCCTGGGGATCATGCCCTACATCAGCGCCGCCATCATCTTCCAGCTGTTGACGGCCGTGATTCCTTCCCTGGAGAAACTCGCCCGGGAGGGGCAGTCGGGCCGCCAGCAACTGACGCAGTACACCCGGTACCTGACCCTGGGCCTCTGTCTGGTCCAGGGATACATGCTGGCGTTGACCCTGGAGAACCCCCGGGCCTTCGGATTCACGGGCGACATCGTGCTGACCAAGGGGATGTCGTTCCGGTTGATGACGGTGCTGACGCTCACGACGGGCACGATGCTGATGATGTGGTTCGGCGAACAGATCTCCGACCGCGGCATCGGCAACGGCGTGTCGCTGATCATCACGGTGAACATCATCTCGAGGCTGCCCCGGGCGGTGCAGGTCCTCTTCACGATGTTCAGCCCGACGGCCGACACCGGCTTCACGATCCTGCACGGGGTCGTGTTGCTGCTGCTCTTCGTGGGGGTGACGGCAGCGACCGTGGCCATCACCGAGGCCCAGCGGAAGATCCCCGTGCAGTACGCCAAGCGCGTGGTGGGACGGCGGGTCTACGGCGGGCAGAGCACCTACATGCCCCTGCGGATCAACTACTCGGGCGTCATGCCGATCATCTTCGCCCAGGCGCTGCTGATGTTCCCCTCGAAGGTGCTCGCGCTGGTCGATCTGCCGATCTTCAAGCGGATGTCGGCGGCGATGGGATACGGCAAACCCGCCTACATGATCATCTACGGGGTGCTGATCCTCTTCTTCGCGTACTTCTGGGTGGCGACGCAGTTCAACCCGATCCAGATCGCCGACGACCTGAAGAAGTACGGCGGCTATGTTCCCGGGATCCGTCCGGGCAAGCCGACGGCGAACTATCTCGACAACGTGATGACGCGGATCACGCTGGCCGGCGCGATCTTCCTGGTGGTGATCGCGATCCTTCCGATCCTTCTGGCCAGCCAGCTGCAGGTCCCCTTCATCGTGGCGCAGTTCTTCGGCGGCACGAGCCTGCTGATCATCGTCGGGGTGATGCTGGAGACGCTCCGGCAGGTCGAGTCGCATCTGCTGATGCGCCATTACGACGGGTTCCTGCGCCGGGGCAAGATCCGGGGGAGGCTCTAGGATGAGCGCGCAGGAAGCGGTCTGGAAACGCCTTGTCTTTCTCGGGGCGCCCGGTTCGGGCAAGGGAACCATGGCGGAACTGCTCTCCGCGAAGGCGGGCCTGGTGCACATCTCCACGGGGGACATGCTCCGGGAGAACGTGAAGGAGGGAACGGAACTCGGGCTCAAGGCCAAGGGGTACATGGACGCCGGCGAACTGGTGCCCGACGAGGTGATGGTCGCCATGGTGGCGGACCGTCTCTCGCGGGACGACGTGCGCGGCTCGGGGTTCATCCTGGACGGGTTCCCCCGCACCATGGTCCAGGGGGAGAGCCTCGACCGGACCCTGGACGAGGCGGGGATGGCGCTGGACCGCGTGCTGCTCTTCGATGCGCCCGACGAAACCATCCTGGAACGGCTGACGGGGCGGCGGGTCTGCCGGAAGTGCGGCCGGGTCTACCACATCCGGTTCATCCCTCCGAAGAAGGAGGGGGTCTGCGACGTCTGCGGCGGGGAATTGTACCAGCGTCCGGACGACCGGGAGGAGACGATCCGCAACCGCCTGGAGGTCTACCGGCGCCAGACGGCCGACCTGATCGGCTATTACGAGAAGAAGGGGTTGTTGACGAAGCTGGATGCGTCGCTGCCGCGGGACGAGGCCTTCGCGAAGTTGTGGGAAGTGGTCCGGCGGGGCTAGACGGGTTCGCGTTCGATGATTATGATCAAGAGCCAGGATGAAATCCGGCAGATGACGGATGCGTGCAGGATCGCCCGACGAGTGCTGGATGAGGTCAGCGCGCTGGTGGCCCCGGGGATGACGACCGGGGAACTCGACCGGCGGGCCGGGGAGATCATCGAGGCTCACGGCGCCAGGAGCGCCTTCCTGGGGTATCGGGGATATCCGGGGACGATTTGTATCTCGATCAACGAGGAGATCGTGCACGGCATTCCCGGGGACCGCCGGATTCAATACGGGGACATCGTCAGCCTGGACGTCGGCGTGTCGTACCGGGGATGGATCGGCGACAACGCGACGACGGTGGCGGTGGGGCAGGTTTCCGAGGAGGTCCGTTCGCTGATGGAAGCCGGCCGGGAGGCCCTGGAAGCGGGGATCCGGCAGGCGCGGGCGGGGAGGCGCGTGGGAGACATATCCCATGCCATCGAAGAGGTGGCGGTGGGTCGCGGATACAACGTGGTCCGGGAGTTCGTCGGCCATGGGGTGGGACGGAAGCTGCACGAGGATCCGCAGATTCCGAACTACGGACCGGCGGGCCGCGGGCCGTTGCTGAAGCCCGGGATGACGCTGGCCATCGAGCCGATGGTCAACCTGGGCGCGGGCGGGGTGAGAGTGCTGGAAGACGGGTGGACCGTGGTGACGGCCGACGGCGGTCCCTCGGTGCACTTCGAGCATACGGTGGCCGTGACCGAGGGGGATCCGGAGATTCTGACGTGCCGCGAAAAGACGCCATCCGAGTCGAAGGCAAGGTAGTCGAGCAGCTCCCCAACACGATGTTCCGGGTGGAGTTGCCCAACGGGCACCGGATCCTGGCGCATATCTCGGGGAAGATGCGGTTGCATTTCATCCGCATCCTGCCCGGGGACAAGGTCGTGGTGGAGATGTCCCCGTACGACCTGACCAAGGGACGAATCACGTTCCGCCGGCGCTGAACGGCGGCGGAACGCGGAAACGGGAAGACAGCGGAGAGAAAACGATGAAAGTCCGACCTTCAGTCAAGAGGATGTGCGAGCGCTGCAAGATCGTCCGTCGCAAGGGCGTCGTGCGGGTGATCTGCACCAATCCGCGCCACAAGCAGCGCCAGGGTTAGGCTTCGAGGAGAGTTTCGACATGCCCAGGATCATCGGAGTCGACATCCCGGACGACAAGCCGGTTCGCATTGCGTTGACCTACATCTACGGAATCGGTCCGGCGGTGTCGGAACGGATCTTGAAGAGCGTGGGGATCGACGGCGCGCTCCGCGCGCGGGAGCTGACGCCCGAACAGGTTGCAAGCCTGGTCGGGGAGATTCAGTCGAACTACCGCGTGGAAGGGGATCTGCGCCGGGAGGTTTCCCAGAACATCCGCCGGCTGATGTCGATCGGCTGCTATCGCGGCCTGCGGCACCGGCGGGGGCTGCCCGTGCGCGGGCAGCGGACGAAGACCAACGCGCGCACGCGCAAGGGGCCGCGCCGCACGGTGGGCGTGATGCGCGACAAGGCCGCCCGGGCGGCCCTGCGCGCCGGCGGCAAGTAAAGAACGATCCGTTCCGCCGTTTCCGAAGGGGACGGCGGCGACGGGCGTGGGACAAGTCTCGCCAGAGCAGGAAACGGAAGCGATGACCGAAGAAGAGCGCAGAGCCGACGAAGAGAATCCGACGAGCCCGCAGGCTCCGGAAGAGGCGGCGTCCGAAGCGACGCCGGAGGCGCAGGACGGGGGAAATCCTCCCGCCGGGGAGGAGGGGACGGCCGAAGCGGGATCCGCCTCCGAGCCGAAGGAGGCGCCGGCGGCCGCGGCGGAGGAATCCACCGGGACGCCTCCCGCCGGGGCGCCGAAGGGGGAGAGCCCGGAGGCGCCGGCGCCGGAAGAGGTCCGGCCCTCCCGCGGCCGGCCGCGCGGGGTCGCCTTCGGGATCGCCCATGTGACGGCCACGTTCAACAACACGCAGGTGACGATCACGGATTCCCAGGGGGCGGTGATCGCCTGGGCCACGGCCGGGAAGGTCGGGTTCAAGGGCTCGCGCAAGAGCACCGCCTTCGCCGCGCAGATGGTGGCGCAGGACGCCGCGCGGGCCGCGATGGCCAAGGGCGTCCGGGAAGTCGAAGTGCGCGTGAAGGGACCGGGATCGGGCCGGGAGGCCGCGATCCGGGCCCTGCAGGGCGCAGGGATGGAGATCACCGTCATCAAGGATGTAACGCCGATTCCGCACAACGGGTGCCGTCCGCCGAAGCGGCGGCGCGTCTGAGGAAACGGGCGGGGAGAAGGAAGAAAATGGGCAGGTATACGGACGCCGTCTGCCGCTTGTGCCGTCGGGAACAGACGAAGTTGTTCCTGAAGGGCGACCGTTGTTACACGGCGAAATGCGCGATCGAGAAGGGGCGCTCCGTACCGGGCATGCACATGCCGCGGCGGCGCAAGCCCTCGGAATACGCGGAGCAGCTTCGCGCCAAGCAGAGTCTGCGGCGCTACTACAGTCTTTCCGAGCACCAGTTCCGCCTGGTCTTCCAGCGGGCCTCGCGGCAGCGGGGCGTGACCGGCGAGGTCCTGCTGCAGATGCTGGAATCGCGCCTGGACAACGTGGTTTTCCGTCTCGGCCTGGCGACCTCCCGCGCCGCGGCGCGGCAGATGATCCGGCACAACCACATCCTGGTGAACGGGCGGAAGGTGAACATTCCCTCCTACACCGTCCGGCCCAACGACGTCGTCCAGGTGAAGGAGTCGCCGGTCAGCCGGCAGATGGCCCAACGGGCGATGAATTCGACGGGGAGCCGGCCCGTGCCGGGATGGTTGAGCCTGAACCCGGATCTCTTCCGCGGCGAGGTACTGCGGTTGCCCGAACGGGACGAAATCCAGCCGGTGGCGAACGAGCAGCTCGTCGTTGAGCTGTACTCGAAGTAGACCAAGGTTTGCCCGCGCGACGATTCGACCGAATCGTCGGCTCGGACATTCGGGAGAGAACAGACGATGGCAATCCGACTGAGCCGATTCGAGATGCCCCGGCATCTCATCCGCGACGATGAGACCGCCACCGCGACGTACGCGAAGTTCATCGCCGAGCCCCTGGAAGCCGGTTACGGCTACACGCTCGGCAACTCGCTGCGGCGCGTCCTCCTTTCCTCGCTGGAAGGGGCGGCGATCTGTCGGGTGAGGATCCAGGGCGCCGATCATGAATTCCAGACGTTGGACGGAGTCGTCGAAGACGTCACCGACATCATCCTGAACATCAAACGGATCCTGTTGAAGGTAGCCGACAAGGACAATCCGCCGATGCTGCGGATCGACGTGAACCGGGAGGGGGAGGTCACCGCCGGCGACATCGAGCTGCCGGCCGGGGTCGAGATCCTGAACCCGGACCTGGTGCTCTGCACGCTGAACAAGAAGCGGCGTTTCCAGGCGGAGTTCGAGGTGGCGGTGGCGCGCGGCTACGTCCCGGCGGACGAGAACAAGGTGCCGGACATGCCGATCGGCACGATCCCGGTCGATTCGCTCTTTTCGCCGGTCCGGCGCGTGAAGTACGAGGTGGAGAACACGCGCGTCGGGCAGCGCACGGACTACGACAAGCTCGTGCTGGAAATCTGGACGGACGGCCGGGTCGGTCCGGAAGACGCCCTGGTGCTCTCGGCGGAGATCCTGAAGCGGCACATCGAGTTCTTCCGCAGCTACGACAAGGACAAGAAGATCGAGTTCGAAGAGGACGTCGAGCGCGAGAGCGAGGAACGGAACCGTCTGCGCAAGGTCCTGAACATGAGCGTCAACGAGATCGAGTTGTCGGTCCGCGCGGCGAACTGCCTGAACAACGCGAACATCACCACGGTGGGGCACCTGGCGCAGAAGACCGAGGCGGAGATGCTCAAGTACCGGAACTTCGGCAAGAAGTCGCTCAACGAGATCCGGGAGAAGCTCGCGGAACTCGGCAAGCAGGCCGGCGTGGAACTGACGTTGGGCATGAAGTTCGATTCCGATCTGCTGGAACCCGCGCCCGGCAGCGGGGAAGAAGAAGCCGCGGCGGTTCCGGCCCCCGACCGGGAATCCTAGAGAGACGGCCACGGAGGACCTTCGATGCGACACCGCAAGTTGACCGTCAAACTGGGCCGCACGTCGGCACATCGAAACGCCATGCTCGCCAACCTGGTCTGCAGCCTGATCGAACACGGCCGGGTGGTCACCACCGCGGCCAAGGCGAAGGCCGCGCGGCCGCTGGCCGAGAGGATGGTGACGCTCGGCAAGCGGGGATCGCTGCCCGCCCGGCGGCGCGCCGTCTCGATCCTGAAACAGCGCGACGCCGTCAGGAAGCTCTTCGACGAGATCGCCCCCCGCTTCGCGGACCGGCCCGGGGGCTATACGCGGATCGTGCTGATGCCCCCGCGCATCGGCGACGCCGCCCCGCGCGCCCTGATCGAGTGGGTGACCGAATCGGCGGGTGCGAAGCCGACCTCGCGCAAGAAGAAGGAACGCTCCCGGAAGTGACGGACCGAGGAGAGCCGGTGCCGCCGCGCGCCCTTCTGGAAGAGGCCGTGGCCTCGGCCCGGCGCGCGGGCGCCGGATACGCGGATGTCCGCTTCGTCTTCCGGCGCCAGGAGTCGATCCAGGTCCGGAACGGGAAGGTCTCCGGGATCTCCCGGTCGACGGATTCCGGGATCGGCGTCCGGGTTCTGAAGAACGGGGCCTGGGGATTCTCGGCGACGGCCGATCTCTCGGGGCGAGCCGTTCGCGACGCGGCCCTTCGAGCCGTGGAGATCGCGGAGGCGTCGGCCGTCCTGCGCCGCGAACCCGTGGAACTCGACGACACCCCGCCGTCGGTCGCCCGCTGGGAGAGCCCCTGCGAACGGGACCCGTTCGAGGTCCCCCTTTCCGAGCGGATCGCGTTTCTCGCGGATCTCACCGGGGCCCTGCGGCGGGATTCGAGGATCCGCAGCGCGGAAGCCGGATTGCAGGCGATGCGCACCCTCAAGGTCTTCCACAGTTCCGAAGGGGCGTTCATCGAACAGCGCATTACGGAGACCGGAGCGGGGATGAAGGCCGTGGCGGAAGACCGCGGCGAGGTTCAACACCGCTCCTACCCGTCGGCCTTCGGGGGGGACATGGCGGCGCGGGGGTACGAATTCGTCGAGGGACTCGCCCTGGCGGATCATGTGGAAGAGGTCCGCGAGGAGGCGGTCGCCCTCTGCTCGGCGCCGGCCGTGCCCGAGGGGGAGGCGGACCTGATCCTGGAGGGTTCGCAGCTCGCGCTGCAGATCCACGAGTCCTGCGGCCATCCGACCGAACTCGACCGGGCCCTGGGAACGGAGATCAGTTTCGCCGGCGGCAGTTTTCTCTCCCCGGATCTCCTGGGTTCGTTCCGGTACGGATCGGACCGGGTGACGATCGTTGCGGACGCCACGGTGCCGGGGTCGATCGGCTCCTTCGGATACGACGACGAAGGCGTTCCGGCACAGCGGGTTCCCCTGGTCGAAGAGGGGGTTTTCGTGGGGTATCTCTCGTCGCGGGAAACCGCGCCGAGGATCGGGCGTCGAAGCTCCGGGGCGATGCGGGCCGACGGCTGGAATCGCATTCCGCTGGTCCGGATGGTCACCGTGAGCCTGGAACCGGGCGAGGGAACGCTGGAAGAGCTGATCTCCGACACGAAGAACGGCTGGCTCTTTTCCACGAACAAGTCCTGGTCGATCGACGACGTCCGGTTGAATTTCCAGTTCGGGTGCGAATGCGCGCGGCGGATCCGCAACGGCCGGTTGGAGGGGTTGTACCGCAACCCCGTCTACACCGGAATCACGCCGCGGTTCTGGAACTCGTGCGACGCGGTCTGCGGCCCCGGGGACTGGAGGGTCTGGGGCGTGCCGAACTGCGGCAAGGGCGAACCGATGCAGACGATGCACGTGGCCCACGGCGCCGCGCCGGCGCGTTTCCGCGGGGTGCGGATCGGGGGAAGCGGCCGGTGAAGACGGCGGAGATTTCTTTTCCGACCCCCGGATTGGCGGACCGGCTGCAGGCGGCGGTCCGGAACGCCCCCGCGGACGGCGCCGAAATCGTCGCCGTGGATTCGATCCTGGCGCTCACCCGGTTCGCCTCGTCGGTGATTCATCAGAACGTGAGCGAACGGAACTGGACGTTCTACGCCCGGGCCGTCGTCGGACAGCGCAGCGGCGTCGCCCTGGGCAACGATCCCTCCCCCGAGGGGCTGGAGGCCCTTCTTCGGGAAGCGGCGGGGATCGCCGCGGAACTGCCGGAAGACCCCTTGCTGCCCCCCCTGATCGAGCCGCGGCCGGTGGATCGGGTCGACGGTTTCCGCGAATCGACCGCGGCCGCCACACCCGGGCGCCGGGCGGACGCGGTGCGCTCGATCGCGGATCGTCTCGGGAAGGACGGCCTGGAGGCCTCCGGATCGTTCTCGACCGGGGTCGAACGGATCCTGGTGGCGAACTCGGCGGGAGTCGCCGCGGAAGAAATCCTCTCCCAGGCGGCGCTGCGGATCGTTGCGGTGGGGCCGGAGGGAATGGGGTCGGCGGACGTCTCGAGCCGGGACGTCGACGCCCTCGATCCGCAGGCCCTCGCGGAAGAGGCCGCGGAGGTCGCCTTGAAGAACCGGGATCCGCAGGAGCTGGCCCCCGGCGCCTATCGCGCGATGCTGACGCCCGCCTGCGTTCGGGAGGTTCTCCGCTGGCTTGCCTTCACGGCGTTCGGCGCCCGCTCATGGCTCAACGGATCCAGTTTCCTGGCCGGGGCGATCGGGGAACGTTCGCTCGATCCGAAGGTGACGATCTGCGACGACCCGCGCCATCCCGCCGCGGTGGGGCTTCCGTTCGATTTCGAGGGCGTTCCGAAGAGGCGCACGGAACTGGTGGTGAACGGCGTCAACCGCGGCGTCTGTTTCGACCGGGTCTCGGCGGCGGAAGCCGGCGAAAAGCCCACCGGGCACGCGCCGTTGCCGGGCAGCCCGCACGGCGGATATCCCGCGAATCCGGTCCTGGAGGCGGGCGACGGGGACGAAGCGGAGATGCTGAACCGCCTGGAGCGGGGGATCCTGATCAGGCGGTTCCATTACGTGAACGGATTCCTGGACCCGAGGACGGCGTTGATGACGGGGATGACGCGGTACGGGACCTTCTGGGTCGAGGACGGGGAGATCCGTCGCGCCTTGAAGAACCTTCGCTGGACGCAGAGTTTCGTCGACGCGTTGGGAAAGGATCTTCTTGCGGTGGGAAACCGCTGCGACGCGGAGATCGGACGCGGCGGAGCGACCGTCGCCGCGCCCTCTCTTCTGGTGGAGAACTTCCGCATCACCGGCGCCACCGGATGAAACGTCCTTGACGGAAGGTCCCCGACGGGGCGGGACCGGGCGGCGGGAGGCGCTCAGTCCCCGGCGGCGATGTGGCGGCTGTCGTCCTCGTCCTTCTCGGTATAGCCGGATTCCTGCCGGGAGAAATTGACCTCGTTTTTCTGGACGTAGGCCTCGCAGAGGTCGTCGGCGGACATCCCCAGCGTCTGGGCGAGGCTGACGAGGAAGTGGAGCATGTCGACGACTTCCACCCGGGCGTTCTGGAGATCGAACTTCTGGTATCGCGCCCACCATTTCCAAGGGACGCTGTCGGTCAGTTCCGCGACCTCCTGGCTCAGGGCGCGGCAGTAGTTCAAGACCCAGTGGATCCGTTCCTCCTCGGTGAGATTCCGGGTGTCGACTCCGATGCGCCGGTTGAGTTCCTCCTGCATGCGGAAGATCCGGCGGAGCTGGTCTTCGGGAGCGCTGGGAGCGGGGTCGGTCATCTCCAATCTCCTTTTTGCGAAGGCGCCGCGCGGTCGCTTGCGCCGCACGGGGGACGCGACTATGGTACGCGATTCACACAGGAGCCGTCGAACGATGGAAAAGGTTACGATACTCGGAAGCGGGCCGGCGGGCTATACCGCGGCGATCTACTCCGCGCGGGCGAATCTGGGACCTCTGGTGATCGAGGGGTTTTTGCCCGGCGGACAACTCACGACCACGACGGAGATCGAGAATTTCCCCGGGTTTCCGGAGGGGATCGACGGAACGGAGCTGATGCAGCGCATGCGCGCGCAGGCGGAGCGGTTCGGCGCCCGGTTCCGCGGAGGCGAGGTCACGGGGCTGGACGTCTCCGGGGAGGTACCGGTCGTCGACGCGGGCGGCGAACGGATCGAGAGCCGGACGGTGATCATCGCCACCGGCGCCTCCCCACGCTATCTCGGGCTGGAATCGGAGAAGGCCCTGCTCGGTCGCGGGGTCTCCTCCTGCGCGACGTGCGACGGGGCCTTCTTCCGGGACGTCCCGGTGGCCGTGGTCGGGGGCGGGGATTCCGCGGTCGAGGAGGCCATCTTCCTGACCCGGTTCGCCAGCAAGGTGACCGTCATTCATCGCCGCGACCAGCTTCGCGCGTCGAAGGTGATGCAGGACCGGGCGCGGGCGAATCCGAAGATCGAATTCGCCTGGAACAGCGTCGTCGACGACATCCTCGACGTGGAGGCCGGAAAGGTGACCGCGGTGCGGCTCCGGGACGTGAAGACCGGGCAACTGCGGGAACTGGAGGTCGAGGGCGTTTTCATCGCGATCGGTCACGTCCCGAACACGCAGCCCTTCGCAGGGACCGTGGAGACGGACGAGCGGGGGTACATCGTGGTGCAGGGCCGCACCTGCCAGACGAACGTCCCCGGGGTTTTCGCCGCCGGCGACGTGGTGGATTCGGCGTATCGGCAGGCGATCACGGCGGCGGGCCTGGGATGCGCCGCGGCGCTGGAAGCGGAGCGCTATCTGGAGAGCCGCGGATTCTGAGGCCCTGTCCGGGCCCGGACGATCCCGTCGGAAGCGAGGCGGTGCGGATCCCGGATTCCGGGCTCCCTTTCGGAGGGAGGGCGGGTCTCCCGGCGATGTCGTCGGTTCGTCCCGGGCCGGTCCAGTGGGGCGTGGTCCCCGGCTGTTTTTCCGGTTTCCGCCTTGTCGGATCCCTGCACGCGGGGCTGGCCAGGGCCGGACCCGGCTGATAGCATGCGGCCCATGAATCGCGAGGAGAGACGGGACATGGAGAAGCGGGGGATCGGACGCTCGGACGTCGTCCGGCATCCGGTTGCCGCGGTCCAGAGCCTTGGACTGAAGGGCGGCATCGAGGCGTTGAGCGGAACGCCGGTGGTGGACGTGGCGCGGCGCAGGGCGGAATGCCGCGGACCGCGGGGTTCCGTGATGAGCCTTTTCGAGGACTACGCCAAGCTCGAACACCGCGCCGCGGAGATCTACCGCCGCCTGGCGGAGCTGCGCCGCGACCGGCCGGAAGCGTTCCGGTTTCTGCAGGCGCTGGTCGGCCAGGAGCGCAGGCATGCGGAGGTGCTGATCCTGGCGGGGATCGAGGCCTCGTGCAGCGACGTGCCGGACCAGGTGTTCCAGTTGCCCCGGGAACGGTATCCGTCCCTCTGCAAAGCCTTCGACGAATGGGACGCCGCCATCACGCCGGGGATGAAGGACGAGGAGATGGTGGCGATGATCATCGCGATCGAGTCGTCCGAACTGGACGCGATCTACGACACCCTGGTGGCCTCTTCGAAGGCGGCGTTCCCGCTGGCGCTGTATCACGGCGTGGACGCGCAGTGGTATCATCTGGACTTCATCCAAAAAGGACTTGACACGCTTCGCCCGAAAGAGCCGGCGCCCGAAGACGCCGGCTCCTGAGGGATGCCGGGCGGGCCGCCCGGGCTACCATTCCATCGGTTCGATTTCTCCGAGGAGAACCTTCCGGCGCCGTTCAATGATCTCGGCACGGGCCTCGCGGCGGCGCTTCAGGCTTCGGCGGAGGCGTTCGAGTTCCTCTTCGAGTCGCGCGACTTCCCGTTCGCGCTGTTCCTGTTTGAGATCGAAGATCCGTTCCAGAAGGTCGTTGAGTTCCCGGACGGCCTTTTCCTTTTCCGCTCCTTCCAGGTTGCGGGCGCGTTCGGCGATCCGGTGGCTTTTCTCCTCGAGCCGTTCGGTCTCGACGAATTGCCGGAACCGCTCGGGATCCCTTTCCCGCAGCTCGCGCAGTTCCATGGCCTCGGGAATCCGGCGCCGGACCTCCTCGGCGTAGGCCGCCGGATCGCGATCCCGAAGGCGGCGGAGTTCCTCCGCCTCGCCCGGGTGGATCTCTTCGAGCAGCGACATCACGAGGTTCTCCTGTTCGGGCGGCAGCGGGGGACGGGGCATCATGCCGCCCGGGGGCGCTTCGCCGGGCGGGCGCATGCCGGGGCCTCCGAACGGGGGCATTCCTCCCCCGGGACCGGGCCACGTCATGGGGCGGAACGCGTCGGGGGGCGGGGGCGGCGGCCCGGGTTCGCCTTCGAAGGCGCCGGCGGAGAGGACGGCCGTCGCGGCGAGCGCGACGATCAGGGTTGCGGTGCAGAACGGTTTCATGACGGATCTCCTTTCGTGTGTGATCCGATGGCTGCGTCTTCGAGAAAGGGATCGTTTCCGGTCGACCGCGCGGCTCGCCGGATCCGGTCCCGGAGACGTTCGCAGCGCAGCAGGAAGGGATCGTCGGGGCCCCCGGCAACGGTTCCGCGAAGAATGCCGCGCTCGACGGTCAGCAGGGCCAGGGCGATCTGCGGATCGGTGGCGTAGATCGGCGGGGCGTTCCCGGGCGCCGGGGAGATTGCATCGGGGTATCGCGCTTCGGAGACGACGCGTGCCTGCCGCATCCGGGAGCCGGCCAGAAGGATCAGCGTGAAGAACAGGACGCCCGTCGCCAGGGCGAGGAGAGGGCCGGAGGCGAGGCGCCGGCGCCGTCGGAGCGAGGCCTCACGGCGTGCGCGTGCGAAGACGAGGTCGAAGGCGGGGGGCGCCGGGTCGATCTCGGCGCGGGGGGGACGAGGGGAAGGGTTCATGGCGATGATTCTCCTCCCGGGGCCAGTTCCCGGAGCGAGGAACGGAGGTGACGGACGGCGTCGCGCATGCGCCCCAAAGCCGTGCCGAGAGGACATCCGGTGATTTGCGCGATCTCGCGGAAGGGCAGGCCCCGCTGGATCCGCAGAAGGAAGACGCGTCGTTGCGCGGGGTGAAGTTCGTCGAGGGCGGCGCGGATCCGGACCAGCGTTTCCTCGGCGATTGCGCGCCGGTCCGGCCGGTCGCTCTCCGGAGCGCGAAGATCGGCGAGGTCGTCGAACGGGATCGGGCGGCGCCGGCGGGCCCGATCGACCACGAGATGCGAGGCGATGGTGAAGACCCAGGATTCGAACGAACCCGAGGGACGGAAGCGCCCGATCTTTCGCAGGACGCGCACGTAGGTTTCCTGCAGGAGATCCTCCGCGTCGTGAGGGTCGCCGACGGCCTTCAACAGATAGGCCCAGAGGCGCGGATGCAGGGGTTGCAGCAGGGCTTGCAGCGCCTCGTGATCGCCTCTGCGGGCGCGTGCGATCCGGTCGCGTTGTTCGGAAGAGTCCATCGTTTCACCCGGTACAACGAACCCACCATAGGGTTTATTGGCCGGTGCGCATATTCCGCCGGAAGGGGATGAGGGCCGTCGTCGCGCGCGCGGGCCCGGTGCGCGCGATCCTTTTGGGCTGGAGACCGGGGCGCGGCTTGGTACAATCTCGGCCTTCGCGCCTGGGAGAAGGGTCCCGGCGGCGTCGTCAATCGGTGGGAATGCCTCAGAAACCGTCTCGGAAATGGACCGCAGCCGTGCGGCATGCCTTTGCCGTCGCCGAAAGGGGCGACGAGAAGCTGTCGCCGGAGGAGGTGGAACTCCTCGACCGGATTGCGGAGAAGATCGCCCGGCGCGGGTTGATCGCGCCGGCCGTTCTCTTTCTGGAGACGATGCGGCCGATGAACTACGTGGGGGCCCAGTTCGTTCAGTTCGCCGCTCCCTTCCTGGACATGGTTTCGACGCCGGGCCTGCGGGAACGGGTCGTGGCCCTGATGGAGCGCCGGTCGACGGCCGAGGAACTCCTGCAGCGCCTCGAGGCGTATCGGGGGCTCGAACGGGGCGGGGGAACGTTGTCCGGCGGGGCCGGGATGCGGGGGGACGCGCGATGAGCGATCGGACGCTGCAGGTCGCGATCGCCACCGACTGCGGCAGCACGACCACGAAGGCGATCCTGATCGAGCGGAAGGACGGGGTCTACCGGCAGACGTACCGGGGCGAGGCGCCGACGACCGTCGAGGCCCCCTTCGAGGACGTCACCCGCGGCGTGCTGAACGCCATCCAGGAGGTCGAGGAACTCTCGGGACGCACGATCCTCGACGGCGAGAGGATCATCACGCCCTCCGGCGACGGCCGGGGCGTGGACATCTACGTCTCCACCTCCAGCGCCGGGGGCGGGTTGCAGATGATGGTGGCGGGCGTGGTGAAGTCCATGACGGCCGAGAGCGCCCAGCGCTGCGCCCTGGGGGCCGGCGCCATCGTGATGGATGTGCTGGCCTCCAACGACGGGCGGCAGCCGCACGAGAAGATCGAGCGGATGCGCCGTCTGCGTCCGGACATGATCCTCCTGTCGGGCGGGACCGACGGCGGCACGGTCTCGCACGTGGTCCAGCTGGCGGAGTTCATCGCCGCGGCGGATCCGCGGCCGCGGTTCGGTTCCACCTTCAAGCTTCCGGTGATCTATGCCGGCAACCGGGACGCGCGCGAGGAGATCCGGCGGATCCTCGGGGAGAAAACCGCGCTGGTGATCACCGAGAATCTCCGGCCGGTGCTGGAGCGGGAGAACCTCGCGCCGGCGCGGCACAAGATCCACGACCTCTTCCTGGAACACGTCATGGCCCAGGCGCCGGGGTATGCGAAACTGATCTCGTGGACGCATGCGCCGATCATGCCGACGCCGGGGGCCGTGGGACTGATCATCGACAGCATCGCCCGACGCCAGGAGCTGAACGTGATCGGGGTGGACATCGGGGGCGCCACGACGGACGTCTTCAGCAGTTTCTCGGGCCAGTTCAACCGCACGGTGAGCGCGAATCTCGGCATGTCCTACAGCGTCTCCAACGTCCTTGCGGAGGCGGGACTGGAGAACGTGCGCCGCTGGATGCGGGCGGAGATCGAGGACCAGGATCTCCGGGACCGGGTGAAGAACAAGATGATCCGGCCGACGACCGTGCCGCAGCTTCTCGAGGACCTGGAACTCGAACAGGCCCTGGCGCGCGAGGCGCTGCGCCTGGCCTTCGATCAGCACCGGATGCTGGCGGTCGGGCTCAAGGGCGTGCAGCGCGAGAGGACGATCTCGGACGCCTTCGAACAGAGCGGTTCCGGATCCTCCCTGATCCGGCTGATGGATCTCGATCTGCTCGTCGGCTCCGGCGGTGTCCTGTCGCACGCGCCGCGCCGGGTTCAGGCGATGATGATGCTCATCGACGCCTTCCAGCCCGAGGGGGTGACCCGACTGGCGGTCGACAGCATCTTCATGATGCCGCACCTCGGCGTCCTGTCGCAGGTGAACGAGCAGGCGGCCCTGGAGGTATTCGACCACGACTGCATGATTTACCTGGGAACCTGCATCGCCCCGGTCGGCGCGGCGCGGGCGGGCGACCCGGCCTTCCGCTGCCGGATCACCCGGAACGGCCGGACCGAGGAAGAGAAGATGCGCTTCGGGGAGATCCGGATCCTTCCGCTGGCGGAGGACGAGGAAGCGGAGGTGGAGATCCTTCCCGGGCGCCGGTTCGACGCCGGGGAAGGGAAGGGACGACCCCTGGAACGGAGGGTGCGGGGCGGCGTGGTCGGCCTGGTCCTCGACGCCCGCGGCCGCCCGATTCAGCACGCGGCCGATCCGGCGGAGGCGCGGCGCGCGCTGGACTCCTGGTGGAAGGCCGTGGGGATGTATCCCGCGTGAGGATTCGATGATGGCGAAGAGCGCACACGCCTACACCCCCGGCCTGAAGGTCGCCAAACGGACGATCGTCCGGAAACGCCGGCTGCTGCCGATTCCCGGGAGCGTGCTGGTGGAGAAAGGCGAGCGGGTGACGCGCGACCGGGTCGTGGCGCGCACCGAGCTGCCGGGCGACGTGCAGACGGTGAACGTCGTGAACCTCCTGGGGATCACTCCCGAGGAAATCGACGAGTACATGTTGAAAAGGGAGGGCGACCCGGTCGAGCGCGACGAGGTGATCGCCGAGACGCGCCCCTGGCTGAAATGGTTCCGTTCCTCGGCGAAATCCCCGGTGTCCGGGACGATCGAAAGCGTTTCGAAGGTGACGGGCCAGGTCATGGTGCGCGAACCGCCGAAACCCGTGGAGGTGCAGGCCTACATCGACGGCGTCGTCGTGGAGGTGATCCCGAACGAGGGCGTCGAGATCGAGACGCCTGCGGCGTTGATCCAGGGCATCTTCGGAGTCGGCGGCGAAGGGTGGGGCGAGATCGCCGCGGTCGTCGAACCCGGGGACCCGTTCACGGCGGATCGGATCCGGCCGGAACACCGGGGCAAGATCCTCGTCGGCGGATGCCTGGTCGACGGCGACGCCCTGCAGCGGGCCGTCGAGGTCGGGGCTGCCGCGGTGGTGACCGGCGGCATGCACGATGCGGATCTCCGCCGGCTGCTCGGCTACGACATCGGCGTGGCGATCACCGGCGAGGAGGAGATCGGGCTGACGCTGATCCTGACGGAGGGATTCGGCGAGGTCCGGATGGCGGAACGCACCTGGCGGCTGCTCCGGGAGAACGAGGGGCGCGTGGCGGCGGTCAGCGGCGCCACGCAGATCCGCGCGGGGGTGCTGCGACCCGAGATCATCGTCGCCCTCGAGGGAGGGGAAGAGGCGAAGGGCGCGGGCGAAGATGCGACCGGCGGGTTGAAGATCGGCGACTGGATCCGCGTGATCCGCCAGCCGTGGTTCGGTCGGCTCGGCCGTGTTCGGGGCCTCCCGGCGGAACTGCAGCAGGTCGAATCCGAGAGCCGCGTACGCGTTCTCGAGGTGGAATTCGAAGGAGGGGAAACCGTGATGTTGCCGCGAGCCAACGTGGAGATCATCGAACAGTGAAGGCCGGCCGACGGATCCCGGGGGTTTCGTGGGTCGTGGCGGCGGTCTCGATCGCGGCCTGCGCTTCTCCGGCGGTCGCCGCCGGCGAGGCGTCCGGGGCCGGCGGGCGGGCCGTCTCTCCGGAAGGCGCGCCGCGGAACGTGGCCGTACGGGACACCAGCGAGGGTCGCGGCGGGGTGCTGACGATCACCTGGGAATGGCCGGAGGACCGGCCCGTGGACGGATTCATCGTCTTGCGATCGACCGACGGCTCGGCATGGGTCCAAGCGGATGCGGTGGGTCCCTCGGCCAGGAAATGCCTGGATACGTCGCTGGCGAGAACGGACCGGGTTCGTTACTTCTACCGGGTCGGCGCCCGCAGGGACGGGGAGGTGACCTACGGAGCCCCCGTCGGGCCGGTGGCGTCCCCGGGGGCGTGGTTCAAGAGGGAACGGATCACCGTGCTGATCGCGTCCCTGATTTTCGGGACGCTGGTCGTGGTCTTCATCCGGCTCGCGAAGGCGGGGCGGCCGCTGAAGGTCCGTCCGATCGCGGGGATCCAGGCCCTGGAGGAGGCCGTCGGGCGGGCCACGGAACAGGGGCGGCCGGTCCTGTACTCGCCGGGGCTGAACGGTCTGAGTTCGATTTCGACGCTGGCGTCGCTGTCGATTCTCAGCCGTGTCGCGGAGAAGGTGGCGGAATACGGCACGCGGCTGATCATGCCCAACCGGGATCCGATCGTGATGTCGGTGGCGCAGGAGACGGTCCGGGAGTCCTACACGCGGGTGGGTCGTCCCGACGCCTTCAATCCGGACGACATCTTCTTCGTGACCGACGAGCAGTTCGCCTACGTGGCGGCGGTCGACGGGATCATGCTGCGCGAACGGCCGGCGACGAACATCTACATGGGGGCCTTCTACGCCGAATCGCTCCTGTTGGCGGAGACGGGGGCCTCGACCGGGGCGATCCAGATCGCCGGCACGGATTCCGAGGCGCAGCTCCCGTTCTTCATCGCGGCGTGCGACTACACGTTGATCGGCGAGGAACTCTACGCGGCGGGCGCCTACATGGGGCACGATCCGGGACTGCTGGGCAGCCTGAAGGGACAGGACTGGGCGAAGGGCATCGTGATCGCGCTGATGACGATCGGGATCCTGATCACGACGTTGATCGTGTTCTTCCCCAGGCTCGACGGTCTCCTGTTCCTGCAGCGATGGATGGAGAAGGGATAGGTCGATGAAACGATCCGCTCCCCTGATTGCGGCCTTCCTGATGGGGGTCTTCATGTTCGTGCAGTACTTCGTGCCGAACGAGGGACTGAACGAGGTCTACCAGAGGTTCAACAAGTGGGCGTCGATCATCGGAGGCATCGGGATCATCCTCGGTCTGGAAAGCCTTCTTCGCCACCACTGGACGCGCATCCGGCGGAAGGTGCCCGGGTGGGCCTACAGCGTGGTGACGCTCGTGGCGATGGTGGTGACGGCCGCCTTCGGATTCGCCCGGGGGACGGCACCGGGCACGCCGTTCGCGCAGATCTTCGACTACATCTTCACGCCGTTGAACGCGACGATGTTCTCCATCCTGGCCTTCTACATCGCCTCGGCCGCCTTCCGGGCGTTCCGCGCCCGCACGGTGGAGGCGACGCTGCTCCTGGCGGCGGCGGTGGTCGTGATGCTCGGCCGCGTCCCGATCGGCAACGTCATCGACGAGC
The DNA here is from genome assembly GCA_964395275.1 of uncultured Verrucomicrobiota bacterium. Classification (GTDB taxonomy): domain Bacteria; phylum Verrucomicrobiota; class CALLYA01; order CAYNBQ01; family CAYNBQ01; genus CAYNBQ01. The sequence goes on from CAYNBQ010000003.1 coordinate 30,118, forward strand.
GGATCCCGGAGATCGCGAGCTGGATCATGGCGTATCCGAACATGGCCGCGAAACGGGCCATCATGATCGGAGTGGGACTCGGGGTGATTTCGACGTGCGTCAAGATCATCCTCGGGATCGAACGGGCCTACCTGGGCGGATCCCAGTCCTGAGGAGGGCGGCATGGTTACGCGATTCTTCGAGAAGATCCTGAACATGGACCGCCGGATCATCTTCGTGCTGATCTTCCTGGCGGCGGCCCTGCCCTTCCTCTTCCCCTTTGCGCAGCCGGTGCCGATCACCGACGAGGTTCGGGAGGCCTTCAACGCCGTGGAACGGATCGCGGCGGAACCGGGCCGGCACAAGCCGCTCCTGCTGTCCCTGGATTTCGATCCGACCACGGCGCCGGAACTGCGCCCGATGGCCGACGCGATCCTGCGGCACTGTTTCCGGCGCGAGATCCCGGTGATCGTCATGACCCTGATCGCCTCGGGCGACGTGCTGGCCAACAACATCACGGAGCGGATCGCCCGGGAAGAGGGCGCCGAGCGGGGGACCGACTACGTCTACCTGGGCTACAAACCCGGAGTCGACGCGATCATCCGGCAGATCGGGGAGAACATCCGCAGGATCTATCCGCAGGATTCGCAGGGAACCTCGCTGGCCGACCTGCCGATCACCGCGAACGTCACCAACTACGAGGATCTCTCCCTGGTCGTTTGTCTGGCGGGATCGGCGATCGTCGAGACGTGGATCGATTTCGCCGTGGCCCGCTACGGGGCGAACTACTTCATGGGGGCCACGGGCGTGATGGCCTCGGGCCTCTATCCGTACATCGAGGCGGGACAGTCGCACGGGCTGCTCGGCGGGATGAAGGGGGCCGCCGAGTACGAGCGTCTTCTGATCGACAACGGCATCTACGACCGGTTCGGAACGGCGACCGCCGGCATGGGGGCGCAGTCGGCCACCCATTCCGTCATCGTCGTGCTGATCGTTCTCGGCAACATCGGGTATTTCCTCCAGCGCAGGAAGAGGCGCCGGGAAGGGGAGGCGGGTTGATGACCTCGTTCTTCGAACTTCCGCTGATGGTGATCTCGCCGCTGAGCGCGGTGGGGCTGTGGACCTGGGTCGGGGCGCTGCTGACCCTGGCGATCTTCTCCTTCCTGTGGCGGGACAATCCCGTCTACCGGTTCGCCGAGCACCTCTTCGTCGGCGTTTCCATGGGGTACTTCCTGGTGCTGGTCTGGACCACGTCCACGTATCCCGACCTGGTGTTGCCGCTGTTCAGCGGCCACGAGAAATCGGCGCACGACCCGGACATCAGCATCCGGGACGGGGGCAGGATGGTCTTCACGGCGCAGGACTGGAACCGCGATCGGACCGTCGTTCTCGGGGCCGAACCGGACGCCGACCGGGAGAACGGGACCGCCGAGATCGAGGTGCGCATGACGCGCGGGGCCAACCGGATCGGCGCCGTTCGGGTGGAGGCGGTGGAGATCGACACGGACGCGGAGCCGTCGGAGATCCCCGCCGGGGCGGAAACCCTGCCGGTGCAGCCGAAGGACGACGCCCTGCGGTTCGTCCTGGATCGCACGACCGTGCCGATCAAGGAGGGAGGAACGGCCGAGTTCCGGGTGCGGCTCTCCCGGGCCCCCGCGGCGCCGGTCCATGCCGTGGCGGCGCGTGCGGATGCGGTTTCGACGGCCAACCGGCTCCTGTTGTTGATCCCCCTGGTGCTCGGCCTGATGCTCGTTTCCCGGATCGTTCCGCGGATCTCGTGGATGAGCCGGATCACGATCGGGCTGCTCGTGGGAATGGGCGCCGGCGCGGCGATCCCCGTCGTGATGAAGGCGAGGATTCTCACCCAGACGAGCCGCACGATGTCCCTGTCGCTCCTGGTGATGGAAAACGGTCAGTTCGACGCAATGGGCACCTTCAACAACCTCGTGCTGATCGTCGGGATCATCACCTCGCTGATCTACTTCTGGTTCTCCATCGAGCACAAGGGGCCGGTGGGCGTCGCGGCGAAGACCGGCATCTATTTCCTGATGGTCGGCTTCGGCGCCGCGTTCGGCTACACGGTGATGGCGCGGGTCTCGCTGCTGATCGGGCGGGTTCTCTTCCTGTTGGACAACTGGCTGCAGGTCGTCTAGCGGCCCGTGGCGAAGGACGCACATGATCGAATTGCGGGGGCCCGCGAACGCAGGGCTCCGGCCGGAGAAGGGAAGATGGCTTTCCTGCGTGCCGTCGATCCGAAACTGATCGAACGCACCGTGGAGATCCGAAGGAGGATCCACGCGGCGCCGGAGCTTTCCTTCGAGGAACATCGCACGGCCGCCCTCGTGGCCGAAGAGCTGGCGGAGACGCGCGCGACGGTGCGGACCGGCGTCGCCCGCACGGGGGTGGTGGCCAGGTTCGTTCGGGATCCGGATCTGCCGACCGTTGCGCTCCGCGCGGAGATGGACGCGCTGCCGATCCGGGAGGAGACGGGCGTTCCGTACGCCTCGAGGAACGAGGGGATCATGCACGCCTGCGGCCACGACGGGCACACGGCGATCCTGCTCGGGGTATCGCGGATCCTGGACGAACGGATCGACGATTTTCCCGGAAACGTGGTGCTGATCTTTCAGCCCGCCGAGGAGAACGGCGGCGGCGGAAGGGAGATCGTGGAGGCCGGCGTGCTGGACGACCCGCCGGCGTGCGGCGCCGCGGCGTTGCACGGCTGGACCCTGCTGGACGTCGGCGATGTCGGGATCGGCAGCGGCCCGATTCTGGCGGCCACCGACGGGTTCCACGTCGAGATCGAGGGACCGGGGGGCCACGGCGCCCACCCGGACCGGACGGTCGACGTGGTGCTGGTGGCGGCACGGGTGATCGAATCGCTGCACTCGGTGGTTTCGCGCGAGGTGGATCCGGTCGAGCCGGCCGTGATTTCCGTCGGCCGAATCCAGGGGGGCAGCGCCAACAACGTCATCCCGAATCGCGTCGAGATGGCGGGGACGATCCGCAGCCTCCGCGAGGAGACGCGGCGGTTTCTCTCCCGGAGGGTCCGGGAGATCGCGGAGGGCACGGCGCACATGGCGGGCGGCCGGGCCGCGGTGACGATCCACGAAGGCTATCCGGTGACCCGCAACGATCCCGACCTGTCGAACCTCTTCCGGGATGTGGCGGCCGATCTGCTGGGAGAGGAGCACGTGCATTTCTTGACGCAACCGAGCATGGGCGGCGAGGACTTCAGCTATTACGGGGCGAGGGTCCCGTCGGTGATGTTCCGACTGGGCGTGCGCCGTCCCGGGGCCCGGGAATGGCCGTCGCTGCACACGTCGCGGTTCGATTTCAGCGACGAGGCGATTCCGGTGGGCATGCTCACGCTGGTGAACTTTGCGGCGGCGATTCTGAAGCGGCACGTCGAATCGCGCGATTGAAAAGCATTTTCCCGTCGCTCCCGGCGGGGCCGGCGCGAACGAACGGATCGGCAAGAATTTCCGGCAGCTTCCGCGTGCAGAGGGGGCGTCCTGGGGCGCGGTTCCCCCTCGGCGTCGTCCGGGGGGCGGGCGGGAAGGGGCGGCGCCTCGGTCGAGAAGTAATCCGGCGCGGGAACCGCGCGGCCGCCGGTCGATGGAAAATCCAGGATTTTTCACGATCGAAACGCGTAACATGCGGTATTGAAGGCGGTTGCGGAGCAAATGACACCCGGCCATGGTGCGTGCGAAATCATTGGAAAATTTTTTCGTTCTTGCGTTTTCGCCTCCGTTCCGCGGGCCGGCGGCGACCCTGTGAATAACTTCCGCGGGAGGAATCGCGGAGGGATCCCCGCGTAACCCGGCGCGGTTCAGGCACTTGGAAATCCGTGCCGGGAAGGCGTTTTCTCGATTCTCACAGGTTGTTCACAGGGGTGCGGACGGTGGGGCCGGGGGCCGGTTGCGGGCCGGTGCGGGGGCGGTCGTCGGGGGAGTTGACAACCCCGGGGAATGGGGTATCCTGAGGCACGCGTTGAGACTGATCTTTTCCAAGTAAGTAAGAGTTTGGTGGTTCGAGGAAGCTCCGAACCCGGCACCGAAACTCTCCCGGATCCGCCGGTTCCTTCGGGAATCGGCAGGCAGGATTCGGCCCGTAGAGGGCGAGCGTGGGGCGGCGACGCACCCTGCGTCCGAGGCGAAACGATAAGCCAGGGCCGGAGAATGTCGTGGGAGCCGGATCTGAGACGAGGTGCGGGAAGCTCAGAGAGGTCGGCGGTCCCGTCCTGCGGGAGCGTCTGGTCGACGGGTCGAGCGAGACTTCGAAGCACGGCGACGCCTGGGCGGGAAACCGCCGTGGCGGAGCAAGTGCATGGGAGGAGGCGCCGGGAAGCCGGTGCCATCGTCCGTCGATGACGAGCCTCAGAGAGCGGAATCCCAGGGAAGCACCGGCCCCGGGTGCGGCCAATCACCGCATCGGGGGTGACGAGCTGTCTCGGCGGAACAAGGCCCGGAAGCCGAGGGGCTCCGGGGGCAGCGACCGCTTCGGCGGCACGCGCTCCGGGTTCCAACGGCAGGCGGGCAGAGGCCATCGAGAGGTGGTACCGCTGCCGGCGACGGAAAAGGCTTCGAAGGGAGAAGCCCAGGAGCGTTACTCCGCTGAAACATGCGGAGGAGGCACCGCGAGAAGGAAAGCGTCAGGAGGGCCGAAGAAACCCTGAAGGCGCAACGTAGCAGGGTGAGGCAAGCCCTGCGGCAGGTGGGCTCGCGGTGAGTCATGCGCTGAAGGGCAGGAAACCTCACGGGAGTGATCGTCGGGCGAGAGTCCGGCGATGCGGAGCACGGGTGATACTCCGAAGCGGAGTGCAAGCCCATGAGAGGATGGTTTCGGAATTTTAATCGTCCGAAGCCCAGCGGACCGTCGGGAAGACCCGGGAGCCGGGCCGGTAACGGTAACGGCAGGCGGGGACCGCGGAACCAATGACCGCGGTACCCGGTCCGTGCAAGACTCTGAAGGGCAGGACAACCGCACGGGAGGAGCCCGAGGGGTGGCGACATCCCGAGGGAAGCTCGTGTTACGATAAGCTCCGGAGAGGGAAACGGGTCGGAACCTCGGGCCACCTCTTTTTTTGTGCCCGCGATTTCCGCCGCGGCCCCGTCACGCGCGGATCAGAACTGCACGAACGCCGCCAGGTAGGGCCCGTCGAAGGTGACGTCCGCCGAGACCCCGTGCGATCCCCCCGAAAGGGAAAGCCAGTCGTAGCCCGCCTCGGCGCCGAAGAAGTACGTCAGCTCGTATCCGACCGCGCCGCGCAGCCGCTGGTAATCCACATCCACGCTGCCGATCTCGAACTTCGAGAATTCGGCGATTCCCTCGACGTAGAATCCCAGCAGAAGATATCCCCGCAGGCGTCCGCCGATCAGGGGGAGCACCGTATCGATGCTTCCGCTGGCCTTTCCCAGATCTTCGGCCTCGACCGAGGCCTCCGCCCGGATGTATTCCGCGCCGAAATAGACGCCGCCGTCCATCGAGGGCACGTAGGCCAGCGGCGAGAGTTCGATCGTTCCGCGGATCCGGGTCAGCGTCAGCTCCGATTCAATCCGCCGGTTCACGGGAAAGGTGATGCCCTCGAAGAGAATCGTGTCTTCCAGGAGTTCGGAGCAGGTGACGTCGAACTGCTGCAGCGCGACCTCGATCCGGTTCCACCGGCCGAGCCGCAAGGCTCCCGCCAGACCGAAGCTGTTTGCGGAATCCAGCCCGAGGGTGTCTCCGATGTCGACTTCGGTTCCTTCGAAGGGAAAACGATCGACGCGGATCGTTCCCCCGAGATCGGGCTTCCAGTAGTTGCCGCGAATCTGAAGCAGCTGGGCGAAGCCCGGGGAGACGGTTCCCGCCGCGAGCACAACGAGAAGGGCTGACAGGGTCCGGCGCATGGTCGGTTCTCCGGGTTGGTTCGTGCGGTCGCCCGGGAGGGTAGCGCGGAGACTTCGCGGTCGTCGAGTTCGTTGGCCTCCGCACGACCCCAGGCGGGGGAAGATCCCCCTTCGCCCCGGATCCCGCTTCCGGGTATCATGCGCGGCCATGACCCTTCCCACCCGCGTCATCTACATGGGCACCGCCGCGATCGGGACGCCCGCATTCGAATCGCTGGTTCGTGCGGACGATTTCGAGGTGGTCGGCGTCGTGACCCAGCCGGATCGGCCCCGGGGGCGGGGCCGTCGGCCGGCGCCTCCGCCGGTCAAGGAAACGGCGTTGCGTCTCGGCGTATCGCCGATCCTGCAGCCGGTGCGGGTCCGGGAACCGGCCGTTGTCGATCAGCTCCGGGCCCTCCGGCCGGAGGTGATCGTGGTGATCGCCTTCGGCCAGATTCTGCCGCGGGAGGTGCTCGAGATCCCCCCCCTGGGTTGCGTGAACGTCCACATGTCGTTGCTGCCGCGGCATCGCGGGGCGGCCCCGGTGGCCTGGGCCCTTCTGTCGGAAGACGGGGAGACGGGTGTGACGACGATGCTGATGGACGAACACCTGGACACGGGGGACATCCTGGAACAGGTCCGCACGCCGATCGAGCCCGGAGACGACGCCCTGACGCTGTCCGACCGGCTGGCGGAAATGACGCCGGCCCTCCTGCTTCATACCCTGCGGGGGATACGCGAGGGTACGATCGTTCCGCGTCCTCAGGATCCATCCCTGGCGACATCGGCGCCGAAACTGTCGAAGAACGACGGCGCGATCGACTGGGCGGAACCGGCCCGGCGGATCGTCGCCCGGGTCCGGGCGATGGCCGGTTGGCCCGGGGCCTTCGCGCGGCTTCCCGGGGACCGGGGGGGAGGACGGTTGAAGATCTGGAAGGCCGAAATCGGGAGTGCGAACGGCGGGGGGGCGGTTCCCGGGACGATTGTTGCGATCGATCCGCGGGGGATCGCCGTGGCGTGCGGCGCCGGTTCCGTTCGTCTCCTGGAGGTGCAGGCCGAAGGCGGACGCCGCCTGCCCGCGGGCGATTTCGTCCGGGGAAGCCGCCTCGCGGAGGGGGATCGGCTCCGGCCGGGCCTTGAGACGTAGCGCTCATCCGCGGCGGCGGAGGGGCGACGTCCGGGCTCGCCCGAGGAACGCGGGGGCGGCCGGGTTCCGCGCGACGGGGCGAGAAGACCGAAGCTCGACGGGAGACGTCGACTACGGAAGGTCGTCGGCCGGGGTCTCGGCGAGGAACTCTTCGTACGCCTCGGCCGTGAGGAGGGTGCGCACTTCGGCCGGGTCCGAGATGCGGATCTTCGCGATCCATCCTTCGCCGTAGGGATCGCTGTTGACCGTTTCGGGGGCGGAGACGAGCGCGTCGTTCACCTCGATGATCTCGCCGGACAACGGGGCGTAGACGTCCCGGGCCCCCACGTCGGACTCGACCGTCGCGAACTCGTGACCGATCTCCACGTCGTCCCCGACTTCCGGAAGCTCGACGGAGATGATCTCCTCGATCTCTTCCTGTGCGAAATCGGTGATCCCTACGAGGGCGACGTCCTTCTTGAGACGGACCCATTCATGCGTCTTCGTGAATCTCAGATTCCCCGGAATGTCCATGCCCGCTGGTTCTCCCGGCGACCGGCCCTGTGGTTTTCTCCGCCTACGATTTGCGTTTCGCCTCGCTTGGTCAAGCGGCCGTCGCCGTCGCCTTCTTCGCGGCCACGGCCGCGGCATCCCGTTTGCCGCGCACGATAGTCAGGGCTCGGGAACCGTGTCAATCGGTTGCGGAGATCGGCGCCCCTCTTGACAGCGTCGGCGCGGCTGTGGCATGGACTGCCCACCGAAGGGAACCGGCGAAGGGGGAATCCATGAAGAACCGGGAACGTTTCCGGGCCACAATGCACTACGAGGATCGGGACCGCGTTCCGATCGCGGATTTCGGGTTCTGGGACGAGACGCTCGAGGCCTGGAAGCGGCAGGGATATCCCGACGGGGTTCATCCCGACGACTTCTTCGGGATGGATCCCTGGTACGTTTTTCCGCCGGTCAACGTCGGGTTGTGCCCGGCCTTCGAGCGGGCGATCCTCGAGGACCGCGGCGACACCGTCGTCGTGCGCGACCACGAGGGGGTTCTTTGCGAGGAATCCAAGGCGGGTCCTTCCATCCCGCACTACATCGACTGGACCTTGAAGGACCGCGCGAGTTTCGAGAAGGAGTTCCGTCCCCGGCTCGACCCCGCCCATCCCGGCCGCTACCCGGACGATTGGGACCGGCGGGTCGCGGAGCTCCGGAAACGCGATTTTCCGCTCGGGCTGCAGGTCGGCAGTCTCTACGGATGGATCCGCGACTGGATGGGCGTCGAGAACGTATCGCTGCTCGTGTACGACGATCCGGATCTGTTCGGCGAGATGGTCGAGACGGTTGCGGACTGCGTTCTCGGGACGATCGGCCGGGCGCTGCAGGATCTCACCTTCGAGTTCGCGCTCTTCTGGGAGGACATGTGCTTTCGCCACGGCCCCCTCCTTTCCCCCTCGATGTTCGATCGATTCCTGGTGCCGCATTACCGGCGGATCACCTCCGAGCTGGCCCGCCACGGCATCGACGTGGTGATGGTCGATTGCGACGGGAAGATCGACGAGTTGATCCCCCTCTGGATGAAGGCCGGGGTCAACTGCATGTTCCCGATCGAGGTCGGCGCATGGGGGGCGGATCCGGTCGTCTTCCGGCGCGAATACGGGCCGGAGTTGCTGTTGGTGGGAGGATTCGACAAGAGAATCCTGGCACGGCATCCGGACGAGATCCGGCGCGAGATCGACCGGCTCGCACCGCTGGTCGACGAGGGAGGATACATCCCCACGCCGGATCACCGGGTCCCGGCGGACGTCCCGTTGAAAAACCACTGTTTCTACGTGGAAGAGGCCAAGAGGATCTGGGGCCGTTCGGTCGATGTGCGCCCGAGCCGGTGCTCGGAAATCGGGATCTGATCCCGCGCGCCTCGAGGGAACCGGGCAACCGCGGAGGGGGAAGGGGAGAGGGGCGTCGAGTGCATCGCAGCGAACGCAGAGTGCTGGCCGTCGCCTGTTACGGTCACGCCGTCACGCACCTTTCGGTGCTGATCTTCCCCTCGTTGCTGATCCCGCTTTCCCGGGATTTCGGGTTGCGCTGGACGGACGCCCTGGGTTTGAGCGAGGGAATGTACCTTCTCTTCGGACTGGGCGCGCTTCCCGCGGGCGTCCTTGCGGACCGTTTCGGCGCGGGGCGCATGTTGAAGATCTTTCTCTTCGGCGTCGGGCTCGGATTGCTCGGGGCCGGCCTGGCGCCGTCTCCGAAAACGTTCGCGGTGGCGGCCTCGTTCCTGGGGTTGGCGGCGAGCATCTACCATCCCGTCGGACTGGGGTTGATCAGCCGGACGATCCCGAACCGCGGTTGGGCCCTGGGCGTCAACGGGGCCTTCGGCAACATCGGGTTGGCCGGCGCTCCGTTCCTGACCGGGCTGCTGACCTTCCGGTTCGGTTGGCGATGGGCGTATCTCGGAACGGCGATTCCGACGCTGGCCGTGGCCGCGGCGGTGTTGTTCCTCCCCCTGGACGAAAGCGGGAGAATCCGCAGGGAACCGCGTCCGGCCAGGCATCGGGCCCGGATGCCGTTGTATTTCGCGATTCTCTGCCTGGCGCTGCTCATGGGAGGGTTCGCCTACCGCGGGGTCTCGGTGGTTCTGCCGGCGACCTTCGAGGAGCGGGTCCCCCGTCTGGCCGAGTGGCTCGCGTCGTTGCGCGACGTCCCCTTGGCCGGGACCCGGACCCTGACCGCGACCCTGCTGACCTCGCTCGTCTACGTCGTCGGAATCGCCGGACAGATGGCCGGGGGACGGGTTGCGGATCGTCATGACCTCCGGAACCTCTACATCCTGTTCCATCTCTGCAGCCTTCCGGCGCTGGTCGCGATGGCCTTTCTGGGCGGACCGGCGTTTTTCGCCGCAGCGCTGATCTACATCTTCTTCAGCCTCGGGATGCAGCCGATCGAGAACAGTCTCGTGGCGACCCTCACGCCGGACCGTCTGCGCAGCCTGGCCTACGGGATCAAGTTCACGTTGACCTTCGGCATCGGCGGATCGCTCGCGGTGCGGGTCTCGCGGGCCGTGGGCGATCGGGCGGGATCCCGCGGCGTGCTGCTGGCGATGTCGCTGGCCGTGGCGGGGCTGATCGGGGCGGCGGCGCTGCTGCGATGGCAATCGCGGGGCTGGGCGTTGCGGAACGACTGAAACCGATTCCCGCGTTTCCGGACGGAAGGCGGACCCCGCCGAGGGGGAAAGGGATCCGCCCGGGGAGGACGCCTTCGCCTGCTACGAGAGGGCGGGTTGTCGGCCCATGTGCCGCGTATGTCGGGGCGCGCGGCGTCCGCGTCCGCCGCCGATTCCGTGGGCCCTCTGTTCGACGCGGATCTGGCCGTCGCTCTTGGCCATCCCGCATTGTTCGCATTCCCAGAATCCGGCGCTGGTCTTCACGAATCGGCGAAGCGCGCCGCAGATCCAGCAGAACGAGTTCCAACCCTTTGTCATGGCCGATCACCTCCAGTCGCGTCGGCCCCCCATCGCAATCCATTCGACAGGACCCGCGTGACGTTCGTTCAAGACCGGGGGAACCCGGCCGTTCCCGGGACGCCTCGCACGGCTGCGGAACGCGGGAGCACGCTTCGTCGTCATCCGATGTCCTTTCGGGATCCTTCCGCCGTCCGTGGACCTTGCGGAGGCGCCCATGAGACCTCGGCGCGTTCGGACCGCGGGGCCGCGGGGTCGGTCGGCGCCGCCGGCGGCAGGGCGGCCCATCGTTTCCATTCGGCGCCCGTTTCGGTGGCGAAGAGGCCCCGGGAAGTCGCCGCCAGCATCGCGCCGTTCGGGAGAAATGCGAGTTTGTGGACCGCGCCGAGGTTGCTCCGGACCGGTTCCCCTCCGGGCGGACGAATCGTTCCGTCGGCGGAGCCCAGCCAGATGCCCCGGGATTCCGACTGGACGGTCGTCGCCCCGAGCTGCGGTAGAAACGGGCGCAGAACCAGATCGGCGGTCAGGGAGACGGTGCCCCGGCCCGTTCCGACGATCAGCGCATCGTCGCATACGCCGAGGGCGGTGATCCGTCCGGAAGGAAGAAGCGGGGAACGATCGAAACGTCGAAGCCCTTCCCCCGTCTCCACGAAGAGCCCTTCGCGGGTGCCGACGGCGACCCGATCGCCCCAGAGGGAAAGGCAGGTCACGGGCAGAGGCACCGACGTTCCGCGTGCGAAGCGCGCGATCCGCCAGGAGGCGCCGTCGAAGGACAGGAGCCCTCCCTCGGTTCCGACGAGAAGACGGTCCGCATCGAGGCTCAGCAGGGATGTCACGCGGTTCCAGGCGGGGTCGGATGCCCGCCACGATACGAAGGTTCCGTCGCGGAGGCGGCGGGCGAGCCCGCTCCCGCGCGTCCCGACGTAGAGGTCGCCGCGGAAGACGGCCAGGGCCGTGACGTCGTTTTCCGGAAGCCCGTCGTGCCGCGTCAGGAGTTCGCAGGACGGACGCGGGGCCGTGGAGATCCGCAGAAGCCCGCTGCCGGTGGCGGCCCACCAGGCGCGGTCGAACCGGACGAGATCGCGTACGGACTGGTTCGGATCGACGGATCGATCGACGGGCGGAGCGGAGTGCGATTCGACCAGACGAAAGGGAAGGACGGGGTTCCGGGGCTTGTCCCCGGAGGGGGAGTGCGCCCATCCCGTGAGGAGGAGGACGACGAGCACGGCGGCCAGGAAGAGAAGAATGCGCCGCAGGGGCAGGGGACGGCGGGAGGGATAGAGGATCACGGCCGCTCTCATTGCGGGGGATCTCCTCCGTCGGGTTCGGTGGCGGCCTGGAGGGAGCCGGGCGAGAGGTTCCAGAGCCGGCGCTGTTCGTTTTCCCATCGCCGGGGATCCCAGATTTCGACCCGGGACTCGGCGCCGACGAGGACGATCTCCTCCCCGGGGCGGAGGGATGCGTGATCGCGGAAGCTCTCGGGGATTCGGATTCGGCCCTGGTCGTTGAGGACGAGATCCCGGCGGAAGGCGCCGGAGAGGCGGGTGAGTTCGCGTGCGCCGACGGCGCCGGGCAACCCGGATCTGAGGTCGCGAAAGACGGCGGAGCAGTCCTCTTCCCAGAGGCGGCGGGGCCAGAGGGCGAGGCATCCTTCGGGGAGCATGGAGAGGACGACCTGACCCTGGTAGGGATCGAGGAAGAGGGATTTCCATTCGGCGGGGAGCTTGATTCGCCCGTCGCTGCCGATTTTTCCGGAGATCTGTCCGCAGAAAGCCGTCATCTTGAGCCAAATTGGGCCGGTTTGAGCCCGAACGGTCCCTTTTTAGCCGAAACGAACGGGGGTGTCAACCCCGAAAGCCGGCCCCTGGATCCGGGGAATCCGCCCCGGCCCCGCCCGCGGTCGATGGTCCATTGACCCCGCGCGGGCGGCGGGGTAGGTTCGGGCCGTCGCCGCCGGATCCGGCGGCCTGCCAGCCAATCGCACGAAGGAGACCGGCCGTGGAAGTCGTCAAACAGCTTTCCGTCTTTCTCGAGAACCGTCCGGGCACCCTGGCCCAGATGTGCCGGGAACTCGGCGAGGGCGGCGTGGGTATCCACGCCATGACCGTGAGCGATACCGTCGACCACGCGGTCGTCCGGATGATCGTCAGCGATCCCCTGAAAGCGGCTCACATCCTGGGCGAACACGGCCTGCTCGTCATCGAACGCGACGTGGTCGTCGTCGAGGCCGACAATCGCCCCGGCGAGCTGGCGGATCTGGCGGCGAAACTCGCCGCCGCCCGCGTGAACATCGAGTACGCCTATTGCGCTTCGCCGCCGCGGGCCCGCAAGGGGATCATCGTCGTTCGGCCGTCGAACGTGAAACGGGCGGTGGAGGCCCTTTCCTGAGGGGCGGGCGCATCCGACCTGGATCATGGAAGAGGCGGTTCGGATCCTCGACCACCCCCTGGCGCGTTCGCTCCTGACGGAACTGCGGGACACGACGACGCCCCCGCACCGGTTCCGGGAACTGGTCCGGTTGCTCACGCCGCTGCTGTTGAACGAGGCGTTGGCGGACGCAACCGTGCGCGAGACGGCGATCCGCACGCCGATCGGGGAGACGGAGGGCGTCCGACTGAAGGCCTCGATCGCCTTCGTACCGATTCTTCGGGCCGGGCTCGGCATGGTGGACGCCGCCCTGCAGTACGTTCGGACGGCGGCCGTCTGGCACCTGGGGATGTACCGCGACGAACGAACCCTGCGGCCCGTCCACTACTACCGGAATTTTCCCGGAGAAACCCCGGACCTGGCGATCGTGCTGGAGCCGATGCTGGCGACCGGCGGTTCGGCCGCGGCGGCCGTCGCGGAGCTGCGCAGCCGCGGGGTGGAGGATATCCGGTTCCTTACGCTGATCGCCGCGCCCGAAGGCGTCGAGAAAGTGCTTGATGCGGGGCCCGCGGTCCGGATCATCGCGTGTGCGATCGACCGGGGTCTCAACGAGCACGGCTACATCGTCCCCGGTCTCGGAGACGCGGGGGATCGTCAGTACGATCGGGGTCCGGAAGAGGGGGGATGAGGGTCTCCTCACCTTCCGGCCGGCGGGCGGAGTTCCTGCGGAAGACGAACGAAGGGAGAAACCGCGAATGGGTCAGCAGCACAACAAGGTCCAGAAACGCAGGCGGCGGGAACGACGGAAAAAGCGCCTGAAGGAGCGCGCCAGGGCCGCCGCCGGAAAGACCTCCCGCTAGCGGGCGAATCGCATGAGTCGCCCCGGCCCCGGGCGCACCGGAGCGCCGCAGAGGGCGCCCCGGGACGCGGCTCCGCGAGCCGGAGGGCGCGATCGCTGCGGGCGATGCGGGTTCGGGGTTCCCCGTCCCTGATCCCGGCGGGCCGACCCGCGGCCCCGTGCGGCGACCTCCGGACGGTTCGGACCGGGCGGAAAGAAGGAAGAGCGATGCTGGATCTGCGCTATATCCACGAACATCCGGACGAGGTGTTGCGCAACGCGGAACTGCGCCGGGTGGAGATCGATCTGGATCGTTTCCAGGAACTCTACGAACGGAGACTGGAGGGGATCCGGTTGACGGAGGAGATCCGCCGGCGTCAGAACGAGGTCGCCCGGGCGATGAAGGGGAAACTCCCGCCGGAAGAGCGGGAACCGCTGATCGCCGAGGGACGGGAGCTCAAGGCGAAACTCTCGGGATTGGCCGAGGAACTGAAGAACGTCGAGGCCGCCCTGATCGAAGAGGCGCGCCGGATCCCGAACCTGACCCATCCCGATGCGCCGATCGGGGCGACGGAAGAGGACAACCGGGAATTGCGCCGCTGGGGGACGATTCCTTCCTTCGATTTTCGCCCCCGGGATCACGTGGAGATCGCCGAGGCCCTGGATCTCGTCGATTTCGAGGGCGGCACGCGGGTCGCCGGCCAGAAGTTCTACTATCTCAAGAACGAGGGGGCCCTCCTGGAAATGGCCCTGGTGCTTTTCGCCCTTCGGAAGCTGACCGCGGAGGGGTTCACCCCGTTCGTCACGCCGGACCTCGCCCGCGAGGAGATCCTGACGGGGATCGGGTTCAATCCCCGGGGGGAAGAGACGCAGATCTACTCCGTGGAAGGGACGGATCTCTGCCTGGTCGCGACGGCGGAGATCACGCTGGGAGGATTGCTCTCGGACCGGATCCTGGACGCGGACGAGCTTCCGTTGCTGTATGTCGGCTATTCCCATTGTTTCCGCACGGAAGCGGGAGCGCACGGCCGGGCGACGAAGGGGCTGTACCGCGTGCACCAGTTTTCGAAGGTCGAGATGTTCGCCTTCACGATGCCCGAGGAATCCGATGCGATGCACGAACGGTTCGTCGGGCTGGAAGAGTCGATCTTTCAGGAACTGGGCCTTCCGTACCGCGTGGTGGACATCTGCACGGGAGACCTCGGCGGTCCCGCCTATCGCAAGTACGATCTCGAGGCCTGGATGCCGGGACGCGGGGAAGCCGGCGAATGGGGAGAGGTGACGAGCACGTCGAACTGCACCGATTACCAGGCGCGCCGATTGCGGATCCGGTTCCGCCGGGAACAGGGGGCGAAACCGGAACTGGTGCACATGCTCAACGGAACGGCGGTCGCGGTCAGCCGCGCGCTGATCGCGATCCTGGAGAACTACCAGCAGGAAGACGGCAGCGTCGTGCTCCCGGAACCGCTGCGCGAAACCGTCGGAACGGACCGTATCGGCCCGAAGTAGAGATGCGGCGGACGATGCCCCCGGGATCAGGGACGGGGCCGGGGTACGGAACCGGGGCGCGCGGTCAGTTGCGGTTGAGGTCCTGCTCGCGGTTGCGGACGGCCTCGAGAACCTCGTCGGGATCCTCGGCGAAGCGGAGCTGGTCGCGGAACTCGGGCGAATCGAGCATGCGGGTCAGCCGGGCGAGGATCCGCAGGTGGATACGGTCGTCGCAACTGACCAGCAGGAAAAAAAGGTCGGTGAGGCGGCCGTCGGGCGCGCCGAAGGGAATGCCGGCCGGGGTGCGGCCGAAGACGATCAGGCTTTCTTCGGCGAGGTAGGGATCGGGACGCCGCGGATGGGGCAGGGCGATCCCCTTCTGGACGGCGGTCGAAAGGAGTTCCTCCCGTTCGAGGACGGCGTCGAGCAGGGCCTCGGCGTCGTAGACCAGGCCGGTCTGTACGGCGCCGCGCACCAGGGCGCGGAGGGCGGCGGATTTCGTCCGGGCCGGCAGATCGAGGTGCACGGCCTCCGGCCGGAGAAGCGGGGTGACGACCATGCGGGGGCAGCAGATCGTCTCTTCGATCCGGACGAGCTCCCGGCGGTCGCCGGCGCCGATCCGTTCCTCCATCCAGTGGTCGATCTCCTCCCGGGAGAAGACGAATCGATTCCCGCGGGAATGTGCCGGCACATCCCCCTGTTTCGCGAGCCGGGCGAGTTCTTCCGGGTCCATGCCCAGGGCCTCGGCGGCCTCGCGCAGTTCGAGGAACTCGTGTTTCACCCTTTTCGCCCTCCGGGAGAGACGACGGAAGGAGATCTCCGCTTCCGCCCCGGCTCGCTAGAGTAGCCCCCCGCGGGGGCGATGTAGAGCGTCAGGAGGGTGCTTTGCCGTTGCTTCGGGGCGGTCTTCGGAGCAGAGTACCGGAGGTGAAACATGAACGTACTGCCTGATCTGCAATCTTCGATTCTCTGCGACGACGTCCGCCAGGAGCGCAACGGGAAATTCATCTTCGTGGGGATTTTCGACGTGATTTCGGCGCCGCGGTTTCCGGTGCGTCATCCGCGGCTCTTCGTGGTCAACCGCTGGTGCAGCGGGGAGGGCACCTTCCGCCAGAAGACTCGAATCCTCGCGCCGGACGAGGAGAGCAGCATCGTCGAGGGCAAGGAGATCGAGTTCACCCTGGCGAACCCTCACGGGACGGTGACGAACGTCGAGGTCTTCTTCAACACGCTTTTCCAGTCGCAGGGAACGTACTGGGTGGAGATTCTCCTGAACAACGATCTCAAGCTGCGTTACCCGGTGCAGGTGCGCAAGGTCGACATGCCCCAGCGGCGGCAGCCTCCCACGGCCGCCGGGCAGGACGGCTGAGGCCGACGGACGCGGTCGGGCCCGTAGCTCAGTCGGTTAGAGCAGGGGACTCATAATCCCTGGGTCGTAGGTTCGAGTCCTACCGGGCCCACCGGTAAGCCAAAAAGTCGATACGTCCGGCGAGCGCGGCGGTGAGCGCGAGCCGGACACCTTTTCGGGGCGGGTTCCCGGGGGGAATCGATCCGGCCGGTAAGCCAAAAAGTCGATACGTCCGGCGAGCGCGCGTGCCGTGCGGAGCAGGCAGGTCGGATTGAATCCATCCGGAGCGGAACAGCGGGAGGCGCAGCAGGACGCGTCGTGCGCGGGTCGAAGAGCGCAGCAAGGGCGGTGAGCGCGAGCCGGACACCTTTTTGGGGCGGGTTCCCCGGGGGGAATCGATCCGGCCGGTAAGCCAAAAGGTCGATACGTCCGGCGAGCGCGCGTGCCGTGCGAAGTCCCGCAAGGCGGGACGGAGCAGGGTGAGGACGTCGCGTCATGGCCCTCGAAGGACGTCTTGTGGAGCCGCGACGCCCTGTTCTCCTTCGCAGTTCCGCCTGGCGGCGGAACGGAGCAGGACGCCGCGGTCGGCCCCCGCGAAGGACGACCTGCGGAGCCCGGAGTTTGCGGCGCGGACGACCGGGAGTCTTCGTTTTCCGCGCTACCGCTTCCACCAGCTTCCCGGGCCCTCGTCGCGGGCCGACAGGACGCGGCGGGCGGCTTCGACGACGGCGCGGACGTCCATGCCGTATTTCTTCAGGAGTTCGTCCGGCCTGCCGGATTCCGCGAAGGTGTCCCGGATCCCGATCCGCCGCAGGGGCATCGGCGCATGTTCGCCCAGGATCTCTGCGACGGCCGAACCGAGGCCCCCGATGATGCTGTGCTCCTCCACGGTGACGACCGCCCCGGTGCGGACGACCGATTCGAGAAGGGCCGCCTCGTCGAGGGGCTTGAGGGTCGGCGCATGGAGCACCTCGGCCCGGATCCCTTCGCGGTCGAGTTCCTCCGCGGCCCGGATCGCGGTGTCCAGCAGGATGCCGGTGGCGACGAGGGTCAGATCCTTCCCCGGCCGGACGCGGTAGATCTTTCCGATCTCGAAGGCGTGGTCCTCGGCGAAGATCCGGGGCACGCCGGGGCGGGCCAGGCGCAGGTAGACGGGGCCGTCCCATTCGGCGGAGGCGCGGACCGCCCGTCGGACCTCCAGGGCGTCCGCCGGCACGAGGATCGTCATGTTCGGCAGGGCCCGCATGATGGCCAGATCCTCCTGGGCCTGGTGGGTGACGCCGTTCTCGCCGATGGTCAGGCCTCCGTGGGACGGGACGATCTTGACGTTCAGCTCCGGGTAGCAGATCGAGGTGCGGACCTGTTCGCAGGCGCGCATGCTGGCGAAGACGGCGAAGGTGCTGATGAAGGGCACGAGGCCGGTGGTCGCCAGGCCCGCGGCGATGCCGGTGAGATTCTGTTCGGCGACGCCGACGTTGAAATAGCGCTCCGGGAAACGTTCGCCGAAGCGGTCGATCGAGATGATCGTGCCGAGATCGGCGGTCAGGACGACGATGTCCGGACGTTCTTCCCCGAGTTCGAGGATCGCCGCGCCGTAGGCGGGGCGCAGGCCCTCGTCGGGGCCGCGTTCGGGCAGCAGGGAGGCGTCGGCGAGGTTCATCGGATCGGCTCCTCTCCGAGTTCGGCCAGGGCTTCTTCGAGCATCTCGGCGGTGAACTTCGCGCCGTAGATCTCCTTCCTGCCTTCGAGGCAGGACACCCCCTTGCCGATGGTGGTGTCGGCGAGGATGACCGTCGGCTTCGACCGGGACCGGCATCCCCTCAGGACGGCCTCTTCGATCGCGCGATGATCGTGCCCGTCGATCCGGAGCACCCTCCAGCCGAAGGCCTTCCACTTGGCGGCGAGCGGTTCGGAATCCATGACGGTTTCGGTCGTTCCGTCGGTCTGGCTGTGGTTGCGGTCGACCATCGCCACCAGACGGTTCAACCGGTAGTGGGAAGCGGTCATGGCCGCTTCCCAGACCTGGCCCTCGGCCTGTTCGGCGTCGCTCATCAGGACGAAGACGCGGAACCGGCGGTGCTGGATGCGGGCGCCCAGGGCCATGCCGACGGCGGCGGACAGTCCCTGCCCGAGGGAACCGGTGGACATGTCCACGCCGGGGACGAGCTTGAGATCCGGGTGTCCCTGGAGCCGGGAATCGATCCGGCGCAGGGTGAGGAGTTCCCTGCGGGGGAAGAAGCCCCGCCAGGCCAGGGCTGCGTAGAGCGCGGGCGCGGCGTGTCCCTTGGCGAGGACGAAACGGTCGCGCTCCGGCCAGTTCGGTTCCCCGGGGCGGATGCGCAGGATCCGTCCGTAGAGGACGGCGAGCAGATCGGTGACGGAGAGGGATCCGCAGGGGTGTCCGGAACGGCAGGCGGCGACGGCCTGAAGCAGGTCGGCGCGCATCCGCCGCGCCATGGCGGCGACGGCCTCGGGATCCCTGCAGGGAGGGGAGGAATCGGGTTGAGCGTTCACGAGATGTTCTCCCGTTGGAATGGGTCGGACCGTAGCGGGGCGGGGGAACGGAGGCAATGATTTATGATGAGGAGGCCGATTGACCCCCGGCGGGAGAAGGGCTATGTAGACGACCTACCGATCGGTAGGTCACGGACCGCCTCAGGAGGAACCGCCGTGGGTCGACGCAACGAGGATACCCGCACCGCCATCCTTCAGTCCGCCGCCCGGCTCTTCGGCCGGCTCGGATACTCCGGGGCCTCGGTGCGCGCCATCGTCGAGGAGGCGGGCGTCTCCAAGCCGATGCTCTACTACTATTTCCCCGACAAGCGCACGCTCATGGAAGAGCTCCTGCGGTCCGCCTTCCGCCGCCTGGCGTCGATGGTCCGGGAGCGGGTCCGGGACGCTTCGGATCTCCGCGAGGCGCTCATCTCCGCCGCGGAGGCCCATTTCGCCTTCTACGAGGAAGACCCCGACCGGGCGCGCATGCTCTATCGCGTCCTCCTGGGGTCTCCCGACGCCGTCATCGGCATGCTGCGGCGTCTCTCGGTCGAACACGTGAGACTCGTCGAGGAAGTCGTCTGCTCGTTCCGGAAATGTTCGGGCAAGGCGGGGCTGACCGAGAACGAGACCGCCATCGTCTTTCTCTCTATGATCAACTTTCAGTTCGTGCGCCGGATCGCCGGGGGCGGGAGTCGAACCCGCCTCCGCGTGGATCGGATCGTGGACATCGTCCTACAGGGGGTTCCTTCATGAAGCGGTTTCCCTGTCCGTTGGCGGCGGTTCTTCTTGGAGCGGGAATCCTCGTCTCCGCCGGGGGATGCGGCGACGGAAAGGACGAGGGAAACGGCCGCCGGGCGACGGCCGTGGCCGTCGCCGAGGTCGGGACGTTCCCGCTGCGCCGTACGATCGATCTGCCGGGCGTGGTCGAGGCCGGCGAGGAACGGTCGCTCTCGGCGGCGCAGCCGGGACGGATCGAGTGGATCCGGGTGAAGGAGGGGGATCGTGTCGAGGCCGGCGCATGGATCGCCGGGATCAACGAGGCCGCGCTGAAGGCCTCGGTCGCCCTGGCGCGGGCGCGTCTCGATCTCGCCGAGAAGGTTCTGAAGCGCTCGCAGGACCTCTACAAGGACGGCGCCATCAGCCCGGAGACCCTCGATCGCGCCCTGTCCGAGCGCGACGTCGCCAAGGCGGGCATGGAGGCCGCGGAAGCCGAGCTGCGCAACGGGCGGGTCATCGCGCCGATCGCCGGCCTGATCGACGAGCTGCCGATGGACGTCGGCGAGTTCGCCCAGCCGGGCAGTCTGATTGCGCGCCTGGTGAACGACGATCGACTGGAGGTCGTCGTTTCCGTGCCGGAACGGGAGATCGGCGGGGTCCACGAGGGCGATGAGGCCGTCGTCGCTTCCACGGTCGGTTCGGATCGATGGAAGGGACGTGTGATCCATGTCGCCGAAGCGGCCGACGCGCAGACCCGCACCTTCCGGGTCCGCATCGAGATCGAGAAGGACGGCGGGACCGGCCCCGGGGGCGGAGGCGGGAATCTGCGCCCGGGGGTGATCGTGAAGGTGACCCTCACGGTGGAAGAACTCTCCGATGTCGTCGCGGTGCCGCTGTCCGTGATCGTCGAACGCGAGGGCGCCGCCGGTCTGATGCTGGAACGGGACGGCACGGCCCGATGGCAACCGATCCGCCTCGGCATCCGCAGCGGCGCCTGGGTCCAGGTGACCTCCGGCATGCGGGCCGGCGATCGGCTCATCGTCCGGGGACAGCGGGAGGTCGCAGAGGGCGATCCCGTGGAGATCGAAGAAACCCTCCCTTGGGAGGAAGTGATCGCCTCGGAATCGATCGAATGAAGATCAGCAGGTTCTCCATTCATCATCGGGCGACCGTCTACGTGCTGCTCGTCGGCCTGATCGTGGCGGGCGTCTACAGCTACGTGACGCTGCCGCGGGAGGCGGCGCCGGACATCCAGATCCCGATGGTCCTGGTGCGCGCCCTCTACGAAGGAGTGTCGCCCAAGGACATGGAATCCCTCGTGGCGGTGCCGCTGGAGAAGAAGCTCAGCGGCGTCGATCGCGTCAAGGAGATGTTGTCGATCTCCGTGGAAGGGATGACGCTGATCAGCCTTGAGTTCGACGCCGACTACGACATCGACGACGCGCTGCAGAAGGTCCGGGACAAGGTCAGCGAGGCCGAACCCGATCTGCCGCTCGACGTGGAGACCCCGTCGGTGGAGGAGATCAACCTGTCCGAATTCCCGATCGTCCTGGTCAGTCTCTACGGGGACGTCGGTCCCGTGCGTCTCAAGCAGGTGGCCGACGAACTCGAGGACCGGTTCGACGGAATCCCGGGCGTGCTGGATGCGCAGGTCATCGGCGGGCTCGAACGCGAGATCCGCGCCGAGTTCGATCCGGAACGGCTGGCCGCCTACGAGCTGACGTTCGACGAGGTGGCCCGGTCGATCGAGACCGAGAACGTCAACGTTCCCGCGGGACGCATGGACCTGGGACGAAGCCGGTATCTGGTCCGGGTGCCGGGGGAGTTCCATTCGGTCGACGAGATCTCGAAGGTCATCGTCGCCGTCCGCAACGGCCGCCCGGTGTACCTGGGCGACGTGGCGCGGATCATCGACGGGTTCAAGGATCGCGAGACGTATTCGCGGCTCAACGGCCGGGAAAGCGTGACCGTTTCGATCCAGAAGCGTTCCGGGGAAAACGTGATCCGGATCTCCGACGACATCCGCAGGATCCTTGAGGAGGAGAGCGAAGGCTTTCCCCGGGGAATGCGCTACGCCATCACCCTGGATCTCTCCGACGACATCCGCACGATGGTGGCCGACCTGGAGAACAACATCTTCTCCGGACTCGTGCTGGTGATCACCGTGATCTTCCTGTTCATGGGGGGCCGCAACGCGCTTTTCGTGGCCCTGTCCATTCCCTATTCGATGGCGATCTCCTTCGTCGGACTCCAGATGGCGGGGATCACGTTGAACATGGTGGTGCTTTTCGCCCTGACCCTCGCCCTGGGCATGCTGGTCGACAACGCGGTGGTGATCGTCGAGAACATCTATCGACACCGCCAGGAGGGCTACGGCCGGGTGGAGGCGGCCGAACTGGGCGCCGACGAGGTGGCCCGGGCGGTGATCGCGTCGACCCTGACCACGCTGGCGGCCTTTTTCCCGATCCTTTTCTGGCCGAACGTGATGGGGAAATTCATGGCCTTCCTGCCCAAGACGGTAATCCTGGCGCTGACGGCGTCGCTCTTCGTGGCGCTGGTGGTGAACCCGGCCCTCTGCGCACGGTTTCTCAAGCTGAAAGAGGAAAAGGCGGGCGCGAAATCCCGACGGCATGAGCGGCACCGCGTGTTGCAGGGCTACGACCGGCTGCTCCGCAGCGCGCTGCGCCGGCCCGGGATCACGATCCTGCTGGCGGTGCTCGGACTCGCCGCCTCGATCATCCTCTTCGTCTTCTGGGGCGCCGGAACGGAGTTTCTGCCGACGACCGAGCCGGACCGGGCCATCATCACGGTTCACGCCCCCGCCGGCACCCGCCTCGACGTCTCCGACCGGCTCGTCCGACGGGTCGAAGAGATCCTGGGCCGGTACGACGTGGTCGAGTACTACGTCAGCAACGTCGGTTCCTCGGCGGCGGCGGCCAATCCCTTCCAACCCGGCGGCATGGGCGGTCCCGCGCTCAGCCAGATCACCGTCGTCTTCCGCGAACGACGGGAGCGTCCGATGCCTTCGTCGGAGGCCATCCGGCGGATCCGCGAGGAACTGCGCGGCATCCCGGGCGCCCGGATCGAGATCACCCAGGAGGAAAACGGGCCGCTGACGGGACCGCCGGTGAACGTGGAGATTCTCGGGGACGATCTCGACGAGCTGGACCGGCTGGCCGGCGAGGTTTCCCGTCGGATCCGGGACGTGCCCGGGCTGGTCGATCTGCAGGACGACATCGAGGAAGGCAACCCGGAGTTCCGTTTCCGAGTCGACCGGGCCAAGGCGGCCATGCTGGGGCTGCGCACCGCCTCGATCGGCCAGACCCTGAAGGCGGCGTTCAACGGGCTCGATGTGGGGGTCTACCGCGAAGGGGACGACGAGTACGACATCGTCGTTCGCCTGATGAAGGAGCGACGCAACGACCTGGGCACCCTGGAACAGCTCCGCGTGCCCGACGCCATGGGCCGGCCGATCCCGATCCTGGACGTGGCGCGCCTGGAACTGGCCCGGGGGCCGGGCGCCGTCCGTCGCGTGGACCAGAAACGCGCGGTGCACGTCCAGGCGGAAGTGGCCGGGCGGAAGGGCACCGAGGTACTCCGGGACGTCCGGAAACGACTCGAAGGATTCCACCTGCCGGCGGGATACCGCATCAAGTACCGCGGCGAGAGCGAGGATATCGAGGAGTCGAAGGAATTCCTGAACAAGGCGTTCGCGGGGGCGATCGGGCTGATCGCGCTGGTGCTGGTCACCGAGTTCAATTCCATCGCGCTCTCGCTGATCGTGCTGGCCTCGGTGCTGCTTTCGCTGGGCGGGGTGATGTTCGGGCTGCTGGTGACCCGTACGCCGTTCGGAATCATCATGACCGGGATCGGCGTCATCAGCCTCGCGGGGATCGTCGTGAACAATGCGATCGTGCTGATCGACTACACGGAACAACTGCGGGCGAGAGGAAGGAAGCTGCTTGACGCCGTGATCGAAGGCGGCCGCACCCGGTTCCGGCCGGTGATGCTGACGGCGGTGACGACGGTCTTCGGCCTGATCCCGATGGCGGTGGGGGTTTCCTTCGACGTGCGGCATTTCCGGTTCGAGATCGGCAGCGAGAGCAGCCAGTGGTGGGGACCGATGGCGGTGGCCGTGATCTTCGGACTGTCGGTGGCGACGATCCTGACGCTGGTCGTGGTGCCGACCCTCTACTACCTGGCCCGCCGGCGTTCGGAGGATGCCGCCGGCGGCGAATCGCGCGATTCTTGACGTCGTCGGAATCGGAGAGTCCGCGCGGCGCGATTCTGGACGCCCTTCGTCGATCCTCCTACAGATAAGAGTATGAACCGACCGAAGGGATGGCGCCCGCTCCGGCTGCTGACCTCTCCGCTGGGACGTTCCCTTCTGTACATCGGCGCGGCCGCGGCGGTCTTCGGGTTCTGGCTGACCCCGATCCGCATCCAGGGGATCAGCATGAATCCGACCCTGGTTACCGGCCAGTACGCCTTGGTGGATCGCCTGGCGTATCGGAGGCATGGTCCGCAGCGCGGCGACATCGTCTGGCTCCGCGGCGGCGAGGGGCCGGAGCCGCTCTACTACGTGAAACGCGTCGTCGGCCTGCCGGGCGAGCTGCTGGAGATCCGGGGCGGGCGGCTGTACATCGACGGTCGCCGGGTGCCGGAACCGTACACCTCGATCAATCCGGACTGGTGGATCCGCCGGCGGATCCCCTCCGGTTATTACTACGTCGTCGGCGACAACCGTTCCATGTCTCCCGAGAATCATTGGCAGGGGATCCTGCCGCGGAGCTGGATCCTGGGACGGGTCCGATGGTGGCGGCACGGCGAGGGGACCGTTGCCGTCATGCGGGAACCGGGGCGGTGATCGGGGAAAGAGGGATCCGTTGCCGCGGCGCGGCGTCCGGATCGGGGGAACGAACACGAACGGCGGGAGAAGAAGGCGATGATCAGGGGCAGGGTCTGGATCGGGGCGATCGTTTCGGCGGCGGTTCTCGCCGGCGTCGGGTTCTGGTTGTGGCATGCGAGAAGCGACGAGGCGAGGATCACGCACGCGGTGCGGGAATCCTGCGAAGCCGTTTCGAACAAGGACGTCCGGGGGGTGTTGAAGCATTGCGCGCCGGATTTCCGCCTCGAACCGATCGGGGGACCGGACGAGGTGCGGCCCTGGCTTTTCGTGGTTTTCCGGCAGGTCGGCGAGATCGAGGCGCGCCTGGACCGGATCACCGTCGAAGTGGCGCCGGACCGGCGCAGCGCCCGCGCGTGGGCGGTGATCCGGGGCCGGGCGGAGGGGGTGGGGCCGTCCTCCGGGGAATGGACGCAGGAACGTGTCCGCATCGATTTCGTCCGGGACGGGCGTCGCTGGCGGATCCGGGCGGCGGAATTGCCGGATGCGGGGCGCTTCGGCGGGGACATCCGTCCCGAGGATCTGCGGGACCTGTTTTGAAGGGGTTTGCGGGGGCGCGGGGCGGCGCCTCTTGACCCCCCGGGAGGGCCCATGTATCCTGACCATGGCGCGTTCGAATGAGGGGATGGGTCCGCAGGGTCCGGATGCGGATCCCTCGATGACGGCCATCGAACGCTTTCGGGGAGAGCGTTAAGGCATGGCGAGTATCTTTTTGCGACGGCGTCGGAGCAACCCATCCCGGAAACGACCCCTTCCACGGAGGGGATTCACTCTCATTGAATTGCTGGTGGTCATCGCCATCATCGCGATTCTGGCCGGCATGCTTCTGCCGGCGTTGAGCCGGGCGCGGGAGAAGGCCCGGCAGGCCAATTGCATCGCGAATCTCAAGCAGTGGGGCGTGGCGCTGACGATGTACCTCGACGATTACGAGGGCTGGTTCCCCGACGAAGGCGCCGACGCCTCCGGCCGCTGGGAACCGAACAATCTCCATGCCTGGTACAACGTGATGCCGCAGTACCTGGCGGAGGAACCCTTGCGGGACCTGGTGCGTTCGGGGCGGCCGCCGCGTCCGAAGGACGGCACGATCTGGACCTGTCCGAGCGCCAAGGCGATCCCCGGGTTGGGCGCCTTCGATCCGTACATCTCCTACGCGTACAACAAGTTCATCATCGAGGCCTACCAGGGCAAGCCCCGCCGGAAGATCTCCGAGATCCGGCGCCCGTCGCAGTTCGTCTTTCTGGCGGAGGAATCCGGCAACCAGGCGATCACCTGGCCGAAGTACGCGGACTACCGACACAACGACAAGATCGATCTGCTCTTCGCGGACGGCCACGTCGCGGCGCATCCGAAGAGCCAGATCTACACGGAGAATCAGGCCGAAGTTAACCGCGGCGGGGTCATCTGGGATCCCGACGGGCCGCTCGACTGAAGGCGGCCAGATCGCAGGAGGACGGGATGATGAAGAGGGGTTTCCGTGGTTCGTGGATGGTGCGAAGCGTGTTCGTCGCGGTGCTCGGGTTCCTTGCCGCGGGCGTCGCGGCGCAGGTGACCGACATCGCGGTCGTTCGCGAGGATCTCAACGGGGACACCCTGCCCGATCACATGGGGCAAAGCTTCACGATCCAGGGGTGGATCAACTCCCCGATGTATACGCCCACCCGGATCGATTTCTTCATGGAAGACGCCACCGGCGGGATCAACATCAACACGACGCCGGGCGACTGGACCCTCCCGGAAGGGCTGCAGATCGGCGTCGAGGTGCTGGTCAGCGGGGTCGTCACCCAGTACCGGGGCAAGGCCGAACTGGATCCGACCTTCCTGCCGGACAACATCGAGGTGGTCGATCCGTCGCCGGCGACGCTCACGCCGGCGACGGTCACCATCGCGGAGATCCTGGCCGATCCCGAGAGCTACGAGGGCACCCTGGTGCGGGTGACCAACGCGTGGATCACGGCCGGCACGTTCCCGTGCGAAGGGTTCAACTGGAACCTGACGCTCGACGACGGGACGACGAACATCACGCTGCGCGTCGACGCCGACACCGACATCGACGGCCAGCCGACCTACACGACGGCGATCGACGTCGTCGGCATCGTGAGCCAGTACGACAGCAGCGAGCCCTACGACTCCGGCTACCAGATCCTGCCGCGGGCGTACGATGATTTCACCCAGGTCGGCGCCGGCAACAACGCGCCGACGGTGGACTGTTTCGAGACGGATCCGCTGCTGGTGGAGGTCGGATCGACGGGCACGGTCGTCGTCGTGGCGCTCGACGCCGACCCGCTCGACGTGGTCGACCTGGTCGCCACGAATCTTCCCGCCAACGCCGAGTTCGTCGACAACGGGGACCGGACGGGGGTGTTGACCTTCGCGCCGGACGCCACGCAGTTCGGGCAGAGCTGGACGGTGACCATCATCGCCGACGACGGCACGGACACCGGCTCGCGCGATCTCGTTCTCGAGGCGCAGGCCGAAGACAGCCCGTACCGGGGGCTCTTCGTGCTCAACGAGATCATGGCCGATCCGACGGGGTTCGATTCCAACGGCGACGGCGTTTTCAACACCAGCCAGGACGAGTACGCGGAGATCGTCTACACCGGCGAAGCGCCGATCGACGTGTCCGGCTTCGATCTCCACGACGACTACAGCTCGCGGCACGTCGTTCCCGCCGGAACGTCGCTGGTGCCGGGTCAGGCCCTGCTGGTCTTCGGCGGCGGAACCCCGACGGGGACCTTCGGCGGATCCGTCGTGCAGACGGCGTCCTCGGGAATGCTCGGCTTCGGCAACTACGGGGACACGATCACCCTGTTCGACGACCAGGGGCGACTGATCCTCACGGTGACCTACGGAGCGGAAGGCGGGGATGACCAGTCCCTGACGCTCGACCCGGACGTCACCGGGCCCGACTACGTCAAGCATACGCTGGCGACGGGATCCGGCGGCGCGCCGGGATCGCCGGGAACGAGGATCGACGGCTCGCACTTCACGTCGAACCAGCCGCCGGTGATCAACGAGATCGGCGACAAGGTGGTCGAGGTCGGGGCCGTGCTGGAGTTCACGGTGTCCGTTTCGGAGCCGGACGGCGATCCGGTCGCCTTCACCCGGCCCCAGCCGGCGGATCTGCCGCCGAACGCGAGCTTCACGGACAACGGCGACGGGACCGGGCTGTTCTCGATGACCCCGGACGCCGGTCAGGAAGGGGAATCCTACCAGGTCGTCTTCCGCGCCGAGGACAAGGACGGGTTCGACGAAAAGACGATCACGATCGACGTGCTGGCGGCCGACGCCTACGGCGTGCTGGTGCTGAACGAGATCCTCTACGATCCGCATCCGGACGATCCGCCCGCGGTGCCCAACGGGGATGCGAACGGCGACGGCGACCGGCAGGGCAGCCAGGACGAGTTCATCGAGATCGTGAACACGGGCGACTCGTCGCTGGACATCAGCGGCCTGATCATCCGCGACGCCGTGGCGGTGCGGCACGTCTTCCCGGCGGGAACGATTCTTGCCCCGGGGCAGGCGGTCGTGGTCTTCGGCGGCGGAACGCCGACCGGCGATTTCGGCGGGTCGGTGGTCCAGACCGCCTCGACGGGGTTCCTCGGGCTCAACAACACCGGGGACACGGTCACGCTGCTCAAGCCGGACGACACGACGGTGATCGCCCAGTACAGCTACGACGGTTCCGTGGCGGACCAGTCGATCACGCTGGATCCGGACCTGAGCGGCGCGGAATTCGTGGCGCATACGACGGCGGCTGGCGATCCGAACTCGGTGCATTCGCCGGGGACGAAGATCGACGGCACGCCCTTTACGGCGGCGCCCGCGCCCGGGGAGATCGTGGGGATCGAGGCGGTTTCGGCGACGATGATCCGGTTGACGTGGACGTCGACGGAGGGCGCCGTCTACTCCGTGGATCGCTCGGCCGGACTCGTGGAACCCGTCTGGACGGTGGTGGCGTCGGGGATCGCGTCGGGCGGCGCGACGACCTCGTACGACGTTCCGATCGACGGAATGGGCGCCGCCTTCTATCGCGTCGGCCGAAGCGACTGATCTTCGGAGGGATCCGGACCGGAGGATGGCTCGAGGGTTCTCCGGTCCTCCGAACGGGGAGGGATCTGCGCATGGATGCGGAGGATCTGCAGCGGATCGAAACGGATCGGGCGCCGGCGGCGATCGGTCCCTATTCCCAGGCGGTGCGGTGCGGGGAATGGCTTTTCGTCTCCGGCCAGCTCGGGATGGATCCCGCCACCGGGGATCTCGTCGGACCCGGCGCCGAGGAACAGGCGGTCCAGGCCCTGAAGAATCTGGAGGAGATCTTGCACGCGGCCGGCGCTACGCCGGCGTCCGTGGTGAAGACAACGATTTTTCTCGCTGACTTGGGCGATTTCGCGGGGGTGAACGCGGTCTATGCCGGGTTCTTCGGACCTTGGCGGCCCGCCCGTGCAACGGTCGAGGTCTCGCGGCTCCCGAAGGATGCCCGCGTGGAGATCGAAGCCGTTGCCCGCGTGTCGACGAACTGATCCGGGCCGCGGCGTCGGGGGCGGGACGGCGGCGGCCGTCCCGATGCGGAGGCGGTGAGGCGTGTTCCGCTCGCCTTCGCCGCGGCGGCGTTCGCCGCCGGGATCGCGGGCGGGACGTCCGCGGATCCGCGAATGCTGCCGTGGCTGGCCGCAGCCGCCTGGATTCTCTGGTTTGCGGCGTATGCCGTGCGCAAGCGTGAATCCTTCCTTCCGATCGTGTTGCTGGCGTCGACCTTTGCACTGTGCGGCGCCCTGACGGGCGCAGCCGGTCGACTGCCGCAGAGAACGGACGACCTGAGGGTCCGGGTCGGCGACCGGCCCCGGTTCGTTCGGGTGCGGGGTTTCGTCAGGGAAGGACCGCGCCCGTTGCGACGGGAGGGCATGCGGACGGGCGAGGCGGCTCCCTACCGCTTTCTGTTCCGGGTCGAGGAAGAGTACGCCGGGCGGGAATGGCGGTCCGCCCGCGGACTCGTTCAGGTGGATGTAAGCGGCCGGGTCGCCGGCGCCGTGCGGGAACCGGCGCGGGGGGACGCCATGGAGATCGCGGGCGGACTCCGCCTGCCGCCCCGGTCCGGGCTGCCCGGGTGTCTCGGGGCGCGCGAGTTCCTCGCGGCGCGCGGGATCCATTATCGGCTGCGCTGCACGCGGAAGGCGGACCTGGTTTTCCTGCCGGGAAAGGAGCGGCGCGGCCCGGTCGTCCTGCGCCGGGTTCGGGATGCGCTGCGCCGGCGTATCACCGCGGGACTGGAAGGGGACCCTGTCGAGGCGGGTCTTCTGGCGGCGATCCTCCTGGGATACCGCCGCGAGATTCCCGCGGACGTCTGGGATCCCTTCACGCGGGCCGGCGCAATGCACATCTTCGCGATCAGCGGGCTGCACGTCGGGCTTCTTGTTTTCGTCCTTGACAGTATGCTGCGCTTCGCCCGGATCCCGCGAAGGATCCGTCCGATCGTGGTCCTTCCGGCGATGTGGTTCTACGTGGTGATGACGGGTGCGCGCACCTCGGCGGTCCGGGCGTTTCTCATGGCGGCGGCGATCGTCGGCGGACGGAGTTTCAACCGGCCGCTGCACGCGTTGAACGCGCTGGGCCTGGCGGCGCTGGCTATCCTGGCGGTCCGGCCCCTTCAGTTGTTCGACGTCGGATTCCAGCTTTCCTTCGCGGTGGTGATTTCCCTGGTGCTGGTGACGGCGCCCGTGCAACGCCGGATCGGCCGCGTCACGGAACCCGATCCGTATCTGGCGCCCTCGCTGGTCGACGAACGACGGCGGCGGATCCGGCGGTGGTCGGCCGGACCGATCGCACTGGGATCGGCGTCGCTGGCGGCCTGGATCGGGGCGACGCCGATCGGGGCGGCCCATTTCCATCTGGTGCCCGTGGTGGCGTTGGCGGGAAACCTTGTGGTGATTCCTCTCGCCTCGCTGGTCGTGGCGATCGGCCTGGCGTCGCTGGTGGGGGGCTGGATCTGGAGCGAGATCGGGATCACCTTCAACCACGCGAACCGGTTGGCGGTGGCCCTGATGGCCCGGAGCGTCGAGATCCTGGACCGGGTTCCCGGCGGCCATTTCTACGTACGGGAATTCCCGGGATGGCTGACGGCGTTCTGTTACGGATCGGTTCTGCTGTGGCTCTTCCCCGGGAGGAATTCCCGGCGGGTTCGGGTCGGCGTGGCGATTTCGATCCTCGTGCTGGCCGCGGTCGGGATGGGACGGTCCGGGAAATCCTCGCGATGGGAAGCGACCTTTCCCGCGCTGCGGGGCGGAGAATCGGTCTTCGTGGACGGTCCCGGCGGCGCCGACATGCTGGTCGACACGGGGCCGAGCTGGTCGGCGGAACCGTTGATCCTCCGCATGCTGCGGGTTCGGGGGGTCGACCGCCTGCGGTCGGTCGTTCTCACGCATCCGGACGGTCTGCACGTCGGGGGGACGGCGGTGGTGCGGGAATCCGTCCCGGTCGATTCGTGGGCGGCCCCGCGGGGGTTCGGCGCGGAATGGGAGCGGCGGGGGATCGTCCCGTCCCCGGGAGAGGTGGCCGATGGAACGCTCGTTCTGCGCGGGCGGCGGTTCCGCGCGATCCTGGCGGCCCGCGGCGGGATGGAGGGCGGCATCTACGACCAGGGCGCCGCCGCCGTGCTGGTGGAGGGGCCGGATGCGTACGTGCTGCTGACCTCCGATGCGCCGGCATCGACCGTGCTCGGCGTTCTGGAACGCATCGATCCCGAAAAGCCGCTGATCCTCCAGTTGCCGCGGCACGGACGCTGGGATCCGGGGATCCCGGCGATGCTCGACCGGGGACGCCCCCTTCTCTGCGTGGCGGTGACGGGACGTTACGAATCGGAATCCTCGCCCGATCCCCGTACGCTGGAGGCCGTGGAATCGCGGGCCATCCCGTGGCTGGCGACGCATCGGGCGGGAACGATCGTGCTGCGCTTCGAGGCGGGCGTCCTGGAGGTGGAATGCTGGCGGACGGATCGCGGGGGAAAGGCCCCGGACCGGATCCGATTTGACTTGCCGCACGGAAAGGGCGAAGGGTTGGGAAACGGTCTTCCCGGCGGGGTGGCGGTTGCGATCCCGGGGTCGATCGTGTGCGGGGTCCGCCGGGATGAAACGTCCGCGGCCGGGAGAGGGAAGTCATGAGCAAGAAGAAGATCCGCATTTTCAACGGCCGGATCCTGAAGCGGGGATCCTTTGTGACCGGCCACGTTCTGGAAACCGCGGGCGACCGCATCGCGGGAATCCGTCCGGTGGGCGTTGTGCGGGATCGCAGCGCCGGGGTGGAGGCGATCGACGCTCGGGGGGGCTACATCGTGCCGGGTCTGGTGGATATCCACGTTCACGGGGGCGGGGGACACGACATGATGGACCTCGATCCGGCGAGCCTCTGCGAGGCGGCCCGGTTCCATGCCCTGCGCGGTACGACTTCGGTGGTACCCTCGACGATCGCCTCGCCGCCGGAGGTCCTGATGCGCGCGGTGGATGTGACGCGCGAGGCCATGGACTGCGCCGACGGGGGACGGATCCTGGGGTTGCATCTCGAAGGGCCCTACATGGCGCGGACGAAACGGGGTGCGCATCCGGAGGAGTTTCTCCGGGATCCCGATCCGGCAGAGGTGGAGTCGTGGGTTGAGGCGGTTCCGGTGGTCTGCCGGGTGACGCTGGCGCCGGAGCTGCCCGGTGCGGTCGAGGCGACGGCGCGGCTGGTGTCGGCGGGGATCAAGGTTTCCCTGGGGCATTCCGAGGCGGACTACGAACAGGCGATGGAAGCGGTCGGCGCGGGCGCCTCGATGGTGACGCATCTCTACAACGCCATGGCGGGCATGCGGAAACGGGGAGCCTACCGCGTTCCGGGGCTGGTGGAAGCGGCGTTGATCGAGGAAACCCTGATCGCGGAGATCATCGGGGACGGTCATCACGTCTGTCCGGAGCTGATGCGCCTGGCCTGGTTGTCGAAGACGGGCCGGGGCATGAGCCTGACGACCGATGCGCTCGGGGTGGCCGGTTTGCCCGAGGGCAGCCGTTTCGATCTCGGCGACGGCCTGGTGGCCGTCGTGGACGGCGGTGTCGCCAAGGTCGAGCCCGAACGCAACGTGCTGGCGGGCAGCGTCATCGTCCTGGCCGACGCGGTCCGCACGGCCGTGGAACGGGCCGGGATCTGTCCGGCCGACGCCTTCCGCTGCGCCACGGAAGTTCCCGCCCGCGCCATCGGATGGGACGACCGGATCGGCGCCCTGGAGCCGGGTATGCTGGCCGACATCGCCGTCTTCGACGAGCGGCTTCGTCCCACCGTCGTCATTGTCGGAGGAAATCGTCTCGACCTGCCCGATCCGGGTTGATTCGGCGGCTTCTCCCCGGCACGATCCCGCGGCGCCGGGCTTTTTGTGACCTTTTCCCGAGGAACGAGGAAGGAGACCCACGTGACGACCATCATCGATCTCAACGGAGAATGGCGGTTCGCCGAAGCCGGGCCCGCCGCGGCCATGTCGGCCCGGGGACAATGGAAACCGGCCACGGTTCCGGGTTGCGTTCACCTCGACCTCTTGAACAACGGCGACATCCCCGATCCCTTCTACGGGCGCAACGAGACGAAGGTTCAATGGGTCGAGGAACGTGACTGGATCTACCGGCGCGGCTTCGAACTCTCCGAAGAGGAACTCCTTTCCGCCCGGAGCTGGGAACTGGTCTGCGAAGGACTCGATACCGTCGCCGAGATCTCGGTGAACGGGGTGTCCGTCGGATCGGCCGACAACATGTT
The DNA here is from genome assembly GCA_964395275.1 of uncultured Verrucomicrobiota bacterium. GTDB lineage: Bacteria > Verrucomicrobiota > CALLYA01 > CAYNBQ01 > CAYNBQ01 > CAYNBQ01. The sequence goes on from CAYNBQ010000003.1 coordinate 63,476, forward strand.
TCATGAACATCGGTTCCCGGTGAAAAAGGCCCTGAAGGCGGGGGGAAACGAGATTCGAATCCGTTTCCGTTCTCCGGAGACGGTCTGCCGGGAACGATACCGGGCGCACGAACTCAACGACGATCCGGACCGCGCCTACCCGTGGAGTCTGCGGCGGGCCTACCTGCGCAAGGCGCAGTATTCCTTCGGCTGGGACTGGGGGCCGCGGCTGGCGACCTCCGGGATCTGGCGCCCGATTTACCTGCACGGCATCGGCGATGCGGTCGTCGACGGCGTCCGGGTCTGGACGACCCCCACCCGAAGCGGCGGCGCATCGGTGGCGATCGACGCCGACGTGCGCGTGCTGAAACGGGGCCGATACCGGATCGAGATCCGTCTCGAACGCAACGGGGAAACCGTGGAGCGCGCGCTGGCGGTCGACTGGAACCGCGGGCGCCGGACGGCCCGGGCGACGCTCTTCCTCAAGAAGGCCGATCTCTGGTGGCCCCGGGGGTACGGGGAACAGCCCCTCTACGATCTCGTGCTGATCCTGCGCCGCGAAGAGGAGGGACGCCCGATCGTCGACACCTGGGCGGATCGCATCGGCATCCGGGAGATCGAGTTGGATCGCACCCCGGATTCCGGGGGAGACGGGGAACGATTCGTCTTCCGGGTCAACGGGAAGAAGGTCTTCTGCCGCGGCGCAAACTGGGTTCCGCCGGACTCCTTCCTGCCGCGGGCGGATCCGCAGCGGTATCGCAGGCTGATCCGGATGGCCGCCGACGCCAACATGAACATGCTGCGCGTCTGGGGCGGGGGGGTCTACGAAGACGACGCCTTCTACGAGGCGTGCGACGAGGAAGGCATCCTGGTCTGGCAGGATTTCATGTTCGCCTGCGCCCCGTATCCGGAGACGGGGTGGTTCGCAAAATCCGTGGAGACCGAGGCGGAATCGGTCGTCCGGAGGCTGCGCAACCATCCCTCGCTGGCGATCTGGTGCGGGAACAACGAAAACGACTGGGGATACCGCTCCTGGGGCTGGGCCGAGGCCGGCTGGGCCTACGGCGGCGCGGTGTACCACGAGGTCCTTCCGAGGATCTGCGGCGATCTCGATCCGACCCGCCCGTACTGGCCGAGCAGCCCCTTCGGAGGAGAGGATCCGAACAGCGAAGGATCCGGAGACCGGCACAACTGGGGGATCTGGTCCGTCTGGGAGGATTATACCGCGTACCGTCGCGACCACGGCCGTTTCCTCAGCGAATTCGGCTTCCAGGCGCCCGCCTGCAAGGCGACGCTCGACGCGGTGCTGCCCCGGGAGGAGCGTCATTCGTTGTCGGCGGCGCTCGAATGGCACGAGAAGCAGGGGGAGGGGATCGAACGGCTTTTCCGATTCCTTGCGGCGCATCTGCCGATGCCGCGGGACTTCTCGGAGTTCGTCTACCTGACCCAGATCAACCAGGCCGACGCCATCCGGTGCGGGGTGGATCACTGGCGGCGCCTGAAGTTCGACACGGCCGGAACGCTCTTCTGGCAGTTCAACGACTGCTGGCCGGTGGTGAGCTGGTCCTGCATCGACGCCGCGGACCGTCCGAAGGCGCTCTACTACGCCGCGCGGCGGTTCTTTGCGCCGCTGCGAACGGCCTGGATCCCGGACGACAAGGGGCGGCTGGAGGCATGGGCCGTCTGGGACGGACGGGGACGCGTCGATGTCGAATTCGAGGCGCGCTGGCTGCGGATCGACGGCAAGGTCTTGTGGAAAGAACGACGCGAACTGCGTCTGGGCCCGGGCAGGGCCCGCCGGGTCGTGCGCCTGCCCCACAAAATCGTGGAAGGATGCGATCCGGCCCGGCACCTGGCCGTGGCCGTTCTGCGCCGCGACGGCGGGGAGGAATCCAGGGACATCGCCGCGATGGTTCCCTTCAAGCATCTGCGGTTCGATCCTCCGAATCTGGAGGTCGTTGCGAGACCGGCGCGGGGCGGCCGGGTCAGGATCCGCGTCCGTTCGGACGGGTACGCCAAGGCGGTGGAACTCCATGCGCCCGGGTACGACGCCGAATGGTCCGACAACTTCTTCGACCTCCTGCCGCGGGAAAGCCGGACCGTGACGGCCCGTCCCGCCGCGGGAACCGATCCCGAGAGGTTCGCCCGGCGGATCCGCGCCCGCGCCGTCCGCCCCGCGGGATGACCCGAGCCCGTCTCGGCCGACCGGATGCGTCGGTGGGCGGAACGGGGTCCCGTCGAGAGGAAACGGACGCTTCAGGCGTCGTGCGCGGACAGAAGCCGGACCAGGACCGTCCGGTTCCGGGGGCCGTCGAATTCCGCGAAATAGACCGCCTGCCAGGTGCCGAGTTGCAGTCGTCCCTCGGCGACGGGGATCGTGACCGACGATCCCATCATCGAGGCCTTCACATGGGCTGCGGCGTTGCCTTCGCCGTGCGCGTATCCGGCTTTCCACGGCACCGCGCGGTCGAGGGCCGTCTCCATGTCGGCGGTCACGTCCGGGTCGGCGTTCTCGTTGATGGTGATCCCGGCCGTCGTATGGGGGACGTAGACCACGACGACGCCGTTCCGGAACCCCCGTTCGCGGACGTATTCGGCGATTTTCGGGGTGAGATCCACGAATTCCGTGTGACCGCGGGTCTGCACGCTGATTCTCTTCATCGTTCCTTCTCCCGTCTGCGGACAGGATGCGTCGGGATCCGCCCGATCGGAAGATCCGATTCCGGTGGTTGTTCGGCCTTTTCGGCGGGAGACGTTGGCCGGCGGACGTCGGCCCCGGGGCGATCGAAACCAGCAACGCGCGCCTCTGGAAGGCGTGTGCGCGTTGCCGGAGCGCGCTGTTCGGAATCCGACGCGAAAATCGACCGGGCGGACGAACTTCGTGCTTGCATAAGCCGGGAAATCGAGAACATACTCCGTGTTCGACATCCCACCCCTGGAAAGAGGAATCCGGGCCTCCGGCGACAAGGGGGATGTCCGTCGGAGATCCAGGGAAAAGGAGGAGTGTATGAGGAAAGGCTTCATGGCAATGCTGGTGGTGCTGCTTGTCGCCGCCGGCGCGGCCGACGCGGCGATGATGGTGCTCTACCCCGACGAGAACATCCAGCTCTCGGCCTCGGGGTCGACGACACGATCGCAGCATTTCAGCCCGACGGAGGCCGTGCAGCCGCTCAGCGGATCGGGGAGCCAGGAGTTCTTCAAGTCCGCGGGGTTTGCGATCGGCATGCGGGACAGCGACAATCTCCAGGGCACTCTGAGCCTGTATGCGTGGAACACGGACTATTCCACCACGGTTGCGGGTTCTCCCCTGGGGACGACGAGCGTGAACCTGACGGGGCCGGGGGCCGGACAACCGGCCCAGGTCACCTGGGTCGATGTCGTGCTCTCGTCGCCGGTGGCGGCATCCGGCCAGTATCTGCTGGATCTCGTGGTGACGGGATACACGCAGAATCCGGGCGGAAGCCCCGGCTGGAGCCTGCAGAAAATGGACAGCGGAAACGGCGGTCCGAACAACGACGCGTTCAACAACGGGTCGATCAAGACCGACCGCGAGTACCTGGTCCGGGTGGATGCGGTTCCCGAGCCGGCGACGATGTCGCTGCTCGGCATGGCCGCTCTCGCCCTCTGCGGGCGTCTGCGCCGCAGGTAGGTTCTCGAGAACCGGACGGGTCGTCTCCCCCGGGGGACGGCCCGTTTCTCTTTTCCGGGAGATGCCGGGGGGGACCAGCGGCGGGAACCCGGCTCAGCGGCGGCGCTCCTTTACCTTGATGTCCAGAAAGACCTTGCGATCCAGGGCGCGTTCGATCTCCCGCCGGGCGGCGGTGCCGATCCGTCGGATCGTGGCGCCGCCGGCGCCGATGAAAAGACCGCGCTGGCGGGCTTCGGCGACGCGGATCCGGGCGTTGACGTAGAGGACGCCGTTCGGTCGTTCGGCCAGTTCTTCCACGCGCACCGTGGCGGTGTAGGGCAGTTCCTGTTCCATCACCTCGAAGACCTTTTCCCGGATCTGTTCCGCGATCCAGACGTCCAGGGGGAGGTCGGTCCTGGCGTCTCTCGGGTAGAGGGGCTTGGCCTCGGGCAGCAGCCCGAACAGGTGTTCGACCAGTCGATTCAGCCCGGTGCCCAGCAGAGCCGAGATTTCGAAGATCGCCGGGTAGTCGGCCACGAGACGGCGGGCGATCTCGAGATTGTCCCGCGAGGCCGCGTCGATCTTGTTCAGGGCGGCCACCCGGGGGACGCCGGATCCCCGGAGAAGATCGTCCACGGAAGAAGCCTCCCCGGGATGCGGCGGGCGCGAGGCGTCGATCAGGCGCACGACGGCATCGACGCCCTGGAGGGACCTCTTGAACGCGCCGCGCAGGGAGACCGGCACCCGCTTCGGCTGGGCGCGCACGAACCCCGGGGTGTCGACGAGAACGATCTGCCCTTCGGGCCGGTTCAGGACCCCGCGCACCGCGTACCAGGTCGTCTGGGGCTTCGAACTGATGATCGAAACCTTCCAGCCGACCAGGGTGTTCACCAAGGTGCTCTTGCCGGCATTCGGTTCGCCGAAAATCGAGACCATTCCCGATCGGAGCCTGGGCTCGGCCGACGGCTGGGGATCGTTCGTCGTTTCCATGGGGTTGCGTCCCGGATCGTGCCCTTTGTGCCGTGCGGGGTCAACGGTCCCTGCGGCGCATCCGGGGAGATCGGACGGAGGCGGTCTCCGGGATCGTGGGCCCCTCCGGCGCGCCGCCGGCCGGGGATCTTCACGCTTCACGAGGCCGTCTCCGGGGCCTATTCTGAGAGGGTTTGTTCGATGTTGCTGATGTTCCCGGATCTCCGGGGATTCCTGTCGGCGACCTCGTGGTCTGCAATGCAACCGTGTTCGAATCCGGAGGGGTCCGCCTGTCCGGAGGGAGGAGCCCGATGCCCGAGAAGAGAATCGCCACCCTCGACGGCAACGAAGCCACCGCTTCCGTGGCCCATCGCCTCAGCGAGGTGATCGCCATCTATCCGATCACTCCCTCTTCGCCCATGGGGGAATTCGCCGACGAATGGTCGGTGCGGGGACGGAAGAATATCTGGGGAACCGTCCCCCAGGTCACCGAGATGCAATCCGAGGCCGGGGCCGCCGGGGCCGTTCACGGGGCCCTGCAGGCCGGTTCGCTGACGACGACCTTCACGGCGTCGCAGGGGCTCCTGCTGATGATCCCCAACATGTACAAGATCGCGGGAGAACTGACGGCCTTCTGCATGCATGTTTCGGCCCGGACCCTGGCGACCCACGCCCTTTCGATCTTCGGGGATCATTCCGACGTCATGGCCTGCCGGCAGACCGGTTTCGCCATGCTGGCCTCGGGATCGGTGCAGGAGGCGCACGACCTCGCCTGCATCGCCCATGCGGCGACCCTTCAGGCCCGGGTCCCCTTCATGCATTTCTTCGAGGGCTTCCGCATTTCCCACGAGATTTCCAAGATCGAGGTGCTCGACGACGACGATCTTCGCTACATGATCGACGACGAACTGGTGAAAGCGCATCGGGAACGGGCGCTGACGCCGGATCGTCCGGTCCTCCGCGGCACCGCCCAGAATCCCGACGTCTTCTTCCAGGCCCGCGAGGCCTGCAACCCCTTCTACGCGGCCTGCCCGGGGATCGTTCAGGAAACCATGGACCGTTTCGCCGAGCGCACCGGCCGCCGCTATCATCTCTTCGACTACGAGGGGGATCCGGAGGCCGAACGGGTGATCGTCCTGATGGGATCCGGGGCCGGTCCCGCCTCCGAGACCGTCGAGGCCCTCCGGGCGCGGGGAGAGAAGGTCGGATTGCTCAGGGTCCGTCTCTACCGTCCCTTCTCGGCGGAGCACCTCCTGCAGGCCCTGCCGCCGACGGTCAGGGCCATCGGCGTTCTCGATCGAACCAAGGAACCGGGGGCGCTGGCCGAACCGCTGCACCTGGACGTCGTCACGGCCGTCTCCGAGGCACGCGCGGCGGGCGCCTCGCCCTTCGAGACCGATCCGCGGATCGTCGGCGGGCGCTACGGCTTGTCCTCCAAGGAATTCACGCCGGCGATGGTCAAGGCGGTCTTCGACAACCTCGCCGCGGAAACGCCGAAGAACCATTTCACGGTCGGCATCGTCGACGACGTCTCCCGGACCTCTCTGGAGGTCGACGCCGAGTTCGATCTGGAGGCGGACGACGTGGTGCGGGCCGTTTTCTTCGGCCTCGGATCGGACGGCACCGTCGGCGCCAACAAGAACACGATCAAGATCATCGGGGAAGACACGGACAACTACGCGCAGGGATACTTCGTCTACGACTCGAAGAAGGCCGGCGCGATGACGATTTCGCATCTTCGCTTCGGGCCGCGGCCGATCCGGTCGACCTACCTGATCCGGAAGGCGAACTTCGTCGGATGCCACCAGTTCATGTTCCTGGAACGGTTCAACGTCCTGGACTACGCGGTGCCCGGGGCGGTCTTCCTGCTCAACGCCCCGTATCCGAAGGAGGAGGTGTGGGATCATCTCCCCCGGGAGATCCAGGAGCAGATCGTCGAGAAGAAACTCCGGTTCTACGTGATCGACGCCTACGAAGTGGCGAAGGCCGCGGGCATGGGACGCCGGATCAACACGATCATGCAGACCTGTTTCTTCGCGATTTCCGGGGTTCTTCCGCGGGAGGAGGCGATCGAGAAGATCAAGCAGGCGATCCGCAAGACCTACGGCAAGAAGGGGGAGGAGATCGTCCGCCGCAACTTCGAGGCGGTCGACCAGACCCTCGCGAACCTGCACGAGGTCGAGGTCCCCGAGGCGCCGACGTCCGAGATTCACATGGCGCCGATGGTTCCGGAGGAAGCGCCGGACTTCGTCCAGAAGGTCACCGCCGTGATGATGGCGGGCAAGGGCGATCTGCTGCCGGTGAGCGCCTTCCCCGTGGACGGCACCTGGCCGGTCGGCACCTGCAAGTGGGAGAAGCGCAACATCGCCCTGGAGATCCCGATCTGGGATCCGGAGTTCTGCATCCAGTGCAACAAGTGCGCGATGGTCTGTCCGCACGCGGCGATTCGTTCGAAGGTTTACGATCCGGCGCACCTCGAGAACGCGCCGGAATCGTTCCTTTCGGCGGACTACAAGGCGAAGGATTTCCAGGGCTGGAAGTTCACGATCCAGGTCGCCCCGGAGGACTGCACGGGCTGCAAACTCTGCGTGAACGTCTGTCCCGGCAGGGACAAGTCCAATCCGAAGCACAAGGCGATCAACATGGAGCCGCAGATTCCCGTGCGGGAACGTGAGCGGGAGAACTACCGCTTCTTCCTCGGTCTGCCCGAGCCGGATCGCACGAAGGTGAAGCTCGACGTCAAGGGATCGCAGTTCCTGCTCCCGTTGTTCGAATACTCGGGCGCCTGCGCCGGATGCGGCGAAACGCCGTACGTGAAGCTGCTGTCGCAGTTGTTCGGAGACCGCGCCCTGATCGCGAACGCCACGGGATGTTCGTCGATCTACGGCGGCAACCTGCCGACGACCCCCTACACGACGAACGCCGACGGCCGGGGACCGACCTGGTCGAACTCCCTGTTCGAAGACAACGCGGAATTCGGGTTCGGTTTCCGCCTGGCGATCGACAAGCACAAGGAACAGGCCGAGGAGCTTCTGCAGGCCCTGGCCGGCCCGCTCGGCGACCGGTTGGTCGAAGAGATTCTTTCCGCCGATCAGGTCGACGAAGCCGGCATCGCCGCGCAGCGCGAACGGGTCGCCGCCCTGAAGGAGAAGCTGGCGTCGATCCCGGGCGAGGAAGCCCGCCGGCTCGAACAGCTCGCGGACTACCTGGTGAAGAAGAGCGTCTGGATCCTCGGCGGGGACGGCTGGGCCTACGACATCGGCTACGGCGGGCTGGACCACGTCCTGGCATCGGGCCGCGACGTGAACGTCCTGGTCCTGGATACGCAGGTCTACTCCAACACCGGCGGGCAGGCCTCGAAGGCCACGCCGCTCGGTGCCGCCGCGAAGTTCGCGATGGCCGGTAAATCGCTGCCGAAGAAGGATCTCGGCATGATGGCCATGACCTACGGCAACGTCTATGTCGCCCAGATCGCCCTCGGCGCAAGGGACAACCAGACGGTGCATGCCTTCGTCGAAGCGGATTCCTATCCGGGACCGTCGCTCATCATCGCCTACAGCCACTGCATCGCCCACGGCTACGACCTGTCGCTGGGTCTCGAACAGCAGAAACTCGCGGTCGGCGCGGGGGCCTGGACGCTCTACCGCTTCGATCCGCGTCGGGCCGAGGCCGGGGAACCGCCGCTGAAGCTGGATTCGCAGGCGCCGAAGATCCCCGCGCAGAAGTACATGCTGAACGAGACGCGCTTCCGCATGGTGGAGAAGGTGGATCCGAAGAGATTCCAGATGCTGTTGGAGGCCGCCCAGGAGGCGGACACCCGGCGCTTCTCGACCTACCAGCAGCTCGCGCAGATGCGGGTTCCGGTCGCCGACGCCGACGGCGATTCCGAAGAGAAGAGCGACGAAAAGTAGGAGAGGACCACGATGGATCTTTCGACCCAATACCTCGGGCTGCAGCTTCCCCACCCGTTTTTCCCGGGGGCGTCCCCGATGGCGGACGACCTCGACACGGTGAAACGTCTCGAGGACGCCGGCGCGGCCGCGATCACGATGCGGTCCCTTTTCGAGGAACAGATCACCCGCGAACAGCTCGGAACGATTCAGAACATGGAGATCCATGCCGAATCGTTCGCCGAAGCCCTCTCCTACTTCCCGGAACCGGAAGAGTACCGGTTGGGTTGCGAGGAGTATCTCGACCAGATCCGCCGGATCAAGGAGACGGTCGACATCCCCGTGATCGCCTCCCTGAACGGGACGTCGCCGGCGGGCTGGCTCGAGTACGCCCAGCTCATCCAGGAAGCCGGCGCGGACGCCCTGGAGGTCAACGTCTACTATCTGGCGACCGATCCGGACGAACATGGGGCCTCCGTGGAGAAACGAACCCTGGAGAGCGCGGCCACCGTCAAGAAGGGGATTTCGATCCCCGTCGCCGTGAAACTCTCGCCTTTCTTCTCCTCCCTGCCGCATGTGGCCAGACAGCTCGACGCTATCGGCACCGACGGTCTGGTGTTGTTCAACCGCTTCTACCAGCCCGACATCGACGTGGAAGAGCTTCAGGCGACGCCGAGTCTCCAGCTCTCGAACTCCTCCGAGCTGCTGCTGCGGTTGCGGTGGGTGGCGATCCTCTTCGGGAAAGTGCGGGCGTCGCTCGCGGTTTCCGGCGGGGTGCACACCCCGGAAGACGCGATCAAGGCCGTGATGACCGGCGCGGACGCGGTGCAACTGGTTTCCGTGCTGCTGCAGAAGGGACCCGACTATCTGAAGACGATCCGGGACGGCGTCGAGAAGTGGCTCGAGGAACACGACTACGAGTCGCTCGCCCAGATGCGGGGCAGCATGAGCCTGCAGCGCAGTCCGGATCCGGCGGCCTTCGAACGGGCGAACTACATGAAGGTTCTCCAGTCCTGGGCCTCCTGATCGGGCGGGCGGCGGAACGGCCGGGATACGGTTCCCGTTACGGGAGGCGCCGCCGTCGGCGCACGGATTCGCCTTCGAGAACGTTCGTGATCGCGCGTCGTTTCGGAGGTAAATTCCCCGCCCCATGAAGAGAAGCGATCCCGGAGGAACACGCCGTCCGAATGTCCTGTTGGTCATCACCGATCAGCATCGTTCGACGGCCCTGGGATGCGCGGGTGTGGAAGGGGTGGCCACGCCGAATCTCGACGCCCTGGCGGGGCAGGGAACGCGGTTCACCAACGC
>CAYNBQ010000004.1:0-70320 GCA_964395275.1 uncultured Verrucomicrobiota bacterium
CGTCTTCGGCCATCCCGAGTTCCTGCCCGACCGCACCCCGATCGAACGGTACCGCGCCGTCCTCTTGCCGGGAATCGACGCGATCTCCGACGATCAGGTCGCCCGGCTCGAGGCCGCCGCCGCCCGGGGAACCCGGATTCTCGCCGTCGGCGAGATCCCTTCCCGCAACGAGAACTTCGATCCGCGACCCCGACCGGCGGAAATCGACGGAATCGAAGGGCCGTTCCCCGCGGTCGAAGAGGCCGTCCGCCGCGCCGCTGAAGTTTCGCAGTGGCGGATCGAGGCGCCGGAATCGGTCACGGTCGACCCGTGGAGTTCGCTCGGCGGAAAAACCTTCGATCTCCATTTCGTCAATTACGACGCGGACGTGAACGCCGGTTTCATCCGTCCGGCCGCTGGAATCACCTTCGAAGGCGTCCCGGCGGCGGCGGCCGCGGCGAACCCCGCGATCCTGATTCTTCCGGACGGAGGAGAGCGCGATCTGCCGGTCGAAAGACTCTCCGGCGGCCGCGTGCGCTTCGAGCTGCCGCCGCTTCGGGAGTACGCCCTGGTCACCTTCGCCGACCGCGCCGAACTGGACAGGGTCCGCCGCTGGATGCGGGAACGGATCCGGCAGGACCGGGCCCGGGTGCGCAAGACGGCCCGGGAACAGAATCTGTATTGACGCATCGGACCGGGGAAGCCCCCGCCGTGCGGGCGACCGATGTCCCCGGTGCGCGCGCCGACCGGCGCGTCAACGATCCCCGTCGTTCGCGCCGTCGAAGACCGTCGTGCCCGGATGCACGGACGCCCACGCGAACCAGTAGCAGCGGACGGACGGAATCTCCCGGCCGTCCGCATCGCGCGCGGCCCCGCCCCGCCCGTCGGCGTCGGCCGTGACCCGGATCTCGCGCCCGCCGATCCGCTCCGCGATCGTCCGCCCGGCCAGCAACCGCAGCGGATACGCCCGCCAATCCGCGGCCCCCGTGGCAATCCCGAGAACCGGGGTCTTCGGCGGGAAACGCCCCAGGATCTCAGGCGGACAGCTCACGGGAAAGAGGATCGCGTCTTCCGAGGCGTACGCCCCGTACGGATCCCGGCCGTAGTCCCGGTTCCTGTCCCGAGGCGGGGCCAGGACCGTCGTCTGCGGGTGATCGGCGAACCACTCCTCCCAGGTCGTGTAGAGGCACGGCAGCCGGGGCAGCGTCTCTCCCGCGCGGGCGCCGCTGATCGCCCGGCCGGCGAGTTGGCTCCAGAGCGATTCGGTGCGGCGGTCGTAGAGGACCAGCGTGCTCTGGTGGAGAAGACCCGAGACCCCGAACAGATCCCGTTCCGCACCCCGTCCGGCGTCGAAGACGACGGCGGATCCGGCCAGGGGACACCAGGTCACCGTCACCTCGTCATCCGCGATCCTGTCGTTGACCACCTCGTGCCAGTTCAGGATCCGGATCGGGTACGCGCGTGCGACGCCGCCGAGGACGACGCCGATGACGGCGTCTCCGGCGCGCAGGAATCCCGCCGCCGCGCCGGGAACCGCGACGGGATCCGTCAGGGCGGGAATGCCGTCCTTCGGCGGACCGCCCGCCACCAGTTCTTCGCGGGGCACGAGCAGGGAATCGAGATCGAAATCCGGCGAGGGTCCCGTCCCCGCGTCCGGAACCGGCAGGAAAATCCCGAGAACGATGATCGCAACGAGTCCGAGGCCGACGGCGAGGAGAACCCGCACGATGGAAAATCTCTTCTTCTTCTTCATCCGGCCGATCTCCCCCCGCATCGTGACCGCACGGCGGCGGATTGGCAAACGCCATCGGCGCGCGCCTGCCCTGTCGACCCGGCCGCGGGGAACGGGTCTGGCCATGCGCGGATCGGGCCGCTATCCTTCCGACGTTCCGGCCAGGGGGGATTCGACTTCGTGAACGAGACCGATCTTCAACTTCTCATCGCCGCCATGGCCTTTGCCGCCGAAAGGCACGGCCCGATTCTTCGCAAGAGACCTCCGGGGCGCACCAACATCGCCCACGTCCTTTCCGTCGTGGAGATCCTCGCCGAGGTGGGGATCGTGGACCGCGATACGCTGGCCGCGGCGGCGCTGCACGATCTCCTGGAAGACGGGGTGGCGACGGCCGAAGAGATCGCCGAACGGTTCGGATCCCAGATCGCGGAGATGGTGGTCGAACTGACGGACGACAAGACGCTTGCCCGGCAGGAACGGCGCCGGGCGCAGGTCGAAACGGCGCCGGCCCTTTCGCCGGGCGCGAGGTTCATCCGCATCGCCGACAAGATCGACAATCTGCAGGCGATGATCGTCGCGATCGAGAAGGGAACCGAGTTCGACGCCGAGGAAGGACTCGCCTACACCGACTGGGCGCGGGAGGTCTGGTCCGCGGCCCGCGGAAAGAACGCCGCTCTCGACACCCTCTTCCTCGAGGTCCTCGCGCGCGCCCGGATCCTCTGCCGGAAACGCCGGGACGAGGGTCGGTCTTCCGGCGAGAATCGTTGATTCCCCGACGCCGCCGGACTACCCTGCCCCACCGATTGTTCGTCCCGACCGTCCAGGCGGCGCGGAACCCGCCGGCGGAACGACGGTCGGGATCCGGAAGGAGAACCGTGTTCATGAATCGATCCGCCGCGCTCTTTTCGATCCTCCTCGTGCTTTTTCTGGCCCTTCCCTGCGGCGTCTTCGCCGCCGACCCGGGGCCGTCCGATGCGGCCCCCGGGACCGGGGCCGCAAAGCCCGCGGAGACGACCGCCGCGAAACCGGCGGCCGACCAACCCCAGGGAGATCCCATGCAGATCATCGATGCCTACATCCGGGAGAAAACCTCCGAAGGCGCCATCGACAAGTCCGGAAGCGCTTGGCGGCAGCATCTGCCGAAGTTCCCGGCGGTGGAGTTTCCGAAAGGGGCCAGGTATTTCTGGAACCTGAAGACCAGCCTCGGCGACATCAAGGTCCGCCTGATGCCCGAGATCGCGCCGAACCACGTCGCGAATTTCCTCTACCTGACCGAACTCGGGTTCTTCGACGGACTCGATTTCCACCGGGTGATTCCCGAATTCATGGCCCAGGGCGGCTGCCCGATGGGCAACGGCCGGGGCAGCCCCGGCTACCGGTTCGACGGCGAGTTCGATCCGAAGGTCAGGCACGACAGGCCGGGCCTTCTTTCCATGGCGAATGCCGGCCCCGGAACCGACGGATCCCAGTTCTTCCTGACCTTCGTCCCCTGTCCGTGGCTGGACGGCAAGCACACGATCTTCGGCGAGGTCGTCAGCGGCGAGGAGACGCTTCAGGCCATCGAGAAACGCGGATCGCGCTCCGGCCGGCCGACCCAGAAGATCCTCATCGAAAAGGCGACGATCACCACGGAATAGGATCGAAACGGGTCCCGATCAGGATTCGAGATCCCGCAGGACGGAGGGGATTTCCGCCAGGAGATCCCGCGGCAGCAGGGCCGTTTCGCCGGTGCGCAGCGCGGCGCGATCGGCCGCGGCGCCGTGAATCCATACGGCCGCCCGCGCGGCGGCGGCGGGGGAATGCCCGCCGGCCAGGAACGCGGCCAGCAATCCCGTGAGACAATCGCCGGTCCCGCCGGTCGCCATCCCGGGGTTTCCCGAGCCGTTCACCGAGAGGGATCCGTCGGCCGGGTCCGCAACGAGGGTTCCCGCCCCTTTCAGCACGGTGACCGCCCCGGTCGCCTCCGCGAACCGCCGGGCGATCTCCCACGCCCCGTCGCGATCGCCGGGATCCCATTCCGCGGCCCATTCATATCCTCGGACCAGCCGGGCCATCTCGCCCGGGTGCGGCGTGACGACCGTCGGCGCCCGGCGTTTCCCGATCGCCTCGGGGGGCGATCCCAGGACGTTCAACCCGTCGGCGTCCAGAACGATCGGTCGGGAAACCCGACCGAGAAGAGTCCGAACCAGGGATGCCGCGCCGTCGCCCCGTCCGATCCCCGGACCGACCGCCAGCACGGTCGCCCGTTCCGCCAGGGCGAGAACGGTTTCCGCGGCGTCCCCGGCGAACCCGCCGTCCGACGCCGGCGCCGGATGGACCATCGCCTCCCGCAGCGACGACGCCGCGGCAACGTAGATCGGTTCGGGCACCGCCACGGAAACCAGGCCGCTGCCGCCGCGCAACGCCCCTTCCGCGCAGAGGACCGCGGCGCCGGCGAACCCGACCGAACCGGCGACGACGAGAACGTGCCCGCAGGTTCCCTTGTGCGCCGTCCGGGCGCGGCGCAGGAGGTCTCCGCCGGCGATCCCGGAGCGATCGATCCACCGGACCGCTTCGGACGGCGAAGGGGATCCGGGCCGGCTGCGGGGGATCCCGATATCGGCCACGAGAATCCGGCCCGCGTGATCGAGGCCGCGTCCCCGCACCAGGCCGAATTTCGGGAGGGCCATGGTCACCGTCACCCGGGCGCGGACCGCCTCCGGCAGGGGCAGCCCGCTGTCGGCGTCCAGTCCCGAGGGGATGTCGACCGCCACGACCGGCGCTCTTGATCGGTTCACCTGCGAAATCGCGCCGCGGAACGGATCGCGGACCTCCCCACGGAGCCCCGTGCCGAGCAACCCGTCGATGACGATCCCGGGATCGCGCAGCGCCTCTTCGAGAAGCGCCTCGGTTTCGCATCGGACCGAGGGAACCCCGGCCAGGAGCGCCAGCCTGCGATGGTGCGCCGCGTCGCCCCGGATCCGTTCCGGATCGGCGAACTCCAGGATCCGTCCCCGCCATCCCCACGACTGAAGAACACGGGCGGCGACGTAGGCGTCGCCCCCGTTGTTGCCCACCCCCGCCAGGGCGAGAAAACGCCGCGGAAAGCCGTCCGCCGACGATTCCGCGACCTCGATCGCGGCTTCGGCGACGGCGCGCCCCGCCCGGGCCATCAGCACCTGTCCGGGTACGCCGAGATCCTCGATCGTGTGCCGGTCGAGTTCCCGCATTTCGGCCGCGGTGACCAGCCTCATTCCCGCACCCCCCGCGCCTGGGCGTTCGCGCCGGGCTTGATCCAGACGCGTCCCTCAATCGTTCTGCGCGCGGCCTCCACGACGTCGTCAACCGACGGATGGACGTAGGTCTCCAGGATCCTGGAGACCGGCGGCGGAACGTCGATCGCCGCGACGCGGTTGACCGGGGCGTCGAGTTCGTCGAAGAGATCCCGCTGGATGCGGTCGGCGAGGTGCATCCCGATCCCGCCGACCCAGGGGGCCTGTTCGACAAGCAAAACCCGGTTGGTGCGCGTCACCGACCGGGCGATCGTCTCCAGGTCGATCGACAGCGCGTCCACGCTGCGCAGATCGATCACCTCGCAGCCGATCCCCTCCGATTCCAGGATCTCCGCGGCGGCCAGAACGTCGTGAAGCATCGAACCGTAGGTGACGACCGTCAGGTCCGTCCCGGGGCGGACCGTCCGCGCCGCACCCAGCCGGATCCGGTAGTCGCGCTCGCCGCGGGGAACCTCGTCCTTCAACGGGTAGAGGCGCTGGTGTTCGATCACCAGCACCGGGTCGGCGCACTGCAGGGCGCTGTTGAAGAGCCCGATGTAATCGAACGCCGTGGCCGGCGTCACGATGCGCCAGCCGGGAAAGAGGGAATACAGGGGAGCGGGATCCATCGAATGCTGGGCCCCGTACCCGTTTCCGATCCCGATCCGCGTTCGCACCACGATCGGGATGTCCCGGTCGCCGCCGTACATGTGCCGGGCCTTGCCGATCTGGTTGAAGATCTGGTCGGCCGCCACGAGGGTGAAATCGGGGTACATGATCTCGACCACCGGGCGCAGGCCCCGCAGCGCGGCCCCGAGCGCCAGGCCGCAGAAACCCGCTTCCGAGATCGGGGTGTTCAGCACCCGGTCGGGGAACCGGGCCGGCAACCCCCGGGTCGCCTGGAAGGCGCCCCCCTTCATGTTGGCGACCTCCTCCCCCAGCACGACGACCCGATCGTCCTCTTCCATGCGCCGGCCGATCGTCTCGCTGATGACGTCAAGGTAGGTCTTGGTCTCCCATTCGCGGAACGATTCGCGTTCCGCGAACTCGACGCCTTCCCATTCGCGACCGTCGCTCCGCAGGCCGACGGTGACATCCCCCGGATCAGGCCAGGCCGACGGCAGGATCCGGCGTCCCCGCTCCGTCGATTCGACGAAGGCGCCCACCGCGGCCCGGACCGTCTTCCGGGCGGCGGACCGCATCCTCTTCAGAAGGCGGCCGTCGGCGATGCCCCGACGTTCGAGGGCTTCCGGGAAGGTCTTCAGCGGATCGCGGGCCTCCCACTCGCGCTCCTCGTCCCGCGTCCGGTAGCCGTAGGCGCTCCCGCGAAGGCTCTGGGCCTGGTGGCGGAAGCGGTACGTCCGGACCTCCAGGAAGGTCGGTTCCCGCCCCGCCCGCGCGCGGTGCGCCGCTTCCCCCACGGCCGCAGCGACGGCCACCGGGTCCATTCCGTCGACCACCCGCGCCGCCATGCCGTACCCGGCCGCCCGCTGGACGACCGGTTCCACGCAGACGGACCGGTCCACGCGGGTGCCGACCGCGTACAGGTTGTTCTCCAGGAGAAAAACCGTCGGAACGTTCCACAGGACCGCGAGGTTCATCGCCTCATGGAAACTCCCCTGGTTCAACGCGCCTTCCCCGAAGAAGGCCAGGGAGATCCGGCCGGTTCCCATCCGCGCCTCCGCCCACCCGGCGCCGACGGTCAGGGGCACGCCTCCGGAGACGATCGCGTTCGTGCCGAGAACCCCCGCCCCCGGGTCCGCCAGGTGCATCGACCCGCCGCGGCCCCTGCACCACCCCTCCGCCAACCCCAGGATCTCGGCCAGCGTCCGTCGAACGATCCGGGATTCTTCCTCCGTGAACTCGTCCGCCGGGTCTTCGGGGCCGGCCGCCGCGGAGAGAAGCTTGGCCAGGAAATGGTGATGGGCCCGATGGGTCGACGAGATCAGGTCGTCCGGACGCAGCACGGCCGCCGTTCCCACGGCCACCGCTTCCTGTCCGATGCTCGAATGAACCGGCCCGTGGACGAGATCCTCGTCCTTGAGTCTCAGAAGCCGCTCCTCGAACTCCCGGATCAGGAAGAGCTGCTGCATCATCCGCAGCAGGGTCCGATCGCCCAGCCGTTTCCAGTCGGCTTCCGTGACGCGGATGCGCCGGCAATCCCAGCGCGCGGAACATCGTTCGAACCTTGGCACGCTGTTCCCTCCTCCGGGCGCGGTCAGGACGACGGGTTGCGGTCGTACGACCCGGGCCGCACCGGAGGGGCGAAAACCGTCACCAGCCGCAGCGGTTCGTCGCCGGTCAGCCGGATCTCGTGCTCCGTCCCCGGCGCGATGAACACGGTCGTGCCCGGGCGCAGCGGTTCGCAGCGGCCGTCCGCAAGGAATTCGCCCTCCCCGGAGAGGATGTAGATGACCTCCTCCTCCTTCTCGTGGCGATGCGGCCCGGCCGTTTCGCCCGGATGGAAGACGGCGGTTCCGAAAACCATCTCCTTCATGGAACTGTTCTCGGGACCGACCAGGTAATACCAGTCCCGGCCCTGGAGACGATGAACGACGGCTTCGGATTCGTTGACGACCTGATACATGTCGATCTCTCCCCTGTCGCAAAGCGCCGTGGAAAGGCACGGTTATGCTGCATCGGACGATAAACGTCGAGTCCTATCCGCCCCCCGGAAAAAGGGGGACGCGTCCATTCTTCCGTTCTTGACCCCGCGTGCCGGCCTTCCCCGGAAGGGGCGTCCGGGCCTCTGCGGCACGCACCGCGAAAAACGGGCGCGGGAGGAGTCTCCCGCGCCCGTCGTGCTGTCTCCCGCTCCCCGGTCGGGGAACGACTACTCCTGTTTCACCCGGTAGAACTGCCGGCCGATGGCCGTGACGTCCTCGGTGTAGGAACCCGGACCGTTCGAGGTGGCCTTCTGCGTCCAGGTCGGGGACGTGAGATCGGCCTTCCCTTCGAGCGTCTGGGTCTTGCCGGGATCGCCGGTCCAGTTCACCTGCACCTCGGTGTCGCTCAACCGGGTGATCTCCGTGATCTCCGGAGGCACGACCACGGCTTCCCCGACCGTCACCGTGAACCAGCTCGGCGTGGTGAAGCTGTTCGCGCCGTCCGGCGGCGAGATCTGCCGGAGCAACTCGGCCGAGTTGTCGACCGTGTAGAGGTTGCCGGCGACGTCGACGTCCATCTCGCGGACGCTCGATCCCAGGAACTCGCCGAAGACCGTCCCCGGATCCAGGGTGCTCCACTGGATGTAGCTCACCCAGCCGTCATAGAACCCCGCGCCGTAGAGGCGGTCGTGCGACTCGTCGAGCGCAAGGGCCGTATGGGTCAGCTTGAAGGGATCCGTGGTGATCTCCAGCCCCCAGCCGTCGAACTGCCCGCACAGATCCGCGATCGTCTGCCAGAGGACGTTGGATCCGTCGGCCGAAACCTTGATGATCGAATCCAGGTCCGTCGGGCAGGTGCCGTTGAACCGGTACTGGCTGATGAAGAAATCCCCGTTGGAATCACGGAGGATGTTCATCGCCCCGTTGAGGATCAATGCCGGGTTGTCGTCGTAGATGATCTCCGGCGGCTCGGCGTACTCGACCGCGTTGCCGACGGCGTACTTCAGGACGCTGCCGCGATGGCGGGTATCGATGCCGTTGGCGTCGTCCCAGTCCTCGTCGACCGTGTAGACGACGGCGTCCGCGCCCTTGCCCTCGATGAACATGCCGGACACGCTGCCATGGTTCGTGGCCAGGCCGCTGGACTGTTGGCCGGCGTTGCTCAACACCTGGTAGGCCGTTCCGAAGTCAGGATCGTCGCTGGCCCAGAGACCGGCGTGGGCGTCCGACCAGTCGCAGACGTAGACCCGATCGTCGGGACCGATCTCGACGTGCCACGGGCTCGATCCGCTGGTGATCGCCCAGTCCACGCCGCCCGACTGCGCCGTGTCGCCCTGCGCGATGGCGGGGGTGTGGTCCGCCTTCAGGATGTAGAGACCGTCGGTGGTCACCCGGCCGACTCCCGTCGTGTAGGTGGGACCGGCGGTGCCGCCGGCCTCGGAGACGTAGATCCGGCCGAGGTACTTGCTGTCGAGATTCTTGTTCACGGCGACGCCGCGCGGATTGAAGAAGACGTTGTTCATGTCTCCGTCGTCGGAGATCTGCGTCCATGCGCCGTAGCCGTCGTCCGACGCCGTGATCTTGAACTTGTAGGTGCCGTCGGGAACGACCGTGGCCGAGTCGTCCTTGCCGTCCCAGACCCACTGCTGGGGCCCCTTGGCCTGGGGGCCGAGATCTTCCGCGCGGACCAGCGTGTCGCTCGCGTCGTAGACCTCGATCCGGACATTGTCGTCGGCATTCTCGTTGAGAATGTAACTGATGGTGATCGTTTCGCCTTCGGAAGGCTTGAACGCCGTCTTGTCGACGTCCAGCCCGCTGGCGTAGACATTGGCGTTCGCCGCGGGCGCCGCAACCAGGACCGACATCAGCACAGCGCCCAGCGTGCATAACACCTTCTGGAACCGTACTTTCCTGTGCCTCATGCGCAATTCCTCCTTTGTTGAGGGACAACCAGAACCGATGCCCGTCCTTCTCCGACAGGCTCATCGGGAGGCTACTCCCCCCGTTTCCCGAAATCAAGCCCGGAAACCGCCTCAAATTCCGATGATTATCTTCGACAACTCATTGCAATCATGGAAGTTATGAATATCCTCGGCTCTCCGGGAGCCCTTAGAAGGCCGATTTCGGGTCAAAATCGTACCTCTAAGAATGCGAAGACGCCCCGATCCGCGGGGTGATCGGGACCGTGCGGCAGGGAGCCTGCCCGCCGTTCGCCCGACGGAGATCACCCGTGAAAAGGGGTGCGTCACTGAAGCCGGCGTTTCGGCAGACGGCGGGAATCGGGAGAAAGCGCGGGAAGGCCGGCCGCCCGGCTCACCGTCCCAGGGCGAGTCCCCTGCGGATGTAGGTCGGAACGTCCAGGTCCTGCCCGTCGACGACCGTCGGTTCGGCCTTGTCGAATCGTCCCTTGCTCGGCTCGTCCAGCGGAAAGAGGGTCGGACTCGGTTCTTCCGGCTGCGCCGCCGCGGCGGCCTCCGTCGACGACGGCTCGGCCCGCCCCTGTGCGGCGCCGGTCGCATACGCGCTCGGGACGGGTCCCCGCGCCGCGAGCACGGTCACGGAGAAACGCCCGGCGTATTCCTCGTCGATGCCGGCGCCGACGATCGTCAAGGCGTCCGGACGGGCGATCCGGCCGAGTTCTTCCACCGCGCGATAGACCTCTTCCAGCGCGAGATCGGGACCCCCGACGAAACTCATCAGGATGCGGTCCGCTTCGGAGAGGGCTTCGCCCCGCTCGAGGAACGGGCTCGACATCAGTTCCGAGATGGCGCCCTGCACCTTGTCCGGATCCCGTCCCTCGGCGCAGACGAAGAAGGTTCCCCCTTCCGCGCCGGCCAGAACCGTGCGGACATCCGCGAAATCCACGTTGACCAGGCCCGGCTTCGTCAGAAGGCGCCAGATCGCCTGGATCCCGCGGCAGAGGTGCATATCCGCGATCCGGAACGCCTCCAGCACGGTCGTTTGGGGGCCGATCGTTCCGAAGAGTTTGTCGTTCGGCACGGAAACCACGGCATCGGCCTTCCCGCGGATCTCGCCCAGCCCCTGCAGCGCGATGGTCCGGCGCTGTTCGCCTTCGAAGGCGAAGGGTTCGGTCAGAAACGCCACGGTGAGGGCGCCCTGTTCCCGGGCGAGTTCGGCGACGACCGTCACCGCCCCCGTCCCCGTCCCGCCGCCCAGACCTGCGACGAGAAAGACGATGTCCGCATCCGACAGGAGTTCCCGCAGGCGATCCCGGTCTTCCTCGGCGGCCTTCCGTCCGCGGACCGGATCGCCGCCCGCGCCCAGTCCCCGGGTTTCCCGCCGGCCGAGCTGGATCTTTTCCGGGGCCATGCATCCCGCCAGCGCCTGCGCGTCGGTGTTGGCCGCAATGAGCCGGACTCCGGCCATGCCTTCCATCACGAGACGATCGATGATGTTGCATCCCGCACCGCCGAGCCCGATCACGCGGATCCGGCAGAGCGGTTCGTCGACCCCCTGTTCCTCGCGTCCGTCGCTCATCCCCGTCGCCCTCCTCTCCCGCTCGTCTCAGGCCATCAGGAGATTGCGCACCGCCTGCAGCATGCGGCCGAACCCGCGCTCGCCGGTGCGCCCCCGCGTTTCGATCTGTTGATTCCTCGCATAACGGAGGAGCCCCAGCGCCGTCGCGCACTCCGGGGCGTTCAGAACGTCCTCGATCCCGTCGAACCGCTGGGCGACGCCGATCTGGGCGGGAAGATGGAAGATCTCCTCGGCCAGTTCGCGCATCCCCTTCATCCGCGCGCAGCCGCCGGTCAACACGACCCCGGCGCCCGCCGCCGACAGCAGGTGCCTGGCCTCGACGTCCTTGCGGATGATCTCGAAGATCTCCCGGGCCCGGGCCCAGAGGATCGTGTAGATATCGCGCCGCAGGACGTTGCGCGCCGGGTAGCCGCCCCCGCCGCCGACCCGCACGGCCGGATCCCTGGCGCCGACCAGGTCGGCGCGCCGGAGATTCCCCTCTTCCTTCTTGAGACGCTCGGCCCGCGGCAACGGGATCTTGAGCCCGATCGCCAGATCGTTCGAAAGATGGTCCCCGCCGACCGCCAGCACGCCCGTGTGCCGCACGGCCCCCCCCGCGTACACGATGTAATCCGTGGTGCCCGCTCCCAGGTCCAGGCAGAGAACGCCCCGCTCCTTCTGTTCGGGCGAGAGGACGGCCAGCGAAGAGGCCAGCGAGCCGAGCACGACGTCCTCGACGATCAGGGAAAGTTCGGTCACGCAATTCACGCGCGTTTCGATCCGCGACCGCAGTCCGTGCACGATGTGAACCTCGGCCTCGAGCCGCGAGCCGCTCAACCCCCCGGGCCGCAGGGTCGGATCGCCGTCGTCCACGCGGAATCCCTGGCGGATCGTGTGCAGGATCTCGTGGTCGGCCGGGATGTTCACGGCCTTCGCGTTCGCCACGGCCTGCTGCATCACCGCGGCCGTAACGACCCCTTCCGCGCCGACGGGCGTGGATCCGCGGCTGCCGAACCCGCGGATATGGCTGCCGCTCACCGCGACGTAGACCGACCGGATTTCGACCCCGGCCCGGTTTTCCGCGTCGCGCACGGCCCGGTCGAGGGTCTTTCGCGCGGCCTCGAGATCCACGATCTCCCCCTTGCGAACGCCGCCGCTCTGGGACTCGCCGATCCCGAGCACGGTCAGGGGTCCTTCCGGCGGGGATTCGCCGACCGCCACCCGCACGTGCGACGTTCCGATCTCGACACCGACGAGGATCTGATTTCGTTTCTTCATGGCATTCGTCCCTGCGATCGTCTTCGTACCGGGTTCAGGCTCCGTTTCGATAGGTCACCGGGACGTTCCGTCCCGAGGTGAGATCCACCGTCGCCACGCGGCGTCCCCGGTTCCACGATCCGTCGAGGATGACCTCGAGGCGCCGCAGCTGGAGATCGACGCCCTCGGGCTCCATCAGAACGGTTTCGCCGCCGGAGAGGTAGAGGGTGAGGCCGTGGCGCGCGGCCAGGTCGATGCATTCCACCCGGACGATGTCGCCCAGGCGCTCGCGCTGCAGGTACCGGAGGACCTCCAGGGCCGGCCCGACCCATTCCCCCGGAACCCGTTCGCCGGGCCGAAAGGGGCCGCCGGGCACGCCGGCGATCACCGGCAGCATCCGGAACACCCGATCGCCGCCGCCGGGGCGCCGCCAGAGGTCCGGATCCAGCACCATTCCGTCGCCCGCGAGAAGGGCACCGTTCTCCGTTCCGATGCGGGCGACCGGCAGGCGTTCCCGGACGGAGATCAGCAGCCGGTCGGGCATCTCCCGGCGGACGGTCGCCTCCGCGACGTTCGGGATTTCCTGGAGACGACGGCGAATCGCCGCCAGATCCAGCGCCATCAGGTTCCGCCCCGGGGAGATGCCCGTTTCGCGCAGCAGACGATCCCGCGGAATCGTCACCAGACCCGCGATGTCGATTTCGCGGAGCGTGAACCGCGGGTTCTCGGTCAACAGCGACCGCCGGATCCCCCCGAAACCCCGCGCCACCAGGAATGCGACCAGGGCGACCGTCCCCAGGGCGAGCAGGCCGGGGGTCAGACGCCGCAGAAACGGTTCCGCGCGGCGGCGCGATCGGTTCCTGGTGCGCACCGTCGCCGGTTTGCGCACCCTGCGGTTTCCGCGTTTCGCCGTTCGTTTTCTCGGGGACCCCACCGTCAGATCTCCTCCCGGGCGCGGGTTCCGTTCCGCGCCGCCGCCGTCTCGACCAACCGCGAACAAAGCTCGCGGAACCCCATCCCGGCCTCCGCGGCGGCCATCGGCAGCAGGCTGGTTTCGGTGAATCCCGGCATGGTGTTCATTTCCAGGACGCAGGGTCGGCCTTCCCGGGTCAGGATCAGATCGACCCGGCCGAGATCCCGGGTCTGCAGCACCTCCCAGGTCGCCAGGGCGGCGGAGCGCACGGCGTCCTGCTGCCGGGAGTCGAGATCGGCGGGACAGTGGTACTGCGTTCGCCCCTTGGTGTACTTGGAAACGAAATCGAAGACCGGCCCCGGCGGAACGATCTCCACGATCGGCAGGGTTCGCCCCCCCAGGATTCCGACGGTCAGTTCCCGTCCCTCGAGCCGTTCCTCGACCAGCACGCGGGAATCGTGCGCGAAGGCCTCCCGCAGGGCCGAATCGAGTTCCCGCGGTTCCCGGACCAGCGTGATCCCGATGCTGGAGCCCTCCCGGCAGGGTTTCACGACCAGGGGCGGTCGGAAGGGAATCGCGTTGCCTCCGTCCTCCGGACCCAGGACGCACCACCTCGCCGTCGGAATCCCGACCGAGGCCAGGCGGATCTTCGTTTCCTCCTTGTCGAAGGCCGCCGAGCTGGCGCGCGCATCGCTGCCGACATACGAAAGGCCGGCCGATTCCAGAAGTCGCTGTACGCCGCCGTCCTCTCCGAACCGGCCGTGCAACGCCGGGAAGACCACGTCGCAATCGAAGACCTCGGCCGGAAGCCGTTCGTCGTCGATCTCGACGGCGCGAACGCGATACCCGGCGTCGGCGAGCGCCCGGGCGATCGCCCTGCCGGACCGCAACGAGACCTCCCGTTCCGAGGACGGACCGCCCATCAGGACGGCGACGCGCGCCGCCGCACTCTCCGGATCCCTCGTTCCGGCGTCGTTCGCCTCTCTCCGCTCGTCAGGCATGCGATCCTCCCCCGCCTCCGGCGCCGGCGCCCCCGGGGACGAGGAATCCGTCCCCTTCCTGCGCGGAAGACTTCGGACCGGCGTCCTCGCCGAAGACGATCACCTCCGGTTCCAGATCGATCCCGCGGTCCCGTCGGACCGTCCGTCGGATCCGGTCCATCAGCCAGAGAACGTCCGCCGCCGTGGCGCCTCCGTCGTTCATGATGAAATTCGCGTGGATCTCCGAGACGTGGGCCCCGCCCCGGCGCAATCCCTTCAGACCGAGTTCCTCGATCAGCCGCCCCGCGGGAATCCCTTCCGGGTTGCGGAAGGTGCACCCCGCCGTTCTTCCCCCGGGCTGACTCTCCCGGCGCCTGCGGCCGAGTTCCTCGAGCCTTGCGAAGATGCGCTCCGGATCGGCCGGCGTCCCTTCCAGCTCGACGGCCGTCACGCAGGCCTCGCCGAGTCCGTCGCATCCCCGGTAGCGGAACCCCAGCTCGGCCGGGTCCCGCCAGGCCGGTTCCCGCCCCGGAACGGCGAGCTGCACGCCGCGCAGGACGTCGACCATCTCCGATCCCATCGCGCCGGCGTTCATCCGCACCGCCCCGCCGACCGTGCCCGGGATCCCCTCGAGAAACTCCAGGCCGCCGATCCCCCATTCCCGGGCGGCCCGGATCACCGCCTTCAGCGACGCCCCGGCCCCGGCCCGGATCCGGTTTTCGCCCACGCGCTCGATCCGGGTGAATTCCTCCGAGCGCAACCGGACCACGATCCCCCGCACGCCCCCGTCGCGCACGAGCACGTTCGAACCATGTCCCAGGAAATAGACCGGCCAGCCGTTTTCCCGCGCCCAGGTCATCACCCGCGAGAGATCCTCCACGGACGCCGGTTCCACGAAGAGATCCGCCGCGCCCCCGATTCGGAGCCGCGTGTACCGCGCCATCGGTTCGCCGTGACGCACCACGCTGTCCTGCGAAAGAAGCCGGCGCAGATCCCCGGCCGCGTCGCGGGCCCTCTCGCCGCCGGGAGGATCGGCCGTTTCCGCCGGGGGCGGCGGGGTCGTGCGCAGCGCGCCCCGGGCGGCCGGATCCAGGTACGCCGTGATCCGTTCAACGACCCGCTCGGCCGCCGACCTCGGATCGGGCCCTTCGGCGAGGGCGCGGGCCATCCGCCGGAGCCGCTCCGGATCCCGCGCCAGGGAAACGATCCTCTCGGCCAAGCGTTCCGCGTCCAGGTCGTCCGGATCGATCACCACCGCCGCGCCGTTGCGGGCGTGAATCCCGGCGTTGGCATGCTGGTGGCGATCGGCCGCGTGGGGATAGGGCACCAGGATCGCGGGCGTCCGGGACGCCGCCAGTTCCGCCAGCGTCCCCGCCCCGGCCCGCGACACGACCAGGTCGGCCGCCGCGTAGATCCGCCCCATCCGATCCTCGAACTCGATCACCCGGAACCGGCCGGGACGGCCTTCCGCCCCCGTTTCGTGCGCCGGAGCCTTCCCGTGGCCGGCAAGAAGAATCATGACCGTCCCGGACTCCTTTTCCCGGATCTTTTCGAACGCGTCCCGGGCCGCCCGGTTCAGTTCCTCGGCGCCCTGGCTGCCGCCGATCACCGCGATGACGAAGGCGTCCGGATCGAGCCCGAGGGATCGACGCGCCTGCGCCCGATCGACGTTGAAGATCTCCCGGCGCACCGGGATCCCCGTGACCCGGGAGCGGGCGCCGCCGAGGGGGGGCGACGTCTCCGGCCATCCCAGGAGGACCTCTTCGGCGCCCCGGGCCAGCCATCGGTTCGCGCGTCCGGGGACGGCGTTGGCCTCGTGGAGAAGAAGCGGGATCCTGCGTCTTCGGGCGGCCAGCGCCGGTACCAGCGTGGGGAATCCTCCCATCGCCAGAAGCACCCGGACATCCCTCTCCCGCAGCCGGTCGCCGAACCGTCCGGCCTCGATCCAGAGGTTCCAGGCGAACGCGGCAAGTCCCGGCCCCGGCCGCGAAGGCGGTCTGCGCGAGGGCGCGCGAACGGGCGTCAGCCATTCCGGCAACGACCGCGCCAGGCGTCGGTCGCGCTCGGAATCTCCCGTGCAGAGAAGGACCTCGATCCCGCGCTCGCGCAACCGTTCGGCGACGGCCACCGCGGGGAAGAGATGTCCCCCGGTGCCGCCCGCCGCGATCGCCGCCGTGCCGTGTGCCATCTCGATCCGCCTCTCCCTACAGGGTCGGAGTCCGATCCGTCAGCGCCAGGGGCATCGCGTCGGCCAGTTCCCCCGAGGCGTGCCGGTAGATGTTGATGAGGATCCCCACCGAAGCGAGGTTCACCACCAGGTTCGATCCGCCGAAACTGATGAAAGGCAGCGGCAGGCCCTTCGTCGGAAGCAGCCCGGTCACCACCCCCATGTTGATGAACGCCTGCAGGCCGATCAGCAGGGTCACGCCCAGCCCGAGCAGGCTCATGTAGAGATCTCCCGAGCGGAAGCTGACCCAGAGGGCGGCCAGGAAGAAACAGACGAAAAGGGTCACCACCACCAGCGTCGCCACCAGGCCGAGTTCCTCGCCGATGATCGGGAAGATGAAGTCCGTGTGCGCCTCCGGCAGGTAGAACATCTTCTGGCGGCTGCCCGCCAGTCCCAGGCCGTAGATTCCCCCCGAGCCGAAGGCGAGAATGGCCTGCTTGACCTGGTAGCCGGCGGTCTGTCCGTAGGCGTCCAGGTCGAGGAACGCCAGCATGCGTCCCATGCGCACGGGGTCCCGGAGGATCGCCAGCGCGAACGCGCCGGCCCCCGCCAGGATCGTCGGCACCAGGTAGATCAGGCGCGTTCCGGCCACGAACATCATCGTGAACGCCACCGCCGCCAGCAGGGCGCTGGTCCCGTAGTCGGGTTCCAGGAAGATCAGGAAGACGACGGCGCCGGTGACGGCCATCGGAACGAGGAAGCCGTGGACGAACCGCTGGATCCGGCGCTGGTCCCAGGCCAGCCGATGGGCCAGGAAAAAGACGAGGGCCAGTTTCGCCGGTTCCGAGGGCTGAAACCGCAGCGATCCCATGCCGATCCACCGGCGCGCCCCGTTCACCAGGGTGCCGATCGACGGGTGCAGCGTGGCGGCCAGCAGCCCGATCGCCCCGAGCAGGAAGAAGGGGCTCAGCCGCCGCAACCCGTGAACGTCCACGCGCATCGCCGCCAGCAGGGCGACGATGCCGATGACGATCCACAGGAGCTGCCGTTTCAGGAAATGATAGCTGTCGCCGAACCGCTGCTGCGCGAACGGGGCGCTGGTGCTGTAGAGCATGACGACCCCGAACGCCACGAAGAGCAGCGTGATCGTGATGACGACGACGGCCGACAGATGCGTCATGCCCCGCGTCTCCCTCAGCGGATCGGAACCCGGATCGCGTCGAAGTCGCCGACCTCGTCCGCGCTCTGGAGCTCGTTCAGCTTCAGCAACACCTCCACGGTGGTGTTGTACTGTTTCGCGACGTCCTCGAGGGTTTTGCCCGGTTCCATGAACGTCAGCGTCGTTTCGGTCGCCTCGACCTCCGCAGCCGTTTCCTTTGCGGGCGCGGGGGTCGTCTCGGCCCCGGTCCCGCCCGCCGGGGTCGACGGCACGTCTTCGACCGGTTCGACCGCCGGTTCCGCGGCCGGTTCCGCGGGCGCCGCGCCGGGGATGATCAGTTCCTGGCCGGGATGGAGCAGGTCGCTGGTCAACCCGTTCGCCTCCCGGATGGCGTCGATGGTGGTCCCGTGGCGGCGGGCGATCGTCCAGAGGTTGTCGTTGGGTTGCACGACGTACTTGCCCCCGGCGGAGACGGCCGGCGCCGTCGTCGGTGCGGAGGGGGCCGCCGGCGCCGACGCCTTCGGCGCGGGTTTCGGGGCGGGTTTGGGCGCCGGCACGCTCCGGGCGCCGGCGGGGATGACGATCTTCTGTCCCACAATGATCTTCGAATCCTCGCTAAGCCCGTTGCGGGCGAGCACCTGGCTCATGGAAATGCCGTAGCGCTGCGAGATCCCCCAGATCGTGTCGCCCTTCTGGACGATGTAGACCTGTTCCCCGGCGGCCGGCACCGTCGAGGGCCGGCGCGTGGTCGTCGGCCGCGGCGCCACCCGGACGTCTTCCGGCCGGATCCGCGGCGCGGGACGGGTGGTGCGCGCCGGCGGGATCGTCGTGGTGGTCGGGGGCGGCGGCGGCACCCGGTGATCGATTCGCGCCGGCGGCGGGGGTTGACTGATGACCTCGACGCCCCGGGTCCGGCATCCGCCGATGAACAGGACCATGCAGACCAGGAGCACATGCATCACCACGACGACTACGAACACCCTCGTCAGTTTCATTTTCTTCGCCCCTCCCGCGCCCTGTCGCGCATTCCCCGGCCGGTGCGCCTCGCGCGCGCAGCCGGCGGGTGTTTCAGCGCAGCTTCAGCGTTCCGAGGCCGAGCAGCGCAAACAGAATCGATAAGATCCAGAACCGGACGACGACCTTCGTCTCCGGAATCCCTCCCAGCACGAAATGATGGTGGATCGGCGCCATGCGGAAGATCCGCACCCCGCGGCTGCGGAACGAACCGACCTGCAGGATCACCGAGACCGCCTCGATCACGAAGACCCCGCCGACGATCGGCAGGGTCAACTCCTGCCGGATGAGAATCGCCACGATCCCGACCCCGCCCCCCAGCGCGAGGCTGCCCGTGTCGCCCATGAAGATCTCGGCCGGCGCCGCGTTGAACCAGAGAAACCCCAGCCCGGCGCCGAGCAGGGCCGCGCAGAAGATCGTCAGTTCCCCGGCGCCCGGCATGTAGGGAACCAGCAGGTACGACGACAGCTTCGCGTTGCCCGCGACGTAGCTGAGCAGGGCGTAGGCCATCGAGGCGGTGATGCCCGTGCCGATGGCCAGCCCGTCGAGCCCGTCGGTGAGGTTCGCGGCGTTGGAACTCCCCACCAGGATGAATCCGAAGAAGGGCAGCGCCAGCCACCCGAGATCGAGCACCGGGCGTTTCAGGAACGGCACCATCAGTTGCGTGTAGGAGACGTCGCCGGGGGTGCGCCACCCGATCAGCACCCAGCCGGCGGCGATCCCGATGCCGATCTCCAGCAGCATCTTCGTGCGGGCCCGGATCCCCCCGGTGTCCCGGCGGCGCACCTTCGACAGGTCGTCGAAGAAACCGAGCACCGCCAGGGCAAGCGTCACGGCGAGGGCCATGGCCGCGTAGCGGTTGTCCCAGGGGACCCAGAGGATCGTGCTCAACACGAGGCTGCCGACGATCAGCACCCCGCCGAACGTCGGGGTCCCTTCCTTGGCCGCATGAAACCGCTCGAGTTCCCGGAAATGATCCCCGGAGCGCTGCGGCTGGCTCGCGTCCCGCCGACGCAACCGCCGGATGAAGGGCGGCCCGAAGACGAGGGTGAGGAGCAGCGCCGTGATCGCGGCGCCCGTCGCGCGAAACGTGATCGACTGAAAGACCCGCAGCGGGCTGAGAAACTCCGCCAGCCGGGGCATCGTCGAACGCAACGCTCCGGGAATGAGATGAACGTAATAGAACACGGTTCATTCAGCCTCGTCGGTTCTCCAGTTCCGGGACCAGGGCCTCCAGGATCGCCTCCGGCTGCGCCCCGCGCGATCCCTTGATCAACACGGCGTCGCCCGGGACCATCTCGTCCAGGAGACGTCGGGCCGCCTCCCGGTTCGTCTCCACGGCCTCGGCGCGCAGCGCGCTTCCCGAGACGCCGGCGCTCTCGGCCGCCGCCCGGGCCGCCCCCACCGCCAGCAGCCAGTCGACGCCCAGCAGCGCCGCCTGCCGCCCGACCCGCCGATGCCATTCGTCCGCCCCGGGCCCCAGCTCGAGCATCTCGCAGACGACCGCGATCCGCCGTCCCGCCACCGGCAGCTCCGACAGCGTCCGCAGGGCCGATTCCATCGATTGCGGATTGCTGTTGTAACAGTCCGCGTAGATCGTGACCCCCCCGACGGTCCGGATGTCCGACCGCAGGGCCGGCAGGGTCGCCCGCGCGATTCCGTCCAGGTACGATTCGATCGGCACCTCGAAATGATGTCCCACCGCCGCCGCCGCCAGGGCGTTCAGGATGTTGAACCGCCCCGGATACGGCAGGTGCACCCGCGTGGTCGTTCCGTCGGGCAGATGGAGGAGGAAACTCGACATCTCCCAGTTCATCTCCACGCGGGAGGCGCGGAACTCCGCCCGGCGATCGAAGCCGAAACTCAACACCGGCGCCCCGGCGCGCCCGAAGAAATACGCGAACCAGTCGTCGTCGTACGGAAGAACCGCCGCGCCCTCCGGCGGCAGATGGCGGATGGCCGTCGATTTCTCGCGCGCCACGCCTTCTTCGTCGCCGAAGAACTCCAGGTGCGCCGGACCGACCCCCGTGATCACCGCCAGGTCCGGGCGGCAGATCTCCACCAGCGCGGCGAGTTCGCCGGGGTGATTCGTCCCGGCCTCGATCACCGCGTATTCCTCGTCGACCAGCTCCAGCAGAGTCAGCGGCACGCCGATCTCGTTGTTCCGGTTGCCCCGCGTCTTGAGAACG
The DNA here is from genome assembly GCA_964395275.1 of uncultured Verrucomicrobiota bacterium. GTDB lineage: Bacteria > Verrucomicrobiota > CALLYA01 > CAYNBQ01 > CAYNBQ01 > CAYNBQ01. The sequence goes on from CAYNBQ010000004.1 coordinate 20,725, forward strand.
TGGCCGACCGTCCCGAGAACGGAGGCGGTGAACTCCTTCGTGGTCGTCTTGCCGCAACTGCCGGTCACCAGCACCACCCGCACGTCGCATGACCGGCGGTGGGCCGCCGCCAGCCGCTGCATCGCGCGCAGCGGATCGTCCACCACGTAGAAGGGCAACGCGCGCGGCAGGTCCGCCGCCCGGGAACGATCGACCACCGCCGCGGCCGCACCCGCCTCCGCGGCTTCCAGCAGGTAGTCGTGCCCGTCGAACCTCGGTCCGCGCAGCGCCACGAAGAGGTCGCCCGGGCGAAGCGTCCGGGTGTCGATGCTGATCCCCCGGACCGGCTGCCGGACCGTTCCCTGCAGATCCCCCTCCAGCCGGTCGGCGAGCGTCTGCGCATCCTGCGCCCATGTCGGCATCCGTTTTCTCGAAGCCCCCCTGCGTTGGTCCACCGCTCTCATCATTTCACCCGCTCCCTTCATTTCAAGGCCAGCTTCAAGTTTTCCCTGGCAGGGGGAATCCCGAGGTATTTCATGATCCGATAGGCGATCTCCCGGAAGATCGGCGCGGCGGTCTTCCCGCCGTACATGGAGGTCCTGGGCTCGTCGAGAACGACCACGATGCAGACGACCGGGTTCTGCGCCGGAACGAACCCGACGAACGAGGCGACGTGCCGGGTGCGCGAATACCGGCCGTCGACCAGCTTCTGGCTGGTGCCGGTCTTGCCCGCCACCGGATAGCCCCGCAGGGCGGCGGCCTCGGCCGTCCCCTCGGCGGAGGCAACCCGCATCATCGGACGCAGCATCAGCGCCGCGGTCCGCTCGTCGATCACCCGCCGGATCGGCTTCGGAGGATAGGTCCGCAACACCCGTTCGTCCGGATCGCGCAGTTCCCGCACGATCCGCGGCTGCATCAGGATCCCCCCGTTCGCCACCGCCGAGAAGGCCATGGCCATTTGCAGCGGGGTGACGTCCACCTCGTGTCCCATCGGAATCCGGGTGATGGAAATCCCCGACCACCGGGAAACCGGATGCAGCATGCCGGCCACCTCGCCCGGCAACTGGACGCCGGTCTTCGCCCCGAAGCCAAACCGCCGCAGGTAGTCGTACAGGCGCCGCGCCCCGAGCCGCAACGCGATCTTGGCCGCCCCGATGTTGCTCGAATGCACCAGGATGTCTTCCGCACTGAGCATCCCGTAGCTGTGGTGATCGTGCAGGATCCGGCGGTTGTAGAGAAAATAGCCGTTCTCGCAGTCGAACTGCTGATCCAGGGTCACCACCCCGTCGTTGAGCGCCGCGGCCAGGGTGAAGACCTTGAACGTCGAACCGGGCTCGTAGCGGTCCGTGATGGCCCGGTTCCGGCGGGCCTCCGCCGGGGAAGCGCCCGGGGCGTTCGGATCGAACGCCGGCCGGTTGGCCATCGCCAGGATCTCGCCGGTGCGCGGATCGACGACCACGACCGTCCCCGCGCGCGGACCGTGTTCCTCCATGCCGAGGTCGAGCTCGGTCTCCACGATGTGCTGGATGACCTCGTCGATCGTCAGCACCACCGTGCAGCCGTTGCGGGCCTCGACGTGGGCGGCGCGGCTCGGCAGGATTTCCCGGCGCAGCCGGTCGCGCTCCGTCACCGTCCAGCCGGGCAATCCCTGGAGCGGATCGTCCATCGCCAGCTCGATCCCCTCCACCCCGCGCTGCTTGTAATCCACGAACCCCAGCACGTGGCACAACGCGACGCCCTGGGGGTAGACCCGGACCGGTTCCTGCCGGAAGAAGAGCCCCGGCAGTCCCAGATCCCGGATCCGTTCGGCCTCCTCCGGATCCATCCGGCGTTTCACGTAGACGAAGCGCCGGCCGCTCGTCAGGCGCCGTTCCAGAAGATCCCGGTCGACGTCCAGCTCTTCCGAAAGCCGGGCGGCCATCGCCAGGGCCTGCTCGCGGCTCAGTTGCGACGGATCCGCGCAGAGCGTCTCGGCCACCCCCGAGATCGCCAGAACCTGTTCGTTCCGATCGAGAATATGACCCCTTCTCGCACGAGTTTCCTGGATCGTTCGGCGCGTTCGATTCGCCTCGGCGAGAAGGGGTTCATGTTGGAGGGCTTGGAGGGTGATGAGTTTCGCGCCGACCGAGATGAAAGCCGCCAGTACGGCCAGGGCAACCAGCGCGGCCCGGATGCGGTGTGCGGGGCGGAGGCCCGATTGAATTCGGATTCCATCGGACGATCTGCCTTTCGATCTTCCGCCTGCACCAGTTCTCCGGGCCACCGTCGGCCCTCCCTATCGCAGTTGCGCCAGCCGTGTTTGTTCTTCTTCGATCACGTTGCCCACCGGTTCCCAGACCAGCACCGTGTGCGCGTCGTCCGGGACCCGGAGATCCAGCCCGAACTCGCGAAGTTTCCGATCGAGGCTCCGCGGGGATTCCAGGGTGAAGACGCGCGCCTGGTTTCGCGTGTTCGTCTCCCGCCAGGTCTCCAGTTCCCGGTTCAGGTTCTGGATCTCCAGACCCAGCTGGTAGGCCTCGTTGACCAGCCAGACGTAGGCGAGTGCGACCAACGCGCCGCCCCCCAGCAGGAGCCCGAGACGGGTCATCAACCGCCCCCGTACCACGGATCCGCTCCGGGCGCGGGAGGTCCTACGCGAACGCCGACTCGATCTTTGCCGCGTCATCGATCATCGCCTCCGTCGGTTCCCCGATCTTTTCCGCCACTCGAAACCGCGCGCTTCTCGCACGCGGGTTGTCCCTCAGTTCCGCCTCCCCCGGCTTCACCGCCCGCCGGGTGCGCCGGAGGAACGCCGGCGACCGCCCGCAAACGCAGACCGGCGATTCCGGTCCGCAGATGCAAGGGCTCTCCATCCTCGTCATGAAGCGCTTCACCATCCTGTCCTCGAGGCTGTGATACGCGATCACCCCCAGCCGTCCCCCGGTGGCCAGCCGGCATGCCGCCGCGGCCAGCGCGCGGGACAACGATCCCAGTTCGTCGTTGACGGCGATCCGCAGGGCCTGGAAGACCCGCGTGGCCGGATGCCGGCGCCCCCGCCGGGGCGAAACCGATTCGACCAGCTCCGCCAGCTGCCGGGTCGTCTCGATCGGCTTCTTCTCCCGGGCGCGGACGATCGCCGCGGCGATCCTTCCGGCGGCCGGTTCCTCCCCGTAGCGCCGGAGAATCCGCGCGATTTCCCGGCGGTCCCATTCGGCCAGCAGCTCCCGGGCGGGCCGTCCCCGGTCCGGGTCGAACCGGAGATCCAGCGGCCCGTCCCGCAGGAACGAGAAGCCGCGCGAGGGGTCGTCCACGTGGATCGAACAGAGACCCAGGTCGAGCAGGATGCCGTCGACCCGGTCCAGGCCGATCTCCGAGAGGATCGCGGCCAGATCCCCGAAATCCCCCCGCACCAGGCGCAGCCTGGGTTCGACCCCTTCCAGCGCGAAGCGCGCAAGATCCAACGCCCCCGGATCCAGATCGATCCCGACCAGGACCCCGCCGGTCCCCAGCCGTTCGGCCAGGGCCCGCGCATGGCCGCCGGCCCCCAGGGTGCCGTCGACGAATCGCTCTCCCGGCCGCGGAGCGAGAAGCTCCACGACCTCGGCGAGCAGGACTGGTTTGTGAAAGATCGTCCCCGTGCCGCCCTCGCCGGCGACCGTCCCCGCCCGACCGCATGGGCGGCCTCCCATTTCCATCCCCCCGTCTCAGATCCCCAGCTGCCGCGCCGTCTCCTCGAACCCGGGACGGCGCATCTCTTCGAGTTCCGCGAAACGCCGGGGATCCCAGATTTCGAACTGGTTGATCAACCCGACGAGCAGGACTTCCCCATCAAGCCCGGCGTGCTGGATATGCTCGCGGCTCAGCGTCATCCGTCCCTGCCCGTCGCAACGGGTCGACTCCATCTGGGAGCCGTAGAGACGGATGAAGTCCCAGCGTTCCGCGTCCCCGAGTTTCAACGAGTCCAGCTTCTCGTAGATCCGTTGAATCCCCTCCGGAGGCATGACGGTGAGCGATGCGCGTCCGACGGTGGGCACGACGAACAATTCGCGGTCCTCGTCGGGTTTCGGACGCCACTTGGGCGGGAGAACGATGCGATGGTTCCCGTCGATCCCGCGAAGGAACCGTCCGGCGAACACGCGCCGTATCCCTCCCCCCGGCCTCCATGGCGCACCAGCTTCCACCATATTCCTCCAAATCGCCCCATTTCCTACCAAACCCCGCCAGACCGTGTCAACGCTCCTCCATCACTTTTCCCCGAAATTTTCCGGCCCCCAAAATCCCCCCGACCCCGTTTCCAGGGTTGCCTTCCACCCCCGCCTTTCCCACCCTACCCGCTGCCGATCGCCCCGGACACCGGTCCAACCCGGCCCCGGTCGCACCGGCCTTGCGGAACCACAGGAGGAATCCATCCGATGCCCAGGAACGCCAAGTCCCAGACCATCCGTACCGCCGTCGTCGGCTACGGCGGCGCCTACAACATGGGCAAGGCCCACGCCACCGCCGTCCGCAACACCCCCGGCCTCTCCCTCGTCGCCGTCTGCGACCTCGATCCCGAACGCACCCGCGCCGCCCAGCAGGACTGGCCCGGAATCGACGTCTTCACCGACGTCGCCGAGATGCTCGCCCGCGACGACATCGATCTGGCCGTCTTCGTCACCCCCCACAACACCCACGCACCCCTCGCCGTCCAGGCCCTCCAGGCCGGCAAACACGCCATCGTCGAAAAGCCCATGTGCATCACCGCCCGCGAGGCCACCGAGATGATCGAGGCCGCCCGCCAGAACCACCGGATGCTCAGCGTCTACCACAACCGGCGATGGGACGGGGATTACTTGACCGTGCGCGGCATCGCCGAACGCGGCATCCTCGGAAAGATCTTCCTCGTCGAAATGGCCGTCGGCGGCTTCGGCCGCGCCGGAGGGTGGCGCGCCGAAAAGGAAATCTCCGGAGGCGGGCTCTACGACTGGGGCGCCCACCTCGTCGACTGGACCCTGAACCTCATCCCCAGCCGCGTCGAAAACGTGAACGGCTTCTTCTACGACGGCGTCCACAAGCAGACGATCGAAGACCACACCCGCGTCTCGATCCGATTCGAGAACGGCGCCAGCGCCGATATCCAGGTCTCCCACATCGCCTGGGTCGGCAAGCCGAAATGGAGGGTCCTCGGCGAGAAGGGCGGCCTGATCGACACGCCCCGCGAACAGCCCCCCTGCGCCACGATCCGCACCTCCGTCAAGGGATTCAACGGCGAACTGAAGATCCCCTACGGGCCGACCCGCTACCAGGACTTCTACCGCGGCATCTCCGAACACCTGCGCCACGGCAAACCCGTCCCCGTGCGTCCCGAGGACGCCCGGCGGGTCATCGCCGTCATCGAGGCCGCCGGCAAGTCCAACCGCAGCGGCCGCGCCGAGGCCGTTCCCTACGAGGACGAGGTCGCCGTCGACTGAGGAAAAAGGGGACCCGTCCCCTTTTTATTTTCTTGCGGGACGCAGTTCGATCCGCAGGACGCCGGCGGGCACCTCCAGGCAGACGGTTCCGCCTTCCGCCGCCAGCGGAAGATCCTCGGGGCTCCGGCCGGGATCCGCGAAGACCGCCGTCGCCCGGCATCCCTCCGGGCCGACGCCGCCGGGCAACCGGCCCGCCGGCAACTCCACCCGGAACGCCGGTTCCCCCGGCAACGGCGTCAGCCGGAGAACCCCGTCCCCGGAATCGGGCGGCGCCAGGAGAAACGCCCCGTTCGTCCGCAGGTCCCCGAACCGGATCATCTTCCGCTCGCGGTTCCAGCGGATCGGTCGCGCCTTGACACCCCCGGCGCCGGCCGGACGCCAGTGCGAAACCCGCAGGCGCCCCCCGTCCCCGCGGTCGATCCGGAATTCCCCGAGCGGGATCCGCCGGTCCTGCGGGGATGTGCCCGCCGGCCAGAGACGCCGATCCGTCTCCGGGTTCCACATTCCCGCAAGGATCCGGTACCGGCCCGGCCCGACGTCGTCGGGCACCGTTCCGCTCGCCGTCAGGAGGACCTTCTCCGGCCACTCGGCCGAGTCGGGCGCCCCCGGCGCGCCGAGCTGGAAGAGGATTCCGGCGCGGCCGGAATCCGGATCCGCCGCCTCGACATGCACGAAGGGGACAAACCCCGCCGGCATCGGCCGGCCGACCCGGAAGGACAGCACCAGCGCGATTCCGTTTCCTTCCGCGCCCGTCGCGCGCAATCCCCTTGCGCGGATCCAGATCGGGAACCGCGGGTCGGGATCCCGTCCCCGCGCGTTCACGTAGATCCGCCCGTCGGGCCGGCCCGACGATTCGACGATCACCCCGTCCCGCCGGACCAGTTCGCTCCACCAGTCCGCGCCCCGGGCCGCGAACCCGTACGGGGGAAGCACATCGCCCGTCGGCGTCTTCCAGTCGCGCGCCCCGTCCCGGTTCACCGCGACCGTCACGATTTCCCCGCCGCCGTCCGCAGGAATCTCCCAGGTCACGATCTGCCGTCGGAGATCGCCCCCGTCGAACCGCACCTCCCGCACCGACGCACCGCCCAACGCCCGCGCCGCCGGATCGGTCAGCCAGAAATGCCGGACGGTGTTTCGTCCGAAGGCCCGGTCGGTCATGCCCGGATGTCCGCAGAGGATCTCCGTGGCGATGTAGTCGTCGCTGCCGACCCCGTGATCGATCCGGTCCAGCCCGCCCCGGAACCGTTCGGGATATCCCGCCCCGTGCAGGACGAACCGGTCGTGCCAGACGAGATCGATCCACGGAACCCGCGCCGCGGCCTCGCATGGGATCGGCCAGGTCCACTCGGGTTGGGAGGCGTCGACCCGCAGATGCTGCGCCTGCGCCCCGTCGAGCGTGCCGATCAACTGATCGTGTCCGGATTCGCTGATCTGCGGGGCGCCGTCGAGGCTCTCGCGCAATACGCGGAACGCCTCCGCCCAGCGGTCGCGGGTCTCGACCTGCGAATGGTACGCCCCTTCGCGATCGAACCATCCCATCGGCATCCGCGATGCGAAGACGTCGACGAAATAGGCGGTCGGCCCGATCCCCTCCCGGATCCGCCGGATGTTCCGCTGGAGAAACGGCAGGAACCGGTCCGGGCGGAAGAGATAGGATTGCGCGTCGCGCCCCCGGTTGTACCAGGCCTCCTGGGGACGGCCCCGCGCGTCGAACGCGACGATGTCGTAACTGAATCCGGTGCTGTCGGGGTAGATGTCGATGTAGTTGTCGTGCAACGCGAAGAGAAGATCGTTGCGATCGCAGAAATCGACCAGTTCCCGGAAATCCTCCACCGAGCCGATCTTCGGGTTCGGCGGATAGACGTCCGGCAGCCGGTAGTCGTAGCCCCACCGCTGCCAGTTGTGCCACACCACCACCGCGCGGCCCAGGCCGTACTCGAGCGCCCGTTCGAGCTGTTCGCGGACCTCCGCGGGACGCCCTCCCCAGAGGTCGAATACGAATCGTCCGCGCAACCGGTCCACGCCCGGCGACGCCTCGATTCCCGCCGTCGTCGCCCGGTAGCGGATCGCCGCCTCGAAGGGCCCGCGAATCCCCGGAACCAGCGTCCAGGTCGCCGGGCCCTCGACGCAGATCGTCGCCGTCCGTTTCGCCGGGTCGAAGACGAACCGCGAGAGGGGCAGATCCACGGCGCTGACCAGGTCGATTCCCCCCTCGTACCCCACCCCGACGAAACGGGTCGACAGGGAATGACCGTCGGCGTTGAGGACGAAGGCCTCGGGCCGCAGGATGTAGTTCCCGTCGCCGGCGGCGACGCCGTACGGAACCCGGTCGGCGGGACCGAGCCGGGTCTCGACGATGCGTCGTCCCGAGGAAACGGCGATCCGGATCCCTTCCTCCAGGGCATCGATCCGCCAGGAGACCCACGTCTCGCCCCGGCGGTCCAGCAGCGGCAGACGGATCGTGCGCGATCCGTCGGGCCGGGTCTGCACCTCGACCGTCCCCGCCGGCCGCGGTCCGCCTTCCGCGCCGACCGCGCCCGTCTCCAGGCGGACGCGGATCCCGCGAATCGCCAGATCCCGGCCGTTCCCGGCCGACACGGCGATCCAGCCGTCGACCAGTCCCAGCGTTCCGGGCCCTACCGCGATCCCGATCGGCTCCTCCCCCGCGAGAATCCGCCGGCGCCAGAGTCCGGCAACGTCCGGACCGGGATCTCTTTCCTCCAGCGCGACCCGGGCCGCCTCGATCGCCGGGGCGGGGTCGCCCGGCGGCAGTTCGAGGGTTTCCGGGGACCGGACGTCCGGGGCCGGCTGCGGCTGATCCGGACAACCCGATTCCCAGGAGGCCAGCACTCCCGCCGATTCGGTCGCGCCACCCAGCCTCAGCAACTCGAACGCGCCGGCGTCGCGCCAGTACGCTCCGTCCCGGGTCCCCAGAACCAGCTCGCGTTCGCGCGATCCCTCGTCGGCGTCCCCGACGATCACCTTGAACCCGAGTTCCGCCCCGGCGGCGGGACGAACGCCGAGCAACGGCCAGGGCACCTTCAACCACAGCCGGTATCCCCCCTCTTCGCGGAAGGTCCGGCATTCGCACCGGCACCCGCGGGGAGGATCCGGCCGGGGGCCGTCGTACCGGACCGCCCGGATCCTCGGACGATCGTCGGGACCGAAGGGAAGAATCGCCAGCACCAGATCGTCGTCGCGCAGGGGAGTCTCCCGATCCCTCGGCGCGGGATCGGCGCCCAGGTAGACCCGCACGTAATCGCTGTCCCGGAAATCCGGGCTCACCAGGTCGTCGCCGGCGATCACGTCGTCCCAGACGCGGACCACCAGGTGCAGGACCTCTTCGTCGTAAAGGACGCCGACCCTCACCTCGATTTCCGTCGAAGGACCGGCCTCGACGTTCCGGGCGAAGGCGCGGACCGCCGCGTCGACCGCCCCCTCCGGGCGGGCGGCCACCGTCACCGCGCGCGGCGGACGCCGGATCCGGGCCGGCCGGCGACACCGTACCAGCGCGATCGCGTGCAACGAGATGCGATCCGCGGAATCGGCCGAACCGACGGCCAGCCGGCCGTGAACGGGATAGAGGCCGTCGACCGTCGCCTCGCCCGGTCGAAAGACGAAAGTCTCCTCGAGGACCGATCCGGCCTTCACCGACACGGGGCGGATCGTTTCGCCCTCGGGGATCCACTCCGGCAGCGATTCAAGCCCCAGCATGCCGTCGAACCCCTCGTCGCGCTCGTTGCGGATCCGCGCGACGATCCGCACCGAATCTTCGCCGGGCCCGACCTCCGCGGGCGCCGCCAGTTCGAGGGTCACGCCGTCTTTTTCATCCACCGGCGGGTCGAAGGCCAAGGCACGAATCGAACCGACGAGCAGAAGGACCGGGATCCAGCAGGTATTCCGCAACACCGTCGCACCTCCACATTTCCACCGCGCGCTCGCCGCGCCTCCGCTCCGGATCCCCCGCGACCGCGGCCCGTTCGGTGCGGCGGCCCGCCGGGCCGCGGCATTCTATCCGATCCCGGGAGCGGCTCCAACGCCGACCGCGTCGGGTCCGCTTGCGATTCCCCGGGCATGGGCTATTGGTTTCTTTCCGGGCGATCCGCCCGCCGCAGCCGGAGGATACGAAACCATGAGCGAACTGATCCGGGATCGACGACGACGCAAAGACCTCCTGAAACACATGATCCACCAGCTTCATTCGGGAGAGGCGCCCGAAGCGGTGCGCCCCCGGTTGATGCAGCTGCTCGGCCGGGTTCCCTACGACGAGGTCGTCGAGGTGGAGGAGGAACTCATCGCGGAAGGAATGGATCCGGCCGAGATCCTCCGCCTGTGCGACATCCACACCGCCGCCCTGCAGGGTGCGCTCGACTCGGGACCTCCGCCCGACCTGCCTCCGGAACATCCCGCCCAGGTCCTGCGCGCGGAGAACCAGGCCCTCGGCTGGGAACTGGAGGGCCTGGAAAAGCTCTTCCGGCGCCTGGCGGAGATGCCGGACGACGAGGACGCCTCCGAACTCATGCACGACGTCCGCGTGCGGTTCAACGCCCTGACGGACGTGGAAAAGCATTACCGGCGCAAGGAAAACCTCGTCTTTCCGTTCCTGGAGAAACACGGCATCACCGGTCCGCCGACGGTCATGTGGGGCAAACACGACGAGGCCCGGGCCCTGCTGCGCGCCGCCGTCGAATCCCTCGAGGCCGCCGGTTCGATCACCGCCGGGGAAGCCCGCACCGTGGTCGATCTCGTCCTGCGCCCCGCCGTCGAGGCCGTTGCGGGGATGATCGACAAGGAGGAACAGATCCTTCTGCCGATGTGTCTGGAAACGCTGAGCGACGAGGAGTGGTACGAGATCGCCCGCGGCAGCGAGGAGATCGGCTACTGCCTCGTCGCCCCCGAAACCGTCTGGCGTCCGGAAGGCGTGCGGGAACCGCCGCCGGCCGCGGCGACGACCGACTCCGGGCGGATCCGCCTGCCGACCGGCGCCTTCACCCCGACGGAACTCGAGGCGATCCTTAACACGATCCCGTTCGACATCACCTTCGTCGACGCCGACGACACCGTGCGCTATTTCAGCCACGGTCGCGAGCGGATCTTCGCCCGGACCCGCGCCGTCCTCGGTCGGAAGGTCCAGTATTGCCACCCCCCGAAGAGCGTCCATATCGTCCGGAAGATCCTTGACGATTTCCGGAACGGGCGCGAGGACCACGCCCGGTTCTGGATCGAACTGGACGGCCGGTTCCTCTGCATCGAGTACTTCGCACTGCGGGACGCCGACGGCGGTTTTCTCGGCACCCTGGAGGTCAGCCAGGATCTCACCGAAAAGCGGGCGCTGAAGGGCGAACAGCGGTTGCTGAACTACGTGTCGAAGGCGGACTCGAAATGAGCGACGAAACGCAGAAACCGGCGATCACGCCGGACCTCAAGATCGGCGATCTCCTGGACGCCTGGCCGGAGCTGGAAGATCTCCTCATCGAAACGATCCCGGCCTTCTCCAGGCTCCGCAATCCCGTTCTGCGCCGCACCGTGGCGAGGGTGACCACGATCCACCAGGCCGCCAGGGTCGGCGGCGTTTCCCTGGGCGACCTGATCACCCGCCTGCGCCGGGCCGTCGGACAGGAGGAAGATCCGCCGCCGGACGCGGGGGAAGCGGATGGGGACCGTCCCGCCTGGCTGGAGGGGATCCGGCCGAAGAACGTCCTGGACGCCCGCGCCATGATCGAAGAAGGCGGACATCCCCTGGGCGAGGTTGTCGCCGCCGTGCGGGAACTCCGGCCGGGCGAGGCCTACGGGCTGGTGACCCCCTTCGTTCCGGCGCCGTTGATCGACCGGGTCCGCGCCCTCGGGTGCGACGCCTGGACCGAACGGCGCGGGCCCGACGAATACCTGACGATCTTCCGGAAACGCTGAGGCCCGGAAAGGAACCGCGCCTCGGGGAAACGCTCCCGCACCGGCGCCGGCCCCGGTCCCTTTACGGAAGCGACGCCGTGCGGAGCTTCGTAGAAGGGCCCCGTCCCTCTCCCCTTCTCCGGGGTGAGATCACCCCGGCTCCACGGGTTTTCCTTCGCGGGACGAAGGAATCGGCCGACCCTACTCCGTCCCGCCCGCCGGGTGGAACTTCCTCCTTCGTTCCGGAAATCCGGAACTACGGAGGACAAGTCGAAGGGCAAGCCGGGATCGGCCTCCTACTCTGCTCTCCAGAACCTGGGGCGGTAACCCAAGAAAGTAGGAGCCCGACCCCGTTCGGGCGATCGAGATTCACGGAGCGGCCGCGCGGCGCATCGTCCTTCGCGGGGCGGAACGCGACGGGAGCGTCCCGGATCCGGCAGGTTTTCCTTCGCGGGCTGAACGGGTCGGCCGATAGGGATCGGCCTCCTACTCTGGTTTCCAGAACCTGCGGCGGTAACCCAAGAAAGTAGGAGCCCGACCCCGTTCGGGCGACCGTTTGCGTTCGCCATGGCGCGGGCGGAAAGATCGAGATTCACGGAGCGACCGCGTGGCGGGGCGCCCTTCGCGGGTCGGAACGCGACGGGGGCGTCCCGGATCCGGCAGGTTTTCCTTCGCGGGTTGGGGGAATCGGCCGAACTTTGCTTCGTCCCGCCCGCGGGGCGGGCGGCTGTTGGGGATTGTCGCCGGCGGCGATCGGAGATAGAAGGATCCCCCACCCCAACCGGGAGGAAAAGAATCCGTGGAAACCGCCCGAGAACCCTTCGAACACCCCCCCGCCATGGAGTTCCGCCCGGCGCCGTTCTGGTTCTGGAACGACGATCTCCAGCCCGACGAGCTGCGCCGTCAGATCGCCGAGATGCACGCCCACGGCATCGGCGGCTTCTTCATGCACGCCCGCATGGGACGCCTGACCCCCTACATGAGCGACCGCTGGATGGAATGCGTCCGCGCCGCCGTCGACGAGGCCGAACGGCGCGGCATGAAGGCCTGGATCTACGATGAGGACAACTGGCCGAGCGGATACGGCGGCGGGATCGTCAACGCCCTCGGCCCGGACATGCTGCAGCAATACCTCTTCTGCGACGAGATCCCTCTCGACCGCAACGAGGGGGTTCCCCTCTTCTTTCCCGAGGAAACCGTGGCGGTCTTCGGCGGGGCGAAACGCGACGGGCGATGGAGCGATCTGCGGCGGCTCACGGAAAAGGATTTCCGCGCCATCGTCCGCAACGAGACCGACCCCGGCATCGAACGGCTCCTCGTCTTCCGGTGCGAGGTCCACGACCGGGAGCGGTTCTTCTGCCCGGAGGTTTCCACCCGGGGCTACGTCGACATCCTCGACGAGAAGGTCACGCGGGCGTTCATCAACCATATCCACGAGGCCTACGCCCGGGAGGTCGGCGACCGGTTCGGCACCACGATCCCCGGGTTCTTCACCGACGAACCGAGCTACCACGAGCTGGACTGGCGGCACAACGTCCAGCGGCTGCCCTGGACCTCCGCGCTGCCCGATCTCTTCCGCAAGGAGAACGGGGGCGACCTGATCGAACAGCTCCCCTCGCTGGTGGCGGAAGTCGGCGACTGGTTCCGCGTCCGCCTGGATTACTACCGGTGCCTGGCGCGGCTTTTCGCGGAGAACTTCACGCGGCCACTGGCCGAATGGTGCGAACGGCACGGCCTGGAACTCACCGGCCACTACATCGTCGAGGAATCCCTGCCGGGCGCCGCCCAGTGCACGGGCGACCCGATGCTGCACTATTTCTACGAACACGTGCCCGGCATCGATCATCTCGGCAAGGACATCGACCTGGGGGATTTCTGGTCGTCGGCGCGCGTGCTGGTGAAACAGCCGGCCAGCGTGACGCATCAGTTCGGCAAGTCCCGGATCATGATCGAGACCTTCGCCGGCGGCGGATGGGATTTCGGCCTGCGCGAACAGAAATGGATGGGCGACTGGCTCTACGCGCTCGGCGTGAACCTGCTCTGTCAGCACGCGTTCCATTATTCGCTGCGCGGCTATCGGAAACGGGATTACCCGCCGTCGCTTTCCCTGCAACAGCCCTGGTGGGCGGCCGCCGAACCGCTCGGCCTGCATTTCGGACGGCTGGGAGCGATGCTGACCCGGGGGAAACGCGAGCCGGAGCTGCTGGTGCTCCACCCGCTCGAAAGCCGGTTCGGCGTGCACCGGGTCGACGGCCATCCCTGGACGGGCGACACGCTGACCGGATCCTTCGAACGAATCACCGAGGAACTCCTTTCCCGACAGATCGATTTCGATTACGGCAACGAGGAGTTGATGGCCCGGCACGGAAACGCCGGGGACGGCCGGATCCGGATCGGCGAGGCGTCGTACCGGGTGATCCTCGCGCCGCACGCGCACACCTGGCGCGGAACGACTCTGGATCTGCTCGAGCGTTTCCTAGAATCCGGCGGACGGATCCTCTCGGTCCGGCCCGCGGCCACGCGGGTCGACGGCAGGGAATCCGACAGGGTCGGCCGGATCCTGGAAAAGGCGATCGACCTCGGGGAATGGGACGCCGAGGATTTTCCGGAACGACTCGCCGCGGCCATCGACGACGCCCTCGATCCCCCGTTCCGGATCGAGACCGACGATCCGGAAGAGGCCCGGTCCATCGTGCACCAGTATCGCCGGGACGGCGACGAACGGATCCTGTTCCTGACCTCGGCCCTGCGGAAGCCGTTCCGGGCGCGGATCCGCGTACGCGAGGCGGTTTTCGTGGAACGCTGGGAAACGGCCGACGGAAGCATCTCCTCGGTCCCCGCCGAACGCGTCGGGGACGAACTCGCGTTCGAACTGCCGTTCGACGACGGGTTGTCGCATCTCCTCGTGCTGCGCAGCGAAGCCTCCGAAGCGTCCCCGGATCCGCGCGTCCTGGGGCGGGTCGTCGAGAAGAGGGTTCTCGTGTCCGAAGGGCAGACCGTCCCCGCGGAACGGCTCCAACCGAACGTGCTCATCCTCGATGCCGCGAGCCTGACCCTGCGGAAACATCCGCCCGGTCCGCGAACCTTCCTGCTCGATCTCCAGGAACAGATGCAACGATTGCCGGCAAACTTTCCCTGTCGACTCGATTTCGAGTGGGAGAGCGATCTCGAGGTCGACAACGCCGAGTTGCTCCTGGAACCGTTGCCCGGGGGAAGTCGAATCCTGTTCAACGGCGAACCGGCGGATCCGTCGGCGGATTCGCCCTCCTGGATCGACGTGCATCTGCGCCGGATTCCCCTCCCCGGACCGATCCGGCGGGGCGCGAACCGGTTGACCCTTGAAGTGCGGGCCCGTCCGGGGATCGAGATCGAACCGCCGTACGTGGCCGGAGATTTCGGGGTCGAGCTGCGGGGGGGCGAACCGCCGCGGATCGTTCCGCCGCCTGCGATGCTTGCGCTGACCGGCTGGGAAACGCAGGGATTGCCCTTCTACGCGGGCGGAATACGGTTCGAACTGGAGACGGAACCGGTCGGCGGCGGGTTCTGGGCGCTGGAGGCGGAGGATCTGCGGGGCGGATGGACGGTTCGTGTCAACGGACGGGAGGCCGGTACGGCGGGATGGCGTCCCTTCTGCGTCCCCTTGAAAGATGTAAGCCGTACGGAGCGCAACCGGATCGAGGTGACCGTGTACAACAGCCTGCGGAACTTCTACGGGCCGCATCATCTCGGTCACGAAGACCGGATCGACTGCCTGGGGCCGCATTCCTTCTTCGAGAAGGATCACCGGGTGGCGGAATACCGTCTGAAACCGGCGGGGATCCTGGGAGAGATCCGTCTGGTGCGGCTTGCGGTTCCCGCCGGGAGGGGGTCATGAGCGCCCCGCGACGGAAACCGGTCCACCCGGGCGACGGCGGCGAAACATCGGTGCCGGGCGCCGGCCGGGTGCCGAAGAATCATCCCATCCCGGTCGCGTGCGGGACGCTGGACGAACTGAATTCCGCGATCGGGTTCGCGCGGGCGGCCCCGGGCCGGTCGGACCCGGAGATCGACGGTATGCTGGTGCGGATCCAGTCGGCCCTGTTCGTGGCGGGCTCGGTGCTCGCGGGGGTGGCGGTCGCCGACGGAATCGACGGGGAACTCGCGTGGATCGAGGAACGCCTGGCCGCGGTCGAGGAGGAGATCGGGCCGCTGCGCACCTTCCTTCTGCCCGGCGGAACGGACCGCGCCGCGCGGCTCCACCTGGCCCGGACGATCTGTCGCCGGGCCGAACGGGACGTCGTGGCGGCGATCCCGGCGCGGCCGGAGGCCCGGGAAGTCGTTCCCTATCTGAACCGGTTGTCGCTGTTGTTCTTCGAACTGGCGCGCCTTGAAAACCGCCGGTCCGACGTGGAAGAGACCCCTTGGCGCGCCGCCCCGTGAAAGGCGCGGACGGCCCCCTTTCCCGCCGTCCCCGGCGGGGAAGAATCCCTCGCGTTCGTGGTACGGCGGCCTATAATCCGGCGACGGAGCCGGGCTCCGGGGAGAAACGATGTCGACAGCCCTCCTGATGATCCATCCAGTGAATCTGCCGCCGTTGGCCGCCGGGCTTTCCTATGCCTGGAGGGAATCGGGGCTCTACAGCAAGGCCATCATCATCCTGCTCTTTCTCGGCTCGATGTTCGCGTGGTCGGTCATGATCAACAAGGGACTGTCCCTGCGGCATGCGAAACGGGAGGCCCGGAGGTTTCTCCGTTTCTATCGTTCGCACAAGGAACCCCTGGCGGCGTACGTGCAGAAGTTCCATGCCACCGAATGCCCCCTGCTGGAGGTCTACCGGGCGGGGGCGAAGGAAGCCGTCCGGCAACTCGGCGGCGACACGGACCGGGGCGCGGAACTCTTCGCGGAGAACCGGATTCCCGAGGGACGGCTCGACGTCGGCCAGATCGACCGGATCCAGGACGCGGTGGACCGCGAGATCAACACGCAGAGCCTCATCCTGGAGTCGTACCTCGGGGCGTTGGCGACGGCCGTGAGCGCCGGGCCGCTGATGGGACTGCTCGGAACCGTCTGGGGGATCATGGACGCCTTCGGCGCGATGGCCGTGGTGGGAACCGCCACGATCTCCGCCGTCGCCCCCGGGATCAGCGGCGCCCTGATCACGACGGTGATCGGGCTGCTCGTGGCGATCCCGTCGTTGATCGGATACAACGTTCTGATCCACCACGTCGAACGCCAGACGGTGGAGATCGAGAACTTCGCGACCGAATTCGTGGCCGCCCTGGAAACTCGGTACAAACGGTAGGGGCCTACGGCGATGCCACGGACCGCGCGCCGGCGACGGCGATCCCATCTGAGCGAGGTCAACCTCACCCCGCTGATGGACCTCGCTTTCCTGCTGTTGATCACCTTCGTGATCACCTTTCCCCTGATCGAAAACGGCGTGGAGATCAACCTGCCCAAGGCGACGACAGAACCCGTGGATTCCGACAAGACCCGCACCATCTCGATCGACGCGCGGGGGAATCTCTATCTCGACGGCGACCCGATCGACATGGAAACCCTCCGCATGGAGATGGAGGGATTCGCCGCCGTCTCCGACAAGCACGCCGTGCTGGTCCGCGCGGATTCCGACCTGAAATACTCGCGCGTGATCGAGGTGCTTCAGCTTCTCTATGACGCCCGCGTCCAGCGGATGGCCCTGGTGACCCGGGGCGAAGGTCCGTGACCCGACGGGAGAACCCGACGATGGATCCTTCGTTCCGACGGAGTCTCCTGATCTCGGCCGTTTCCCACACGATCCTCCTGTTCGCCTTCCTCATCGTGCCTTCCTGGTTCGCCCCCCGAAGACCCCGGGGCGCCGTGATCCGCCTGGTCAGCCCGGCGGAGCTGCTCCCGCCTCCGCCGGTGACCACCGTTGCGCCGCCGAAAGAGGAGAAGGCCGTCTTCTCCCGGACGACGCGGCGTACGACACGCCGCACGACGAGCCGCCGCCGCACCACGTCGAAGAAGGCGACGACAACGAAGAAGAAAACGTCCAGCACGAAGAAGACCACCCGCAAGACGTCCCGGCGGACGACCTCGGCGCGCCGGACCACCAGCGCCCGGCGCACGACGAGCCGGCCGGTCCTGGACACGAAGAAACTGCGGGAACGCCTGAAGAACCGCGTCGGCGCGGCGCCGACCCCCGGAAGCGCGACGGGGCCCGCAGGCGGCGCCCCGGGAGGATCGGGTCCGGTCTCCTGGTATTACTCCGCCGTGCGGGAACGCCTCTACCGGGCGTGGCGTCCTCCGCCCCATGCCCCCCGCGGGTTGCAATGCGACGTGACGATCCGCGTGGAAAAGAACGGATCGATCAGCCGCACGAGGATCGTCCGGTCCTCCGGCGACCGCGAGTTCGACGACTCGGTGCTGGAAGCCGTCCGGTCGGTCGATCGCCTTGCCCCCTTGCCGGGGGCCCTCGGTACAAGATACAAGGAAATCACCGTCGCCTTCAGAGTGGAACCCGGAGATTGATGTGAAACCAGGAACGATCCGTCCGGCCGCCGCCGCGCTTTTCCCCCTTTTCTTCGCCGCCGCAGCCGTCTTCGCACAGCG
Organism: uncultured Verrucomicrobiota bacterium; assembly: GCA_964395275.1. Classification (GTDB taxonomy): domain Bacteria; phylum Verrucomicrobiota; class CALLYA01; order CAYNBQ01; family CAYNBQ01; genus CAYNBQ01. Next base: position 38,595 of record CAYNBQ010000004.1, read on the forward strand.
ACCCGACATCGAGGTCGTCAAGAGCCCGACGAGCCGGCCCCGGCTGGCGATCGGCCCCTTCTCGGGCGACCAGGGCAAGGCCCTGGCCGAGATCGTCCGCAACGATCTCGCGATCAACGGATCGTTCGAAATGGCCGCCCCGGCGTCCGCGGACTACATCGTCCGGGGATCGGCCGAGTCGAAGGGAGGCTCGCCCGCGGCCGTCTGCCGGATCTTCGCCGGGGGGACAACCCGCCAGATCCAGGGCCGCAGCTACAAGGGAGGCGATCTCCGGGCCCTGGCCCACCGGATCAGCGACGACATCGTCGAAACGCTCACCGACCTCAAGGGAATCGCCCGGACGAAGATCGCCTTCATCTCGAACCGGACCGGCAAGAAAGAACTTTACATCATGGACTACGACGGGCACCGGGTCCGGCAGTTGACCCGCGACCGGTCGATCAGCGTCGCGCCGGCCTGGACCCCGGACGGACGGAAAATCGTCTACACCTCCTACCGGCTCGGCTGGCCGGACGTCTACCTGATCGATCTGGCCGCAGGAAAACGGCGGCGGATCTCGGCCTTCCCCGGGTTGAACAGCGGGGCCGCCGTCTCGCCGGACGGCCGGTGGATCGCCCTGACCCTGAGCCGGGACCGCAATCCCGAACTCTACCTGCTGCCCCTGACCGGCGGCACCCCGCGGCGGCTGACCCGAACCCCCCGGGCCGGGGAGGCCTCGCCGACATGGTCGCCCGACGGCCGCCGGATCGCCTACGTGTCCGACATGGCCGGCACGCCCCAACTGTACATGATCTCCTCCAACGGCGGCGCGCCCCAGCGGATCACGCGCACCGGCAGCGAGAACGTCGAACCGGACTGGTCGAGGGCGAACGGGCTGATCGCCTTCGTGACGCGGCGGGGCGGCCGGTACCGGACCGCCCTCTACGACCCGAACACGCGCGAGGCGCGTATCCTGACGCCGGCCGACGCCGACTACCAGGATCCCTCCTGGGCGCCCGACGGGGTCCACCTGGTCTGCAGCCGCACGGTCCGGTACCGGTCCGACCTGGTGATTCTGGACACCCGCGACGGAAAGATCGTTCCGATCACGCGGAACATGGGCGACTGCCATTCCCCGGCCTGGTCGCCGCGCTGATCGACCCGGACGAGGCGCGGAGGATCCCGACCCGCGAAGGACGACCTGCCGGAGCCGGAACGCCCCCGTTTCCCTTGCGCGACGCGGATTCGCCTCCGCAACGCTCTCTTTCGCAGGATTTCGCGGCGGACCGGCCGCCGCCGACCGCCTTGGGACTTGATTCCCCGCATTTCATGCTCGATTCTGGCAGGTGTCGCGTGCATCGTGACGCCGTGGAACGTATCCTTCCCGCGAAACGGACCGGGGAGACCGGTTCCCGCGTCGGCAACCCGGCGGTTGCAGGACGCTTCGATGGGAGAAGTTGCGGGTAAGAAACGGGGGCCTGGGCCCGGGAGGAGTCGATGTCGACCGTACGGAGAATCGGAATCGAACTGGTCATCGGAATCGTGTTGGTGAGCTTCGTCACCGGATGCGGCAAGCCGAAGACGCGAGCCCAGGAGCGATGGACCCAGGCCGACGGCAGCATTTCCGAAATCGAGGATTTCAACACCGGACTGGCCTATGAACCCGGCGTCGAAGACGCCCTCGCCGCGCGTCCCGCCGAAGGCGCGGCCCTGGAAACGATCGAGGGGCAGTTCCAGAACGTCCTGTTCGACTTCGACAGCGCCGTCATCCGGCCCGATCAGATGCCGGTCCTCGACGCCGTGGCGGATTACCTGCTGCAGAATCCGGACGAGTACGTGCTGATCGAGGGACATTGCGACGAGCGGGGCAGCCGGGAATACAACCTGGCGCTCGGCGAACGCCGCGCACAGGCCGCCCGGGATTATCTCATCGCCGCCGGCGTCGATCCCGCGCGAATCCAGACGAGAAGTCTCGGCGAAGAAGACCCGGTCGATCCGGGGCACAACGAGGCCGCGTGGCGGCTGAACCGCCGGGCGGAATTCCAACTGATCCGGTAGCCGGCGCCGATCGGCACATCATCCTTCGCAACGATCCCGGAACGGGATGGACGTCCTGCGGCGTTCATCCCGTTTCTTCGTTGCCGCATCAGCCCCCGGGCTTTCCGCGCCGGGACGGCGATCTCCCGCCGCTCCCGATCCGGATCCCCCGTCCCTCCCGCGGAACGAACAGACCCCACACGGCGCACAGCAGCAACAACCCCCAACCCAGGGCCGCCGCCCAGGGGCCGATCGATCGCGGCCCCTGCGCGACATGGGTCAACGCGATCCCCAGCACCGCCCACGCACCGAGAACCAGGGACGTCCAACGGGAGGACCGCTCCGGCGCGTAGAAGAAGGCGAAAGCCAGGACCCCCACCGACAGGGCCAGGTGTCCGACGAACCCCGCGCCCGGATCGCGTCCCAGCGTCTCCAGCACACGGTCGTAGCCGGTCCAGTCGGTGAAATGCGAGAAGAAGAGAATCGCCACCCCTGCGTAGAGCGGGATCTCCCAGGGGCGGATGCGCACGGCGTGGTTCGGCGGGCGGTGAGCGGAGTTCATCGATCGGCCGGCCTTTCGGAGGGTTGGCTCTCGGTCGCCGCACGCGATCCGCGCATCATCAGGTCGAGCACGTCCGATTCCGGTACCCACCGCACAGCGCCGTCGAGAAAGAGCACCGAACGTCCGCGACGCGATCCCCTGCCGTCCCGAATCACCACCGGAATCACGGACGGATTCTCGACTTTCGCAGGCCGGATCCCGGGACAGAGGTAGAGATACGATCCGCCCCAGGGGGTTTCCAGGATCCCCGGATCCGGAAGATATTTCGGAACGAGATCCTTCAGCCGGGCCGGGTACCGGCCTCCGTGATCGGCTCCGTACGATTCCAGCGCCGCCCCAACGGCGGCGAGTTTCGCCTGCGAGGCCGATCGGCGCGCCCGATCCCTAGCGCGCGCCAGCACCGGCCACGCGATCGCCGCGCCGAGGGACGACACCGTTGGGTCCATCGGGTTTCCCGCTCCCAGAAAACCGACGGGGGATTCCCATTCGAAACGCACCGCGTCCCCCTCGGTCCATCGCCAGGCGAACGCCGGTTCGAGATACGGCGTCAGCGATTCCGGCCGGGGAAGGTTCGACGGATCCATGGTCCCGCCCGCGGCTGCGGCGATCACCGGCGCCGCGACAAGCAGCGAACCGTAGATCCCCGGCAACGTGCGGCCGAGGTCTTCCCACTGGAGCCAGGTTACCCCCCGGTCCTTCAGAGCGGCCCAACGCGCGGCGAAGGCTTCATCATCCAGGATCGATCCGTCGGAACGGGGGTCCCGCGCGAGTTCGGCGCGGCAGACCTCCGGATGCAGGGAGACGACGACCCGGCCGCCGCCGACGCCGACCGACGGGACGAACCATCCCGCGCCCGCAAGGGACCAGATCTCCGCGTCCCCGTCCCCGGACCGCTCGATCCGCCAGGCGGCCGTCCGGGGGTTCCCCGCCCCCCGCTTCGCCCAGACCTCGGAAAGATGCGCCAGGAGCCGGCCCAGCGACGTGCGGAAGGCGTCCTCGTCGCGCAGAGTCCACGCGGCCGTCGATCCCGCGAAGCTCGAAGGGAAAAGCCCTCCCGCGCCGGCGGTCGATGCCGGCGACGCATAGAAGAACCCCGTGTCCCCAAGGGCCTCCACCAGATCCCGCTGAAGATCCACCCCCGTGGCCTCGAAAAGACGAGTCGACGCCGCGGCGATCCGCAGGACCGTCTCCGGACGAGCCGCGACCAGGCCGTTCATGACGTAGTCCCACCAGGGCTTGAGATCGAAACGGACCACCGAAAAGGCCGCCGCGCCTGCGGGCACCCGGCGGAGATCGTCGTCGGTGATCGGCCGTTCCTCGAAGAGGCCGCGCAACCGCCCTTCGCCGTCTTCGGTCCCGCGAAACCGCAACATCCCCGCTCCCCGGATCCTCGAACCGTCGAAACCGATCTTCACGACGAACCGATCCAGTTCGTCCAGGGAAAACGCCCCGGCGATCCGCGCGATCTTCGGCTGCGCCGCCCGGAGGTAGGAGACGATCTCCGAGACATCCAAGAAGACCTCCGCCACGGGCCGCCCCGTCTCCAGCCCGGCGAAAGTCTCCCCGATCCGGGGATCGAGCCGGTCGGAACTCAGCGCCTCGACCAGCAGATCCGGGTTCGAAGCGCTGACCAACCGATCCCCCGCGGCCGCGAACCAGTCGGCGCCTTCCCGGCCGACGACGTGAAACGCCTCGATCTTCCCGTCCCCGATCGTCCGGTTCTCGACCCCGTCCTCTCCCATCTCTGCGGCAAGGGCGTCGCGCAGCCGGCCCCGAAAGAGCTCGGCCCGGTCCCCCACCTCCGCGCTGAGCACGAGTTCCGCGGATCCGCTCCCTTCCAGGGGCGGATAGATGCCCACGGCCCACGGCGCCGACAGAAACGCCTTGAGGGTGTCGATCGTCTCGGGGTCCCCGATCCGGCCCCGGATCGTTTCGCCGAGACTCCGAATCGACGGAGCGATGTCCGGATCGTTCAGCATCCGACCCAGCCCCGTTTCGGCGAACCCCGGCCGGACGGACTCGACCCCTTCGAACCGGACCAGCAACCACGGGCGTCCCGGCAACGCGGGCGCCGCCGTCAGCGACGGACCCAGCGCCATCACGATCAGCAACCACCCACCGGCCGTCCGTCGTCGTTTCATCGGATGTCCTCCTGAAAACGGATCCGTAAGTCCCACCCCGCGCTCCCCCGACCCCGGGGATCACCGGGACGTGCGCCGGCGGCCCTTCGTACCCGGGAGTCGAATATCCGATATCCGGCGGGGAGTCACCAACAACCGTCGCAAGCCCGCTGTTCCCGCACAGTGGGAACCCCTTCCGGCAGAACAATGACACGAGCCAGCGCATACTCCCGCGAAAACCGGGACTGGGAAATCACGGGAGGATGCGATATCATTTCGGTCCGCGGAACGCAGACATGGGGGTTATGCCATGCCCGAGGTTTTCCGCAGCAGGGGATACGTTTTCTTCTTCTACATAAACGAGGGACACGAGCCGATGCATGTTCACGTGAGGCGCGCCGGAGGGTTCGCGAAATTCTGGATGCATCCGATCACGCTCGCCTATGCGGAGAACATGAAGGTTCGCGAACTCGCGGCCGCTGAGAAGATGATCCGGGAACATTCGGACCTCATCAAGGGGAAGTGGCATGAAGTCTTCGGTCCCTGATCTCCGGACAAGAGCCAGGCGCGTTCGCGTGACCCGAGGGTGGGTCAGCGTCCATCTCAAGGATGATCGCGTGATCCGTTTTCCGGTGAGCAAGAGTCGTCGACTCCGCAACGCCACCCTGGATCAACTCCGAAATGTCGAGTTGATCTGCAACGGCACGGGCCTCCACTGGCCGGACCTGGACGAGGATCTATCGGTGCAGGGAATCCTGGAGGGACGTTTCGATCCTTCGGGCGAGTGATGCGCCGCCCATCGCCCGGGACTGTACCGGACCCCTCCTCACCGATTGATGGCGGGTCGGACGGTTCCGCCGCACAAGACGGCCGTCCCCCCGTCTCAGGAAGGATCCACGAAACCGTCGGGACGCGGACCCGCCCTGTTGCGCGCAAGGGCAAGACCCCGCCGCTCGAGACGGCCGATGTCGCCCCTCTCTTGCCAGTTCGGGGTGTCGGCTTTCCCCCCACCCTATCCCTCGTCAGAAGCGGCGGCTGCTGGTAGAACCCGGCCATGCGAACGGATTCCCGGAATTCGCATCCCGATCCCGTGCGGAGCGGCCCTTTTCACGTGGTTCTCGTGGAACCGGAGATCCCGCCGAACACCGGAACCGTCGCCCGCCTCTGCGCCGCGGTCCGATGCCCCCTGCACCTGGTCGGAGAACTCGGGTTCCGTCTCGACGAACGCCGCCTGCGCCGCGCGGGCCTCGACTACTGGCCGTGGGTCGATCTGCGATACCACGAATCCCTGGCGACGTATCTCGATTCGCTTGAGGAATCGGGGGGCCGGCCCTGGCTCTTCACCACCGCCGGAGACCGGCTCTACACGTCGGCGCGGTTCCGGCCGGGCGATCACCTCGTCTTCGGCAGCGAGACCCGCGGTCTTCCCGCGGAACTCCATGCGCGGTTTCCGGATCGCCGGCTCCGGATCCCGATCCTGGAATCCGCCGTGCGGAGTCTGAACCTCGCGACGGCCGTGGCGATCGGGTTGTACGAAGCCCTCCGGCAATGCGGCTTCGATTCCGCAGGATGACGGCGGCGTCCGGCTCCACGGGTCGTCCTTCGCGGGAATGAAGGGATCGGCCGACCCTACTTCGTCCCATAGGGACTTCGAAGGGCACGGAGGGATCGGCCTCCTGCTCTGGTTTCCATGAACTCCGCCGGAAATCTCAACAGAGTAGGAGCCCGACCCCGTTCGGGCGATCCGTGCCGCCCCGCATATCGGAATCGGCCGACCCTCCTCCGCCCCGCACCGCAGGCGCAGGGCTTCCTCCTTCGTCCCGAGGCCGCGGAACTTCCTCCTTCGTCCCGAGGCTCCGGGACTACGGAGGACAAGACGAAGGGCACGGAGGGATCGGCCTCCTACTCTGCCGACAACGCCGCTCGGATACCCCAAAGTAGGAGCCCCGCGTCTGCGGGGCGATCCGCAGCAACGCGGCCTGAAAGGCCGCCGGTCCTCAGCCCGGGGCAACCGCCGTCAGGCGGGGAACCCCAGGAGCCGCATCATCCCTGCCAGCCCCCAGAAGGCGGCGATGCCCAGCCAACGGCCGAAGTCGAAAACCACGAAGAGAACGATCACCGCGAAAAAGCCGTAGCGGCTGATCCGCATGTACGTGGCCGGGCTCATGCGGACGACGTGGCGCAACAGATGCGATCCGTCCAGCGGCGGGACGGGAAGCAGGTTGAACAGCCCGAGGAAGATCGAGATCAACGCCATTTCCAGTCCGTACGAAGCGAAGGACTCGATGGCCGACTGCGCCGACGGCAACAGCAGCGCGATCCGGATCGTCCCCAGGACGAGAAACGCCAGCACCAGGTTCGAGAAGGGCCCGGCCAGGGATACCAGGACGTCGTCCCGCCTCGGATGACGCATCCGCGCCGGGTTCACCGGCACCGGTTTTCCCCAGCCGATGATGAAGCCGCCCGTGATCAACCCGAGCAGGGGCAGGATCACCGTGCCCAACCGGTCCATGTGGGGAATCGGATCCAGGGTCATCCGCCCGGCCGACTTCGCCGTATCGTCGCCGCACCGGTGGGCCGCCCACGCATGGGCCCACTCGTGCACCGTCAGGATCGGGATGAACATCAGGTAGCGCAGGGCCACGTCGACCCAGTCGGTCTGCATCAGGTTCAACGGAGGGTTCCTTCCAGCAGTTCTCCCGCCAGGGCGCCGCCGTCCAGGACGGACGTCGCGCGCACCCTGCCGAGATCGTTTTCCGACGCCGCCGCCCCGCCGTCGGCCGACACCCGGAGGTAGTTGTCGGTGAGCCCCCGGGGCCGTCCCGCCGCGTCCCGGTCCTCGAAAAGAACGTCGAGTTCCCGTCCGAGGTGACCTTCGGCGAAGGCGGTCCGCTTGCGGGCCGAGAGTTCCCTCAGGATCCCCGCCCGTTGGGAAATCACGCGCGGATCCGGACGATCCGGGTACGCGGCTGCGGGCGTCCCCGGTCTCGGCGAAAAGGAAAAGACGTGGAGATAGGCCAGGGGCAGCCGTTCCACCAGCGAGCGCGTCCGTTCGAACGCCTCCCCGTCCTCGCCCGGAAAGCCGACGATGACGTCGGCGCCGACCGCCAGCCCCGGGATCCGTTCGACCGCGCGGTTCACGAACGATTCGTATTGCCGGACCCGGTACTTCCGCCGCATCCGTTCCAGGATCCGGTCGTCCCCGCTCTGCAGCGGCAGGTGCAGATGCCGACAGATCCGGCGGTTCGCCGCCATGCGTTCCAGAACCTCTTCCTCGGCCGTCGCCGGTTCCACGGAACTGATCCGGATCCGCTCGATGCCTTCGACGGCGGCGAGACGGTCGAGAACGTCGCGCAACCGTCGATCCCCGTCACGGTACGTGCCGATGTTCACCCCCGTAAGGACGATCTCCCGGTAGCCGCATGCGGCCAGTTCCCTTGCCTCCCGTTCCACGTCCGCCAGGAGACGGCTGCGGGCCGGACCCCGCGCCCGGGGGACGATGCAGTAGGAACAGACGAAACTGCAGCCGTCCTGGATCTTCAGGTGCGCGCGGGTGCTCTGCGGATCGTCCGCTGCGCCTTCCTGCGTGAACGGTTCCGGCCCGTTCCGCCGCGAGGGCCCCGTTTCCCCGGCGGAATCGCCGCGGGTCAACAGGTCCGGGAGTCTCATCTTCTCCGCCGTACCGACGACCCGGTCCACGCCCGGGATCTTCCCGAGCGCCGCCGGCGCCAGTTCCGCGTAACATCCGGTGACGACGATCCGCGCCCCGGGATGCCGGCGGATCGCCGCGCGGATCGCCTGCCGGCATTTCTGCTCGCTGACGTGGGTGACCGAACAGGTGTTGATGACGCAGAGATCGGCCGGCTCCTCGAAGGACACGATCCGCCAGCCCCGGCGCCGGAAGGCGTCCATGAGCGCGGCGCTCTCGGCCTGGTTCAACCGGCAACCGAGCGTGTGAAAAGAGACGCGGTTCTGGGGATCGTTCGTCATCGGGACGGGAAACCGTAAGAAGGGCCGCTTCGAGGGTCAAATCCCCGGACCCCGCCGCGCGGAGAGGCTCGGAATCAATACTGCCGCCGGAGATTCGAAGGCAGGATGTTCAGTTCCTGGCGGTACTTGGCGATCGTGCGCCGGGCGATCTTCACGCCCTGTTCCTTGAGGATCTCGACGATCTCCTGGTCCGAAAGGGGACGGGTCGGATCCTCGCGGGCGATCAGGTCGGCGATGGTCTCCTTCACCGCGACGTTCGACATCTGCTGGCCGGAATCCGTCGTGTAGCCGGGCGAGAAGAAGAACTTCATCTCGTAGATCCCCTGCGGCGTCTCCATGTACTTGCCGGAGATGGCCCGGCTTACCGTCGTCTCGTGGACGCCGACCCGCTCGGCGATCTGCGCCATGGTCAGGGGCTTGAGATAACCGATCCCCTTTTCCAGGAACTCCCGCTGGTGGCGGACGATTTCCACGGCGATGTTGCGGATCGTCTGCTGCCGCTGGTGGATGCTCTTGATCAGGAACTTCCCGGAACGGATCTTGTCGCGGACGTAGTCGCGCGTCTTCGGATCGGCCGACTCCTGCCGCATGAGCCGGCGATACTGCTTGCTGATGCGCAGGTGCGGGATCTGTTCGTCGTTGAGGATCACCACGTATTCGTCGTCGACCTTGCGCACGACCACGTCGGGGATGATGTAGTGATCCGGTTCCGCGCTGAAGGCCCGTCCCGGCTTGGGTTCCAGCGTGGCGATCAGGTTGGCCGCTTTCTGGACCTCGTCGACCGACACGCCCAGGGCGCGGGCGATCTCCGGGTAGCGTTTCTTGCCCAGGGCGTCCAGGTGTCCGGCCACGATCCGGGCGGCGAGCGTCTTGCCCTGGCCGACCCGGTCGAGCTGCAGCAGGAGGCATTCGCGCAGATCGCGGGCGCCGACCCCCACCGGGTCGAAGGACTGCACCAGTTCCAGGATCGGTTCGAGATCCTTCGGCTCCAGGCCCGAGGCGTGCGCGAGATCCTCCAGGGAAGAGGAGAGATAGCCGGAATCGTCGATGCTGCCGATCACCAGCTCGGCCAGCCGCCTCCTGCGGGTGTCCAGATCGGTCATCTCCAGCTGGGCCAGGAGATGGTCTTGGAGCGTTTCCTGCTTGACGATGCTGTCGAGCATGAACCGGCGCCGTTCCTCGTCTTCGGAACTCGGCTGCCGCACGGCGCTGCTCTGGAAGAAGTATTCCCGCCACTCGTCGTCGAGCTGCGCCAGCTCTTCGAACTCCTTCTGGAAATCGTCTTCGACCTCGTTTTCCTTCTTCTTGTCGTTCGATTCGGTGATCCCCGGTTCGATCTCCAGGTTCACGTTGTCCACCGGACGCTCCTCGAGCGTCGGATTCGTGCGCAGCTCCTCCTGCACCATCTGCCGCAATTCCAGCAGCGGCACCTGCAGCACCTGCAACGACTGCTGGAGCTGCGGCGCCAGGATCTGCACCTGCGACAGACGCTGAACCTGTTGAAGTCCCTGTTGAGGCATCGTCTCTCTTCTCGGATTCCCGTCGGTTGGACCGGCCGCCGGCCGGCTCGATCGCAGTTCCTCCGCGTGTGGCGCCACCTTACCCCGTCTTTCCCGCAACGTCGAGCCGGTATCGGGTTGACCCCGCACAGGCCGGCTCCGATGATGAACGCACCAACGGAGGAAAACTCGATGCGGTTCTGCGTGCTCGGCAGCGGCAGCCGGGGGAACAGCACGGTCGTCGCGCATTCGAAGGGCGTTCTGCTCCTCGATGCCGGGCTTTCGTGCCGCGCGGTGGAGAACCGCTTGCGGGAGGCCGCCGGCATCCCGCTGGAAGACGTCGAGGGCATCCTGATCAGTCACGAACACGCCGATCACGCGCGCGGACTCGATGTTCTCCTCCGGCGCTGCCGGGCCCCGGTCTACTGCAACCGCGAGACGTTCAACGCGCTGCAGTCGATCTGGCCGCGACTCGAGCGCAGCCGGTTCCGCCTTTTCTCCACCGGACGGGAGTTCGAGGCGGCGGGCTTCCGCCTCTTCCCCTTTTCGGTATCCCACGACGCCATGGACCCGGTCGGGTTCCGGATCGAGAACGGCGACGCGCGCCTGGCGGTGGTCACCGATCTCGGCCGGCCCACGCACCTGGTGGCCGAACACGTCCGCGGATGCGACGCCGTCATTCTGGAGTTCAACCACGAACCGGAGATGCTCCAGGAATCGCCCCGCCCCTGGTCGCTCAAGCAGCGGGTTCTCGGTTCCCAGGGGCATCTGTCGAACGGCCAGGGCGCCGCCCTCCTGCAGGCGGCCCTTTCCCCGCGGCTGCGCTGGGCCGTGCTGGCGCATCTCAGCGCCGAATGCAACGATCCGGAGACCGCGCTGGACTACGCGCGCGAGGCCCTTCGCCGGCGCAGCGGCAACGGGATCCGGCTTCTCGTCGCCGATCAGCGGACCCCGACGGACCCGGTGAACCTGGCGGGATGACCACGCAACCGCAGGCCCGGGCCGCCGCGGGGGCCTCCGGCCCTCCGCCTTTGACACGGGCCGCGGGGCCATGATACCAAGGCCTTCCACGACACCGACCCCATGGAGATGAGCGGACGATGGCAAAGGTCGTTCTGGAGCATGTCACGAAGGTCTTTCCGGGCGATGTGGTCGCCGTGAAAGACGCCAACCTGGAAGTCGAAGACCGGGAATTCGTCGTTCTCGTCGGCCCCTCGGGTTGCGGCAAGTCGACCACCCTGCGGATGATCGCCGGCCTGGAGGAAGTCACCGAAGGGCGCGTCTTCATCGACGGCAAGGAAGTCAACGACGTCCCCCCGAAGGATCGCGATATCGCCATGGTCTTCCAGAACTACGCGCTCTACCCCCACATGACGGTCTGGAAGAACATGGCCTTCGGACTGAAGCTGCGCCGCTATCCCAAAGCGGAAATCGAGAAGCGCGTGAACGAAGCGGCCGAGATCCTCGGGATCAAGGAGCTGCTCAACCGGAAGCCGAAGGCCCTCTCCGGCGGCCAGCGCCAGCGGGTGGCCGTCGGCCGCGCCATCGTCCGCAAACCCAAGGCGTTCCTCTTCGACGAACCGTTGAGCAATCTCGACGCGAAGATGCGCGTGCAGATGCGCACCGAGATCAGCAAGCTCCACACGCGGTTGTCCTCCACGATGATCTACGTGACGCACGACCAGGTCGAGGCGATGACCATGGGCGACCGGATCGTCGTGATGAAGGACGGCGTCATCCAGCAGGTCGCCGATCCCCTGACGCTGTACGACAAGCCGGCCAACCTCTTCGTGGCGGGATTCATCGGCAGTCCGCCGATGAACTTCTTCGACGGAAAGATCGAACGGGACGGCAACGGCTTCTGGTTCCGGGAACCCTTCTTCCGGGTCCGCGTCGAGGAGGGCATGCAGCGGGCCCTCGAATCCCACGTCGACCGGGAAATCGTCATGGGCATCCGGCCCGAACAGATCAGCGACCGTCTCTACGTGAACCAGCCGAACCCGGACTGGATCGTCCCGGCCTCCGTGGACGTCGTCGAACCGATGGGATCGGAGGTCTACCTCTACCTGAACACGGGCGCCACCCCCTTCGTCGCACGCGTCGATTCGCGCGTGCAGGCGGAGGTCAACCAGCGGCTCGAGATGGTCTTCGACATGCGCAAGGCCCACTTCTTCGACAAGAAGGACGGCGCCGTCATCGTCTGACGCCGGGACCCGACGCGCCATGCCGACGCTTCTTCCCCTGCCGGAACATTGGCCGATCCTCCTGGCGGACACCCGCCGGTACGTTCCCGTACCGATTCAGTTCGTGCTGGCGTCGATCGCCGGGGCCTTCCTGATCGCGTTCGTCATCGGCCTCTGGCGCCGGGAACGCAAGGAAGAAGCCGCCACGACCGACCCCGAAACGGGGTTGCTGCGCCCGGACCCCTTTCTCGGGGCCGCAGCGACGCTGCTGGACCGGGAAGATCCGCCCTCGGTTCTCGTCCTGGACGCGGATTCTCCGGAGGGCCTTCGCGAGCGCCTGGGCCGGCTCCGGCCCTTCCTGCGAAACCGCGACGTCGTCGGACGAATGTCGGAAACCCGGATCGCCCTCGTCCTGGCCACGTCGCCCGAAGGCGCCCTGCGGGTCGCGCGCGGCGCGTCGGACACCGGCTGGCGCGCGGGCCTGGCCTTTGCACCGCGGCCGCGCGGCGCGCGGTCGATCTCGAAACTCCTCGAGGAGGCCGAAGAAAACCTCGGCGGAGATCCTCCCCCTCCCCCGCCGGCGGAGGAGAAACCCGATCGGCGCAAGCGCCGGCGGCTGCGCCGCCTTCGAAAAGATCCGGTTACCGGCGCCCTGGCCGTGAAACCCTTTCTGCGCGAACTCGAATCGATCATGTTCCAGCACAGAATCGAAAACGGCGCGTGCGTCTGCGTCGCGGTCCTCGGCCGGTCCTTCCCAGACACGACCGGCCCGGACGGCGATCACATGGAACGGACGATCCGGGAGATCGTCCGGGTCGGGCGTCCCGAAGACCTCGCGACCCGGATCGCCACCGACGCCCTGGCCGTGGCCGCCGCCCTGCCGTCGGACGCCGTCGACGATTACCTCGCCCTGCTGAAGAAGGCCGCCGAATCCGTGGACCCCGATCCGAGCGCCATCGCCGACCCCGGGCCCGTGCGGATCGGGTTCGCCCTCTTCCCGCAGGACGCGCCCACGCCGGTGCGGCTTCTGCGCAGGGCCCGGACCGCCTTCCGCCACACCGGCGAACAAGACAACCCGGCCGTTCTGCGCTATGATCCGGCCATGAAGGATCCCGACGAGCCGGCGTACGGATCCGAGGAGGACGAGTCGGCCGTCGGCGATGACCGCTACTGATGGCATGGCCCGAATCCCACGTCTTCTCCCGCGGCCAGGCCGCCCGCCGGATCCTCGTCTCGATCCTGCTCGGCGTTGCGATGACGCAGTTCGTCCTCGGAATCACCGTTCTGGAGGGACGGTTCTCTCCCGGAATCTTCTTCCTCTACTGGGGATCCTGTTTCCTGCTGGTGATGACCGTTCTGGCCCTGGCCGTGCACGACCTGCGGGAAATCCGCGCCGAAGCCCGCCGGGAAAACCGCGACCTGGTCCGACGCCATTTTCTCGACGACGATTTTCTCGAACGGATCCGCGAGGCGACCGAACCCGAAGACGCCGAACGCGGCCCTTCCCCTCCCCGCCCCCCTTCGCCGCCTCCGTCCGGTCCCTCCCGGGCCCGGCAAAAGGAGAATCCATGAAAACCTCTTCCCGCTCCCGACGCCTCCTCGGCGTTTCGATGGTTCTCCTGCATCTGGGTGCGGCCGCCGCATTCGGCGCCGGCGACTGCCGCCTCTACGAGGCCGCCGGCGACGAGGCCGTCGGATACCTCCGCGTTCCCCGCCCCTCGGATTTCTTCGGACGCCTGGACACGATCCTGGCGCCCGCCGGGTTCCGTTCCCGCATGATCATGCCCCTGATCGGCGACCGCCTCTTCCAGAACCCCACGCTGGGCGGCATCGACCTGACCCGCCCCTTCACGGTCGTTTTCCTCGACCCCGAACGTCATGCCAAACCGTACGCCTTCTCCCTGACGACGACCGACCCCCGGCTGTTCATCCGGTCCGTCGGCGGAGATCCCGTCCAGGGCCTCCGGCTCAACCCGGAGACGGCCGCCTCGCGGGTGAAGGAGTTCGTCAAGGAATCCTTTGTCTTCGACCGCGAGGGGTACATGGCGGCCCTGCGCGCCGGCGAGAACCCCGATCTGCAGGATTACCGTCACGCCGAGACGATCCGGTTCTACGTCGGCAACGCCGGCCGGTTCACCGTCGGCGCCGACGATCGGGACCTGGTGATGCGGACCCTGAAGAGCGAGGGCGTCTCCCCCCGGGAGATCCTGGAGGGCGATCTCGTCGTCCATCTCCGCCCCGAAAAGCTGCGGGCGATGCTCGATCGGATCACGGGGGACGAACAGCCCTTTGCCGCCGCGGCGTCGTTCGATACCGGGCGGCTGCGCGCCGTCCTCGGTTCGATGCTCGATCAGCTCGAAGCGGTCGAGAACGCCCTGGCCTTCGGCACCGGGCGCCTGCGGCTGCGATGGGGCGCGGCCGCGAGACCGGAGAGCCCGCTTTCGCAGTGGATCTCGCGCCAGAGCCCCGGCCGAAGCGACCTGATGCGCTTCGTCCCCGAGGAGAGCATCGGCGTCATCCGATCCTCGGTCCGGCTCACCGGGGAGGAATGGCGCCGGATCCTTTCGGCCTTCGCCTCCCTGGAGAACGCGTCGGACGAACCGCTGAAATTCTCCGGCGAAACCGCCGCCGCGCTCGATGCGTGGGGCGAAGCTTCCGTCGGAAGCAGCTTGAACGTGCTCCTGGCCAACCCCCCGGGCAGCGGCGGATTCCGCACGCTCCTCATCTACGAGGTGAAGGATCCCGAGCGGGCCCGCACCGCCCTGCGCACGCTCTATTCCGACCCGGAGATCCTGCCGTTGATCACCGGGTCGATGATCCCCCCGGGCCTGACCTCCACCTATCGAACGAACGTCGCCCAGTACCGGGGATACGACATCGACAGGTTCCATTTCTCCGAACCCGAAAACGAAACCCCGGCCTCCGTCCAGGCGTGGCGGACGATCCGGACCTTCTACGGGGACAACCCCGCCGGGTACGTCGCCTGCATCCCGGGCTACGCCGTGGTGACGACGGGAATGGACGGACTGACCACCCTCAACCAGACCCTTTCCCGGATCCTGGAAAACCGTTCCACGCGGTTCACGGCGTCGCCCCGCTACCAGAGCCACCTCGCCCGGGTGCCCTCGGACGCCAATATCCGCTTCTGGATCTCGCTGGGCGCCTACGTCTCGGCCGTCGCCCCCGCCCTCCAGGGCGCGGCCGGGACGGAACCGGATCCGGCGGCGCTCTTCAGGGACCGGTCGCTGGATATTTCCGGATTCGCCCGATTCCGCGACGCCGTCGTTCAATCCGAACTCGTTCTGCCCGTAACCGACCTCCTGGAGATCGTCCGATCGTTCGGACTCGGCCCCTCGCCCGGCGCCGGGATGTAGACGCAGGGGACCGCACGCCCGGCGATTCCGCCCCACGGATCCGCGAGACCGGCGAAGCCCGTCCGCAGGGGCGGAGAGAAGAAACGGACGCGTTTCCGGAAGCGCGCGCAATCACCGGCCGACGCCCTCGACCCCCGTCTCCATCAGGGACCGCAGCATGCCGAGGGTGAGACGGCCGACGGTTTCCAGGCTCGCGGCCGAAACCGCATCGAGACGGTCCCCCTCGGTGTGCCAGAGGTCGTTGGCCAGCGGCCGGGTGCCGAACTCGAAGTCGATCAGGTCGATCGCGGGAATCCCCCGGTCCGCAAAGGGAACATGATCGTCCAGAACCTCGCTCCCCAGGCTGGTCAGACGATCCCGGAACCCGAGCCGTTCGGCGGTTTCGTACGCGAGCCGGATCAGCCGCGGATCGCCGTCGGTCGGCAGCGTCAGGGTCAGGTCCCGGTCGCCGACCATGTCCAGAAGGATCATCGCTTCCATGCGGTCGAGTTCGCCGCTGCGCTCCCACGCCCCGGCCAGGGCGCGGCTGCCGACCAGGCCGTCGTCGGGACCGTATCGCACGATGCATTCCTCGCCGTCGAAAAAGGCGAACCGGAGGGTCAACCGGGGCGTGCCGGCCGCCTGCAGCACGCGGGCGAGTTCCAGAAGCAATCCGGTCGACGACCCGCCGTCGTTCGCGCCGACGAAACGGATCCCGGGCAGGCGTTTCGTGTCGTAATGGGACCCCAACAGGATGAACCGGTCGGAATCGCCGGGGATCGTCGCCAGAACGTTCACGAACTCGATTTCCCCCAGGGGGGTCGGTCGCCGGACCCTCTGTTCCTCCACCGGGAGGCCGAAGCCTTCCAGCGCCCGGCGGATGTACTCCCGGCAACGGACGATCCCCTCGGACCCGGAGGGGCGTTCGCCGATGGCCACCTGGGCCTCCACGTGCCGAAGGGCGGCCTCTCCGTCCACGCTCTCGGGCCATTTCGAAGTCATGCCCCCGTCTCTCCGTTCCGCCCGCCCTCCGCATCCCGCCGAAACGACGGCGACCGCCGCCAGCCGAACCCACCGGTTCATTCACAGGCCCCTTCCGCCGCCGGGATGTCGATCCCCTTTCGTTCGGCCCATTCGCGGGCGGCCCGGATCCGCCGCTGCAGCGATGGATGACTGTGGAGCAGCCATTCGACGGCCGGGTGCGGATCGAAGACCGCGAGGTTCTGTCGTCCCAACCGTTCCATCGCCCGGACGAAGGCCGCCGCGTTGCGGGTCATCTCCAATGCGAAACGGTCCGCGGCGCGTTCGCGCCGGCGCGCGTACCCGTTCAACAGGGGCATGGCCAGCAGGAGGCACCCGCCCAGTACGAGGCAGAAGAGCGGAAGGCCGGCGATGTCCGCGATCTCGGTGATCCCCAGGGAGGGAAACCGCGCGAAAACCCAGTGCAACAACCGGTCGGCCGCCAGGAAGGAGCCGAAGATGACCAGCCCGTTCACCAGGAGCAGCCGCCAGAGATCCCGGTTGCGGTAGTGGCCCATCTCGTGGGCCATGACGACCTCGATCTCCTCGTCGGGGAACCGGTCGAGCAGCGTGTCGCCCAGGAGGATTCGACGGGTCGATCCGAGTCCCGCAAAGGCGGCGTTGGCCTGGCGGGTCTTGTCGCTGAGACGCAGCCGGTACACGCCGACCAGGCGGACGCCGACGCTCCGGGCCATCTCGCGGAGTCGTTCCCGGAGCGGACCGGGTTCCAGCGGTTCGCCCTTGTGGAACAGGGGAAGAATCAGGACCGGGTAGAGCTGGGTCAGGAGAACGCCGAGCCCGAACCAGATCAGCCCCGCCCAGAACCACCACCAGGATCCGGCCAGATCGAGGCAGACGTAAACCACTTCCATGGCGACGACCATCTGGATCACGTTCAGGACGAGACGCTTGCCGAAGTCCGCAAGCCAACCCGCCGGCGACTGCGGCGTCAGATCGAACCGGCGGTCCAGCAGGTAGCCGGTGCAGAAGTCGTACGGGAGAATGAACCCGACCATGTACGCGGTCGTGGCGATCGCCAGGTAGAGCCCCCGGGCGGCCCATCGCCAGCCGACGACTCCCTCCGCCCAGCGGGCCAGGGAGGCGGAGGCGCCGCTGACCTGGAAGATCCAGAGGATGAGGGCGGTCAGAACGAGATCGAGAACGAAGAAAAGGTTCTCCAGCCGTTCGTGCCGCCGCGCCTTTTCCTGTTTCCGGTCGCCGGGAGAACCGGCGCTTCCGGGCGGGGAAACCGTCGTTTCATCCATCGAACGGCAGACCCAGCAGTTCCAGAAGACGGTTCAGTTCTTCCGCCGAGTAGTATTCGATTTCGATCCGGCCGCGCTCTCCCTTCGCATCGATCCGGACCCTCGTGCCGAGCCGTTGCTGAAGCCGGTTTTCCACGTCGGCCAGGATCGGGTCGCGTTCCGATCGGGGGCGCGGCGCGCGTTTCGATCCGCCGCCCCGGGCCTTCTCCACGAAGGCCTCGAGCATCCGGACGGACCAGCCGTCCCGCACGCATCGCCGCGCGAGAGCCGTCCGGGCGGCCGCCTCCGGGATCGAAAGGAGCACCTTCGCATGGCCGACGGAAAGGTCCCCGGATTGAATCCATCCGCGGATCTCCTCGGGCAGGCGAAGCAGACGCAGGGAGTTTGCCACCGCCGACCGGCTCCGTCCCACGCGGTCGGCCACGTCTTCCTGGCGCAGACCGAACTCCTCGACCAGGACGCGATATCCCTCCGCCTCCTCGATCGGATTGAGATCCTCCCTCTGGAGATTCTCCACCAGGGCCAGCTCGAGAGCTTCCCCGTCCGTGCACTCGCGCACCAGGACCGGCACCTCCGACAGCCCGGCCGCCTCGGCAGCACGCCATCGGCGTTCCCCCGCGACGATCTCGTAGCCGCCGTCGACCGGACGGGCCACGATCGGTTGAACCATCCCCCGTTCCCGGATCGATTCGGCCAGCTCGCGCAGGGATTCCTCGTCGAACGAACGGCGCGGTTGCACCGAGCTGGGGCGCAGATGCTCCCGGGAAATCATGCGCAGCCCTTGGGGGCCGGACCCGACCTGCTCCGCCCCCGTCTCGGCGGCCCCGGCGCCCATCAGGGCATCCAATCCTCGTCCCAACCCTCGTTTGGCCAACGCACGAACCCTCCCGCCGCCAACGGCCGATTCTCGCCGACCCATTCATACGGCCGAGCGGCGATTTGGCGCAAGTGAGAACCGTTGCGCGGATCTGCGAAAGGCGGGAGCGCGACGCCGAGCCGCGCGCCGTCGCATCCCCGCAGACGATCTCCGCCGCAGCCCTGCACCTGCTGCGCGGCGGACCTTCGCCTACGGCAGCTCGTGTTCGGCGATGTCGCAGGTCGGATTGGCGCCGACGACGCCGTAGTCGTACGTCCCGTTCGAGGGACAGGCCAACGGCTCCTTGATGTAGGAAAGAACGGCGGATTCATCGGTGGATTCCCCGTCGGTCTTCCCCATCGCCATGGCCCACTGCTCCTTTGCGTAATAGATCTGGCGGAGGTTGTTGATGCACATCTGGCGGTGGGTCCGGCTCCGGACCTTCTGGATCGAGGGATAGGCCAGGGAAGCGAGAATGAAGATGATGCCGAGTACGATCGAGATTTCGACGAGCGTGAATCCCCGCTCCGTCCTGCCCGACCGGTGCGCCGCTCCGGCGTATTCCCCGTCGACCGCCCGTTCTCCGGGTCGTGGTGCCCCCTTCCATCGCCCCGGCCCGCGCCGCATTCGACGAGAGCCTTTCACGGAATTCTTACCCTCCTGCCCGCGTCGGTGAACCCCCGGAACGTCCTGCTACACCTCCCGCCCTCTTTCGAGCAGCGCACGTGCCAATCCTCCCGGAGCCCGACGGGCGGTCCGCCGGGAAGACGGTTCTCTTGACTCCGCCCGCGGCGAAACGTAAACACGGGGCGCGACCCCACGGCACGTGGGTCCTTCGGCGCAGGGGGAGACGCGGTGCGAACGAACCGAACGCCTCATGGACAGTCCTCTTTCCGCACGCGGCCGGCGCGCGTCGCCGGAAACGGCGCCGTATCCTTCTTCCTCGCCCTGATCCTTCTCCTCCCTTCCGGCTGCCGGCGGAACGAATCCGCGGAACTGGCCCGGGGACGGGCCCTCCTCGAGGAAGGCCGTCCCGCGGAAGCCGTCGCGCCCCTCGAATCGGCCTGCCGGCGCCTGCCCGATTCCGCGGAACCCGCCGTGTTGCTCGGCCGCGCCCTGCGGGACTCGGGCGATTTCGACCGCGCGGAAGCGGCCTTTCGCGAGGCCGTGAAACGGGATCCCTCCTCGGCCGACGCCTGGAGAGGGCTGGCCGACACGCTGGTCGATCTCGGCAGGCTCGAGGAAGCGGCCGAGGCCTACGGCGAAGTCGTCGCCCTCGACGGCGCGGACACCGCCGCCCTCCTGGCCCGGGGCCGCTGTCTCGCCGCGCTGGGCCGGACGAAAGAGGCTTCGAGATCGCTGCTCGCCGTCATCCAGCGGGGCGATCCCTCCCTGGGCGGCGCCGCCTCGCTGGTGCTGGCCGACATGGCGCTGGCCTCGGGCGAACCCGTGGAAGCCGAACGGCGTCTCCTGGGCGCCCTGGCCCTGGACGATTCCCTGGCGGTCGCCCACCTGAAACTGGCGCGTCTCTACGACGGCCGCCTGCGGAACCCGCCCAGGGCCCTGGAACATTACCGCGCCTTCCTGCCGGCCGCCCGCGACGAGGTTCTGAGGGCCGCCGTCGAAGGGGCGATCGCGCGCCTCGAACGCGAGACGGGCGGAACGACGGCCGCGGCAGCGTCCCCGACGACCACGACATCGAAGCCGCCCGCGCCGACCCCGGAACAACGGATCATCGCCAGGGCCAACGCGGCCCTCGAAGCGGGGAACAACGCGGAGGCCGCCGGTCTCTTCCAGGCCCTCGCTCAGCGTTACCTGCTGCGGGGCGACCGGGAATCGGCGTACGCCGCCCTGGGGAAGGCCGCCGATCTCGTCCCCGACGACCCGGCGCCGCTGCGTCAGCTCGCCGAACTCCGGGAAAAAGACGGGGACTCCAGGGCCGCCCTGGCGGCCTGGAAACAGGTCGTCGACCGCAGCCCGAACGATCTGGCCGCGCTGATGCAGGCGGCCAACCTGGCCATGGAACTCGGGGAAAACGACGCGGCCGCGATCTACCTGCGCCGGATCACGGAACTCTCGCCCGACTCCGCCCAGCCTCTCCTGCTTCTCGCGCAGATCTACGACCGGAAACTCGGCATGCGGGACGAGGCCCGCCGCGCCTACGTCACCTTCCTGGTGCAGCACCCGAAACACCCGCAGAACGTCGCCGTCCGGGCGCGCCTGGTCGAACTGGTCCGCGAAGACTCGAAACCGGGCGAACCGTGGCCCTGGCCGGTGCCCGAGCTGCCCGGGGCCGGTACGTCGGCCCCGGCGAAATCGGAAGCGCTGGCGCGGTTCCGCGACGCCTTCGAGAAACAACGCCGGGGGAATCTGGACGAGGCGATGGCCCTCTACCGCGAGGCGATCCGCCTCGATCCGCAGATGGCCCGCGCTTTCTACAA
Source organism: uncultured Verrucomicrobiota bacterium (assembly GCA_964395275.1). Lineage (GTDB taxonomy): Bacteria > Verrucomicrobiota > CALLYA01 > CAYNBQ01 > CAYNBQ01 > CAYNBQ01. The sequence goes on from CAYNBQ010000004.1 coordinate 59,900, forward strand.
CCTGGCCATCTGCCACCGCCAACGGGAAGAAAACCCCGAAGCGATCGGCTGTTACCTGGCGGCGATCCGCATCCGCCCCGCATACGTCGACGCGCGGCACAACATCGCCCTGCTGCTTGAGAAGATGGGGGATCTCCAGGGGGCGATCCTCCAGTGGAGCAAGATCCTTGAATCGGATCCCCGCGACGCGACCGCGCACGTCGCCCTCGGCGACATCTACCGGCGCGACCCGGCCACGATCGACAAGGCCCGCTACCACTACGAATGGTTCGTGAAACTCGATCCGCAGAACCCCCTGGCGCGGGACGTGCGACGATGGCTTCAGATCAACGCCGGCGGTTCCCGCCGAAGCCCCTGACCCCGCCGATCGATCCGCGGCGCCCCCCGACCGGTCCGTCTCGCTCCGCTTTCTTGCGTCCGGTGCGGCCGCGCCCTATCCTCCGGACGGAATGCCGAACCCCATGTTCCACCCTCTCGACATCGCCATCCTGGTCGTCCTGCTCGTCGGCTTCTGGCGGGGCTGGCGCAACGGCCTGTCGGGAGAACTGCTGCGGGTCGCCGCCCTGGTCGTCGCCTTCGTCGTGGCCAACCGCTGCCACGCCCTCCCCGCCCGCTGGATCGCGGAACACACCTCCATGAAGGGCGCCGCGGTCCCCTTCCTGAGCTACGCGGTGATCTTCGTCGGAATCTGGGCGGTCGGCTGGTTCGTGCGCACCGTGGTCCACAAGATCCTGACGATCAGTTTCGTGAAACATCTCGAAACGATCGGCGGCGCCTTCGCGGGAGCCCTGAAAACGGCGGTGATCCTGGCGCTGGCGCTGGTCGGGATGACCCTCGTACCGCTCCTGCAGCCGCTTGCGGAAACGATCGCGGAACACTCGACCCTGGCCGCGTTCACCGTCGCCAAGGCGCCGACGGTCTGCACCGAACTGAACGAGATCAAGAAAAAATACATCCCGTCCGAGGACCGGCCGGAGGATGAGGCCGCCGAACCCGAACCGCGGGAGGAACCGGCCGAAGACGAGGATACGATCGAACCGATCGAGATCCCGGACGAGGAGATCGATCTGCACCCGGACCGGCTGCCGCTCTGAACGGACGCGGCGGGCGATCGGGGCGAGTTCCACGGGGGGAGCCGGCACGTCTCATGGCGCGTTTCATTTCGGACAACCAGATCGAGGAGATCCGGGTGCGCAACGACATCGTCGATGTCGTCGGATCCGTCGTCCCCCTGAAGCGCGCGGGCGCGAATTTCAAGGCGCTCTGTCCCTTCCACAACGAGAAGACGCCCTCGTTCCACGTCAACCCCTCCATGCAGATCTTCCACTGCTTCGGATGCGGGGTCGGGGGCGACGTCTTCAAGTTCGTGATGCTCTACGAGAATCTCTCCTTCCCCGAGGCCGCCCGGTGGTTGGCCGAGCGGGCCGGGATCGTCATCGAGGCCCCGGACCCGGCGCAACGCAGGAAGCGGGAGGTCCGGGACTGGATGCTGGAACTCCACGAAGAGGCCGCGCAATGGTTCGCCCGGCAACTGGCCTCGCCGGACGGCGCTCCCGCCCGGGAATACCTCGAGAGCCGGGAGTTTCCGGCCGAATGGGCGGAAGCCTGGCGCCTCGGCTATGCGCCGTCCGGATGGGACGGGTTCCTTTCCTGGGCCGTCCGACGGAAATGGTCGCCCGAGCAGCTCGTGCAGGCCGGTCTCGCCATGCCGCCGTCCGGCGGGGGCGGCCGTCCCTACGACCGCTTCCGGGGACGGCTCATCTTTCCGATCGCCGACGAACGGGGCCGCGTGGTCGGCTTCAGCGGCCGCGTCCTCGATCCGGAAGCGAAGGAGGCCAAGTACATCAACAGTCCCGAGACGCCGATCTTCGTGAAGGGACGCCTCCTGTTCGGACTGCACCGGGCGCGGCGGGCCATCCTCGAGAAACGCCGGGTCGTCGTCTGCGAAGGCCAGATCGACGTCATCCGCGCCCAGATGAGCGGCATGCCCGAGACCGTCGCGCCTCTCGGAACGGCTTTCACGCCGGACCATGCCCGGCTCCTGAGACGCTACGCCGACGAAGCGGTCCTCCTGTTCGACGCCGACCGCGCGGGCCAGGAGGCGGCCGTGCGATCGTTCGAAACGCTCCTGTCCGCCCGGATCAGCACCCGGATCGCCCGCCTGCCGGCCGGCGAGGATCCCGACAGCCTCCTGCGGCGCGACGGCGTCGACGCCCTGCGCAGGATCGTCGACGACGCCGTGGAGATGATCGATTTCCGGATCGACCTCCTGCTGAAGGACCACAGCCTGGCCCAGGCCGCCGGCCGCATGCGGATCGCCGACGAGATCGTCGCCCTCCTCTCGCGGATCGAGGACCCCATCCTGCGGGACGATTACCTCGTGCGGGCGGCCGATCGGACCGGGCTTCGGCGCGACGCCCTGGAATCCCGCCTGTCGCGCTCCCCGGGACGAAGGGCCCCGGCCGCAGCCGACGACGCTCCCGCATCGAAGGCGGCCGGGATCCAGGCCGGTCGGGATCCCGAGTGGATCCTGCTCGGGCTCCTTCTGCGGGAACCGGAAAGCGCCGCCGACCTCGCCGAAGAGATCCCCGAAGAAAGCCTGTCGGAGGAGCCGGCCGGCCGGCTTCTGCGCCGGATCCTCCGTCTCCTCCGGGAGGACCGGTGGGAAGGGCACCTGAGCCTGCTGGCGGAGGTCGAAACCGATCCCGACGCCCAGAAGACCATCACGGCCGTCCTGATGGACCCGATCCGGGCCGGGGACCCCCGCCGGCTGCTCCAGGACTGCCTGGATGCCCTCGAACTGCGCCGGATCCGCACGGAAATCGAGGCGTTGAAACGCCGGCTCGTGGAACTCTCCGCCGCCGGGGGCGGCGCCGGGGAACTCCGGGAGACCCAGGAACGGCTCCAGGAACGGATCCGCCGGGAACGCTCCCTGCGGCCGCTGGAGCGAAATCTCCGGGGCTGCGTCCCTTGACACCCCCGGGGGCTGGCCCTAGCTTTCATCCTCAGGGTCCCATTCCGCCGCGCGGGCCCGCATTCTTATAATAGTGGGGGTGTGTCTCCGTTACAATGGCGAAGCAATACGTCAAGGTAAAGATCGACCGGGAAGAACGCAACGAGAAGCTCAAAGAGCTGATCAAACAGGCCAACGACCAGGGGTACCTGACCTACAACGACGTGAACGAGGCGCTCCCCGAAAGCGCCCTGTCGCCGGAAGAACTCGACTCGGTGATCATCCTCCTGCGCGGGATGGACATCGACATCATCGACGCCTCCGAGGTTGAGAAGTACCGCCGGGAACACGCGGGAGGCGAGGACGAGGAGACCAAGCAGGCCCGTCTCGACATCCTGGACGACCCCGTCCGGATGTACCTCAAGCAGATGGGCCAGGTTCCCCTGCTGACGCGCGAGCAGGAAGTCGAGATCTCCAAGCGGATCGAGATCGCCGAGATCGAGGTCCGGGAACTGATCGTCCGCTTCGGCTTCGTCGCCGAGGAGCACCTCGCGCTCGCCCGGCGCCTCCTCGAAGGCCGGGAACGGTTCGACCGCATCGTCCTCGACAAGAAGGTCGATTCCCGCGAGTCCTACATGGACAACCTGCCCAGGCTCATCGCCAGGGTCGAACGGGCCGACGACCGCGCCCGCGAACTCTACGAGGCCTCGATCCGCAGCCGCCTTTCCAAGGCCGAACGCGAGAAGGCCGTCCGCGCCTACCAGCGCGCCGAAAAACGCCTCGGAGACCTTCTGCAGCTCTTCTGTTTCAAGCAGAAGTGCATCGAGGAGTTCGTGGACCGCACCGACGCCTACCGGACGCAGTTCCTCGAGGCCCGCGCCAGGCTCGCCGAGCTGAAATCCGCCTCGAAAAAGGACACCGCGGCGATCCGCAGCGAACAGCGCCGGATCCGCCGGCTCGAGGTCCTCATGCGGATGAACACCGACGAGTTCCTCGCGAACCACGACGAACTCAAGGCACGCATGCGCCGGGCCCTGCAGGCCAAGACCGAGATGGTCGAGGCGAACCTGCGGCTGGTGATCAGCATCGCCAAGAAATATACGAACCGCGGGCTTTCCTTCCTCGACCTGATCCAGGAAGGCAACATGGGCCTGATGAAGGCCGTCGAGAAGTTCGAGTGGCGCCGCGGATACAAGTTCTCCACCTACGCCACCTGGTGGATCCGCCAGGCCATCACCCGCTCGATCGCAGACCAGGCCCGCACGATCCGGATCCCGGTGCACATGATCGAGACGATCAACAAGCTGATGCGGATCCAGAAACAGCTCGTCCAGGAACTCGGACGCGAACCGACGGCCGAGGAGATGGCCGAGGAAATGGCCCTGCCGGTCGAACGCGTCCGCGCGGTCCTGAAGATGGCCCAGCAGCCGATCTCCCTGCAGAGCCCGGTCGGCGACAGCGACGACACCCATTTCGGGGATTTCATCGAGGACCAGACCGCGGACAATCCCGCGGAGATGGCCGCCCAGGCCCTGCTCAAGGAGAAGCTGAGCGACGTGCTCGAGACGCTGACGCCGCGGGAACGGGAAGTCCTGCGCCTGCGGTTCGGCCTCGGCGACGGGTATTCCCGGACGCTCGAAGAGGTCGGCCGCCGGTTCAAGGTCACCCGCGAACGGATCCGCCAGATCGAGGCCAAGGCGCTGCGGAAGATGCGCCACCCGATCCGGATCCGGCAACTCGAAGGGTTCCTCGACAGCAGCGTGCGCTGAGCCGGTCCGCCCGGGGAGGTTCGTACAACCAGCAAGGGGAACCCGTGGGGACCCCCTTTCCCCTGCCGGGATCCGTTCCATCATGCCAGAAGGAGTTCCCACAACCGCCCGGCGGGTCCGGCAATGGGCGCGTGCCTCCTGGTTCCCCGTCGCGCTCTTCGCCCTGGCCGTCTACCTGCCCACGGCCCGCGGCGGGACGCTCCGGCTGGATTCCCTTCTCTACGCGGCGATCTCCCGTTCCGCGGTCGAACGCGGGTTCCTCCCCCTCTTCTTCGGGGATTCCCCCTACCTGCTGAAGCCCCCCCTGCTCTTCTGGCTCACGGCCGGGAGTTTCCGCATCTTCGGGTTCACGGAGTTCGCCGCCCGGCTCCCTTCGGTGCTCTTCGCCGCCGCCGCCGCCGCCGCGATGGCCGTCACCGCGGGCCGATGGTACGGCTCCCGCATCGGACGGGGCGCCGCGATCGTGCTGCTCGGCACCTACGTCTTCACACGAAACGCCGTCGCCTGCCGCATGGAATCGGCCGTGGCCTTCTCGATCCTCGCCGCCCTCGCGGCGGCGGGCGCCGGGATCGATCGGCGCAACCGCCTGACGCCCTGGTTCCTCGCCGGCGCGGCCTCGGGCATCGGCATCCTCGCCAAGGGACCGGCGGCGTTGATCGCGTGGCCGGTGATTCTGCTCGAAGCCTTTCTCCTGCGACGGTCCCGGGGGTTCCCCCGGGCCCGGTCGTGGGTCGCCGCCGCCGTCGGCCTGCTGCTCGTCGCCGCCCCGTGGCACATCGTCATGACCCTGCGGGTCGGGACGCCGTTCTGGCGGATCTATCTCGGTCACGAGATGGCGGAACGTCTCGTCGACGCGTCCGCAGGATCGTCGACGTGGATCTTCTACCTTCGCGAGATCCTCCTGCGGTACTGGCCGTGGCTCCCCTTCCTCGTTCTCGGAATCGCCCGCCCCCCCCGGATCGGAGAAGGCGGAACCGACGACGAGGCCCTCTTCTTCCGGGTGAACCTGGGGTTCGCCCTCGTGGCCCTTGCCGCGATCCTGCCGGTACACCCACCGTACGCCCGCTACCTCATCCCCTTCTACCTCGCGGCGGCCCCTCTGGCGGCCCGGGGCATCGCGGTCCTCCCCCGTCTGGAACGGCTCTGGAACGCCTTCCTGGATCGGCTCCCGGCCGCGGCCGGCATCGCGGCCGTCGTTCTCTTCCTCTGCCCGCCCTTCTGGCATCAGCCGATGCCGGAGGGCGATGCGGCCTTCCTCCGCGCCGTCCGCGCCGCGTCCGACGCGCGCTACGTCTGGGCATACCGCTCGGAGGACTGGGAGACGAAGGCCCTCGTGCTCTTCTACGGCGGTCTCGGGGTGCGGGACGTCGATTCCCTCCGCAAGTGTCCCTCGGGCCAGGTGATGTTCGTGGACGACGCCCGGGTCGGGGATCTCCGGTCGGATTCCGCGCGGGTCTACCGGCCGGTGGCGGCCCGCAAGATCACGCGCGCCTTCGTCCCGGAACCCGCGCCGGCCGGTCAGTAGGTGCCCAGCATGCTGCCGCGGGCGGGTTCGGTCGTGAATCGCCGCACCTCGGACCAGGGCCCCCAGGCGGCGCGTCCGTCCTGGAAGCGTGCCCGCCAGAAGTATTCGATCCCCCGGCCCAGAACGCCGGAGGCCATGCGGATCGTTGTCAGATGTTCGGCGTCGGCGCCGCTGTCGAAGACCGTTTCCGCGAACCCGGCATCGGTCGCGATCTGCCATTGCGTGGCCGCATGCGGATCCGCTTCCGGGTCGCTGTACCCGCTCACCCGCAGGGTCACCCTCGGATCCAGGCCCGTCGCGCCGTCGGCGGGCGCCTCGGGAACGGGGGCCGAGGGCGGGGTCCCCGCCGGTTCGAGAACCACGAAGGCATGGCGTCCCAGCGGCACGGACACCGATTGCGCCATGCCGTCGTAGGAAATCGCGTCGGACGGAATCGAGGTCCCCTCGATCGACGGTCCGTCCCCGCCGTAGGCGGGTTCCGCGCTGTTCAGCAGGACCCGCCACCCCCCGCCGTACGGAACCCCCACGCGGTATCCGCCCGAAAAATCCTGGCCGCCGACGTTGCAGATCATCACCAGCGATGTCGCCCAGGACCATCCGCGGGTGAAGGCGAAAACGTTGCCGGCCCCGTCGTTCACGTGATGAACCTGCGCCGGGGATCCCGCCTGCAAACCGTTCCTGGAGGTGCGCAGCGACACGGCCTTGCGGAAGAAGGCGACGTCGCCCGCGTTGGCCGTGCGCAACCCCCAGTTGATCCGGCGGTTCCACGCCGATTCGAAGGGCACGTCCTCGTTCCATTCCTCGCCCATGAAGAGCATCGGCATGCCCGGGGCCGTGAGCACCACGCCTCCGGCCATCCGCCCGACCGCCCGGGCGCCGGACGACTGGGGATTCCCCGGGTCGGCGACGACCGACAGTCGCTTGCCCTTGTTGGGCCCCGTGTTCGTTTCCCCGGCCGTGTCGTGCGATTCGGCGTAGTAGACCACCGAACCCGACGGCTGCCCCGCGGCGGCCGAGATCCCGGCGGCCACGGAACCCACGTCCGGGTCGCCCCAGATCGCCGCCGCACAGGCCGCCCGCAGCGCGTCCGAAAACTCCGGGTACCACTGGGCCCGGAATCCCGCGCCGCCGCTCGACGTCGGGCTGGTCACCCACGGCTGCAACCCGGCGTGTTCGGCGATCGTGAAGACGCCGGGCATCGTGGCCGCCAGCTCGTTCTGGAGATCCCGGATGAACTCGTATCCCTCGGGATCCGTCGCCGGCTCGACGATGTATCCGAACCCGTCGAAACGGAAGCCGTCGACATGACATTCCGCGGCGTAGAACAGGACGTTGTCGATCAGGTATCGCCGCACCTGGTAGGTGCGGTAGTCGGGCCGGGTGTCCCCCCAGGGGGTGTGGGCCCGGTCGTCCGGGTAGAAATAGATCTGGTCGCCGTCGAAATTCCACAGGTCGAGGTCCGTCGGCCCCAGGTGGTTGTAGACGACGTCGAGGATCACCGCGATCCCCCGGGCGTGACAGGCGTCCACCAGGCGTTTGAAGGCCTCGAGCCCTCCGTAGGCGCTTTCCGGGGCGTAGATGTCGGACGGGTTGTAGCCCCAGGACCAGTCGGTCGGGAATTCGCCCACCGGCAGCAGTTCGAGGGCGTTGACCCCCAGATCGACCAGTTCGTCCAGGTGGTACAGCCGCAGATGGTCGAACTGCGCCGGGCCGGAGATCCACAACCCGTCCCCGTACCCCGCCGCCGTGCCGATGTGCAGTTCGTAGATCACCAGCCGCCCCGGATCCGGGGGGGACCAGCCCTGGTCCGTCCAGTTGAAATCGGGCGACGCCACGATGCTGTTGCCCGCGGAATGGACGACGCGCTTGGCCCGGGGATCCTTGCGCCACATCGTCCCGAACCCCGAACGCCGAAGGACGTACTTGTATTCGGCGCCGGCCGCGGCCCCCGAAACGAACACCGACCAGATCCCCCCGTCGTTCGTCATCGAATCGGCAAGCGTGTCCCAGCCGTTGAAGGAGCCGGCGACGTTCACCTCCCCGGCGTGAGGGGCCCAGACCCGGAAGACCGTGCCCGTGGGGGTCGGCGTCGATCCCAGGGGGAAGGAACCGAGATCGGCGCCGGCGGAACCGGCGGCGAGCCCGAGCGCGGCCGTCAGCGCGAGCAGAAATCTCATGAAACGTTTCCTTTCCAAACCGTCCACGTCGGACAGTCGCCCCGGATTCCCCGCGAGGCAAGTCTATCACTCCCGCCCGCCGAACGCTTCCCCGGCTCGTTTCCAGCGCGCGATCCCCGCCTTGCGCGGAGGCATCTTCTCCTCAATAGTGCCGGGTCGAAGGAGGGGACAGTCCCATGGAAGTGGAACTCGGAAAGATCTCGTCGGAAACGTTCGATCGGCTCATCTACCCCCGTCTCGGCGCGAAACGCCCGGAGGTGGTCGTCGGCCCCCAACACGGCGTCGACGTCGGAATCCTCGAAATCGGCGACCGCGCCCTGGCGCTGACGGCCGACCCGATCTTCATCGTTCCCGAGTACGGGATGGAACGCGCCGCGTGGTTCGCCATTCACATCCTCGCCTCCGATGCGGTCACCTCGGGCCTTCCCCCGGCCTTCGTCTCGATGGACCTGAACCTCCCCGTGGAAATGACGCCCGAAGAACTGGAAACCGTCTGGGAGATCATCCACCGGGAGTGCGAAAAGATGGGCGCGGCCATCGTCTGCGGCCACACCGGCCGCTACGAGAACTGTCACTACCCGATGGTCGGCGGCGCCACCTTCATCGCCATGGGGCCGCGCGACGCCTACTGCACCCCGCGGTTCATCCGGCCGGGCGACAAGGTGATCATCACCAAGGGACCCGCCGTGGAGGCCTGCGGCATCTTCGCCACGATGTTCCCGAAATACATCGGCCGCCGCCTCGGCGCCGCGTTCGCGGCGAAAGCCCGGGATCTCTTCTACCGCATGTCGGTGGTCGACGACGCCATGACCGCCGTGCAGGCCGGCGTTCGCGACGAGGGCGTCTCCGCGATGCACGACGCCACCGAATGCGGCATCTGGGGCGGGTTGCACGAAATGGCGAACGCCGGCGGGGTCGGCCTGCTCGTCGACCGTGATGCGATCGTCGTCGACGAGTCCGTTCCGCCCCTGTGCGACCTCTTCGACATGGATCCGTACGCCGCAATCAGCGAAGGAACCCTGATCGTCCTGTGCCGCCCCGCCAGGGCCTCCGAGGTGGTTCAACGGCTGGAGGACCGCGGGATTCCGGCGTCGATCTGCGGAGAGGCGACCCCCCGGGAGCAGGGTATCCGGGTCGTCGAGAACGGCCGCGAACGGGACCTGTCCCATCCCCGGATCGATCCCTTCTGGAAGGCCTTCTACGGCGCCCTGGCCCGGTACGACGAACTGGAAAAGGCAGAGGACGAAACCGGCGGACGCTGAACCCCGCGATCCCGAACCCGGAGGACGCCGACGCCGCGCGCTTTCCCGCGCCGGCGCCGGGGACCGGTCCCTTTACGGAACCGACGCCGTGCGGAGGTTCGTAAAAGGGACCCGTCCCCCTTCCGCCCGCGAAGGACCCCCGCCGCACATGCGCTGAAGGCGCGGAACTCGCTCCTGTTCCTGCGGCGCGCCTTCAGCGCGCGACGATGAGCGTCGCCGCATTCCCCGGGGCGTTGCCCCGGGCTATCGGGTTGCGGCCCTTCAGGCCGCGTTGCCCGACGTCCTGGTCAGATCCCGCGAACATCTCCCCAGAGTAGGAGGCCGATCCCCACGTGCCCTTCGACTTGTCCTCCGTAGTTCCGCGGGTGCGGAACGAAGGGGGAAGCCCCGCGCCTGCGGTGCGGGGCGGAGGAGGGTCGGCCGATCCCGATATGCGGAGCGGCACGGATCGCCCGACCCTGCTTCGTCCCGGAATCGCGGGACTATGCAGGGCGTGGCAGGGGTAGGGCTCCTACTTTGGGATGTCCGAGCGGCGTCGTCGGCAGAGTAGGAGGCCGATCCCCATCGGCCGATTCTCTCGCCCCGCGAAGGATCACCCGCCGCACATGCGCTGAAGGCGCATTGCTCGTCAGCCCGGGGCAGCGCCCCGGGAATGACAATCCCAAACCATCTGCTCCGCGCTGAAGGTGCGGAACTCGCTCCCGTTCCTGCGGCGCGCCTTCAGCGCGCGACGAT